>JBAUBR010000281.1:0-48858 GCA_049676965.1 Occallatibacter sp.
CTGCGCACAGCAGGATTGCCGGAGATGGCCGACGAGGCCCTGCGTGACCTGCCCGACCCGGTTGACAGCGAACAGGTGGCGGCGTGGGCGCGGTGCTGGCTATCGGCATCGGCGACGGCCCGCCCGAGATGCACCAGGCGCTCGATATCTGCCGCGAGTTCAAAGGCCAGCCGGGAATGCCGCGTCTCTACGCCAGCGCCGGCATCTATCCGCACACCACAACCAAGGCCGACGCGACAGCGCTGTCAAAGCTGGACAACCTCCTCGCCGAGCCGGAGGTGATTGCCTGCGGCGAGATCGGCTTCGACTACTACCATGAGGGCGCGCCGCATGACGTACAGCGCCAGGGCCTGATTGCCCAATTGGAAATTGCCGCCGCGCGCAAAAAGCCGATCCTCATCCACTGCCGCGCCAAGGATGGCGCCACCGACGCCTGGGACGACCTGTTCGATGTCCTGGAAGCCCATTGGCGGCAAACCGCCCTGGGCGGCGTAATGCACTGCTTTGGCGGCGAATGGGAGCAGGCGCGGCGCTCGCGCGATCTCGGGTTCCTGGTCTCGTTTGCCGGTAATTTGACCTACCCCAAGGCGCAGCCACTGCGCGATGTAGCCGCGCGCATGCCCCTGGATGGCATTCTGGTGGAAACCGACGCTCCGTGGCTCGCTCCAATGCCCGATCGCGGCAAGCGCAACGAGCCGGCGTGGGTGTCCCTGACCGCGCATGTTCTGGCCGGGCTGCACGGCGTTTCCGACGAAGAAATCGCCTCCGCGACCACGAAAAACTTCTGCCGGCTGTTTCACCTACCCCCGGACGTGGGAAACTAAAAGAGTTGCACACGCGGGACCTGACGGCTGGTCGGGCACGGGGAAGGACTATGGCGCAGGACAATTCGTTCGACATTGTGAGCAAGGTGGACATTCAGGAGGTCCGCAACGCCATCGACCAGGCGATGAAAGAGGTGCGCCAGCGCTTTGACCTCAAGGATTCCCATTCCGAGATTAATCTTGAAGGCAACGACGCCATTCAACTGGCCTCGGCCGGGGAATATAAGCTGGAAGCGGTCAAGGAGATCCTGGGCCAAAAGCTGGTGAAACGCGGCGTATCGCTCAAGAATCTTACTTATGGCAAGATTGAGCCTGCCGCCGGCCAGAGCGTTCGCCAAAAGATCAGCCTGCAGCAGGGCATTCCCGCGGAAAAGGCGAAAGACATCGTCCGCATCGTGAAGGACTCGAAGAAGAAGGCGCAGGTGAGCATTCAAGGCGACACGGTCAGGATCAGCAGCAAGGATCGCGACGTGTTGCAGGAGATCATCGCTCTGTTGCGCGGCAAGGACCTCGGCCTCGATCTGCAGTTCACAAATTACCGAACGAATTAGGATTTGCCGACGGAGACTGCTTCAATGCTGGAGCAAACGGCGCAACGACGTATCGGCGCCGGCAATTGAAACCGCGGGGAATTGGGATCCCGGGAACCGGAGAACCTTGAGCACACTGGCGATAGCGACGGCGAGAGAGGTCTTCGACCTGCTGCGGGACGATCTCGTCGCGGTGGAGCAGGAGTTGGGCCGCGACGCCGCATCCAACGTAAGCGCGATCACCGAAATTGCCGAGTATCTGCGCGAGGGCGGCGGCAAGCGCATCCGCCCGTCGCTGCTGCTGCTATCGGCGCACGCGCTCGGTTACTCCGGCTACTCAGCCATTCGCCTCGGCGCGGTGGTCGAGCTCGTGCACACCGCCACGCTGGTGCACGACGACATCATCGACGGCGCGGACACGCGGCGCGGCCGGCCTTCGGCAAATACCACATGGGGCAACGAGAAATGCGTGCTCGCCGGCGACTGGCTCTACATGCAGGCCTTCCGCGTGGCCCTGGAAGAGCGCAACTTCCGCGTCCTCGACCTGCTCATCGGCCTAACGCAGCAAATGGTCGAAGGCGAGCTGCTGCAGATTCAAAAGCTGGGCAAAGCGGTCTCCGAGGCCGAGTATTACGACCTGATCTATCGCAAGACCGCGTGTCTTTTTTCGGTGTCGATGCGGCTGGGCTCGGTGCTGGCCGCGGCCAGCGATGCGCAGGAGTCGAACCTGGCCGCCTATGGACGCGCGGTAGGGCTGGCTTTCCAGATCGTCGACGACGTGCTCGACCTGACTGCGACCGAAGAAGTGCTGGGCAAGCCCGTAGCCAGCGATCTGCGCGAAGGCAAGGCCACGCTGGCCGTGATTCACTCTTTCGAGCACGGTACTGCGGCTGACCGGCAGATCATCCAGCGGGTTTTGGACGATCGCAGCTTCGAGAACGTGTGCCGCACCGAGATTCAGGAGATCCTGACGCGGAACGGCTCGGTCGAGTACGCCATGGCCGCCGCCGACCGCTACGCGGAGCAGGGCCGGCAAGCGCTCGCTTCGCTGTCCGACTCCGAATTCAAGCGCGCCCTGCTGTGGGTGCCGGATTTTGTGGTGGCGCGCGAGAAGTAATGGCGCGCGACAGACTAAATGGCGCCCTTCACTCCCGCCGCAGTGTCTGGGCCGGATCCTGCAGAGCGGCGCGTCTTGCTGGAAGTGCAATCGCCAGCAGCGCCGGCGCAAACAGCAGCACAGCAGAACCCAACAGCACAGCCGTCGAAGTTAAATGCGCACCGTAAAAGCGCGCGCGCAACGCGTATCCAGTAGCGCCCGCGCACATCAGGCCCAGCAGCACACCGGCCGCCAGCCACAGGCCCTCTTCGCGCAGCAGCAGCGTGACGATGCGCCGGCGTGTTGAGCCAAGCGCGAGGCGAATGCCAATCTCTTTTTCGCGCAGCGAGACTTCGTAGGCCAGCAGGCCGTAGGTCCCAAGAATCGAAAGAAAGAGCGCGATGGCGCCGAAAACCATGGCCGCCTGCATGAGGAAGACGCGCTCCGAGACCTCGCTCGCCATTTCTTCGGTGAAGGTCTCTGTGTAGGAGAGTTTTGCCTGCTGGAACCCGGCCTTGAACTTTGCCCTGACCGGCTGCACGAGATTGGCCGGATCCCCTCTCACGTCGATCAGGATCGTCGCGAATCCACTTGGATCCTCCGCGCGAGGAACGTAGATGTCGGGCCCCGGCGCGGACACCAGGTCATAGCTGTGGACATTTCCGACTACTCCGACAACGGTGGCCCAGCTCTCGCCGCCGGGAATGTGAATCTCGCCGGTATGCACGCGATGGCCGATGGCGCTTTGTCCCGGCCACTCGCGCGCCGCCAGCGCCTGGTTCACGATGACGACGTGATTGCGGCCGTCGTCAGCCTGGGTGAAGTCGCGGCCATCGATAAGCGCCTGGCCGACAGCGGCAAAGTAGCCGGGGCTGACGGCATAGGAATTGGGATTGATGGTGACCTGGCGCGCGCATTGCTCGGGATGGACATCGGAGCAGAAGTCGTAGCGATTGATGGCGTGGCCGAGGGGCGGGTGATCGGTGATGGCGACAGCGAGAACGCCGGGAAGCCGGCGCAGGTTCTCGGCGATCTGTTCGAGAGCCAGTTCGGCGGGCGTGCCTTCGGTCTTTCCAGCGCTATCCGAAGCCGCCGTGCGCACCATGAGCAGGTGAGCGGGTGTGAAGCCGAGCGGTTGATGAAGGAGCACGTAGACGCCTGCGATCATCCATCCCGCGCAGGCCACCAGGACGAGAGTGAACGTGATCTGCGCGACGACGAGCACGCGCCCGGCAAAGTGAAGGCTGCGCGAGGCCGAGCTTCTTCCCGCTGCTTCCATGTCGCGCAGCAGGCCGGGCCGAAGAGTCCGCGACGCCGGCAATAATGTGAGAAAAAACGTGACGCTTGCCGAAACCCCTATAGCAAAGAAAAGAACCGGCAGATCGATCGAGGCGTGCCCCAGGCGCGGCAGATAGAACGCCCTGGAGCTCTTCACCAATTTCAGGATCAGAAGCGCGAGCGCAACACCGCCCGACGCTCCCAGCACAACAACGACGGCATTCTCGAACAATAACTGCCTGAGCAGTTGACCCACCGAGGCGCCCAGCGTGGCGCGGGTGGCGAACTCCGCGGGGCGGCGCGTGTTACGCGCCAGCAGCAGGTTGGCGAGGTTGGTGCACGCGATCAGGAGCAGCAGCCCGCACGCGGCCAGAGTCATCAGCAGTGCCGGTTTTGTATCAGTGCCGACGAGCAGCTCTATATAGGGGAACACCAGCGTCGGTTTGTGGAATGCGGAACCGTAGACTGGATAGTCATTGGGAAAATCGTGCTGCAGCGATTGATCGACGCGCGCAAAGTCGGCATTGGCCTGCGCTATGGTCACGTCGGGGCGCAGCCGTCCTATCAGGCTGAAATCCGAAAGTCCGCGGTCGTTCGGCCGTTCTTCGCTATCGCAGCCGACGGGAACAAGCACTTCGGGTCGATTCAGTTCGTACGACCCTTCGATTGCCTGCGCGGCGGGCAGCACTGCAACCACCTGAAAGTCGCGCCCGGCGAGGTTCAGCGTTCGGTTGCCTGGCGTCGAACCCCCGCCCATGCGCTTCCAGTACGCATTGCTGACGATCGCCTGCCCGGTGCAATCCTGCTCGTTGCCGGTGATGGGCCAGCTCGCGCCCAAGGCAAAGCGAACGCCGAGCGTCGAGAAGAAGCCCTGGCTTACGGCGAGAAGGCGGCGCGCGGGCGGCGCATCGGGCGTTTTCTGTTCCGGCGACCAGGAGCGGTATGCGGCAAGGCTCGCGAAGGTTGTCGAGCGCCGCTGGTAGTCCTGCATGGTCGGGATCGACACCAGGTGATCGGGCTGCGTCCACACGGCCACCAGCCGATCGGGCTCTGGAAACGGCAGAGGTTCGAGGAGCACCGCGTCGAGCACGGCGAAGATTGCCGTTGAAGCGCCGATGCCGAGGGCCAGCGTCAGGACGGCCGTTGCGGCAAAGCCCGGGCTTTGCCTGAGTTGCCGAAATGCGTATCGAAGGAGCCGGAACATGGGGGACCTCCCTGGAGTTGCGAAGGTTTCAAGCAAACTTGCCGACTTTGTTTTGGGTCAAGCAGACCGAATTACACCATCATTGAACGCAGCGCGTGGGCATATCGCTCGGGAAAATCTCTTTTGTTCAGCGTCTCGTCACAGACCACGTGCGCGGTTTCGCCCTCGGCCAGCAGCGTCGGCTCCTGGCCATTCACCCCTTTGCGTAGGATGCGATAGGCAAACTTGATCACGTGCTGGCGCAGCAAGATGGGCTGCGTTTCGATCAGGATCTCGTCGTCGTAGCGGGCTGGAGCGCGGTAGCGGCAGTTGGCCTCAACCACCGGCAGAATGCAGCGGTGCTCGGTCTCCATCTCGTTGTAGGTCAAACCGAGGGAACGCAAGAGCTCGACACGGCCGATCTCGAACCAGACAAAAAAGTTGGCATAGTACACAATGCCCATCTGGTCGGTTTCGGCATAGCGCACCCTCACCTCGGTGCTCACGTGCATTGGGCGGGCTCCAACGGCAAATCGTCAATGACCATGCAGCTTGGTAATGTCGTTGAAAATGATGAAGGCCGCAAATGCCACCAGCATGACGAACGCCGCCTGATAGATGCGCTCCTTCACCAGCGTATTGATGTCGCGGCGGATTCCGCTCTCGATGAGCAGCAGCAGAATCAGCCCGCCGTCGAGAATGGGGAACGGGAGCAGGTTGAGAATGCCCAGGTTGAGGCTGATCTCCGATGCCAGCGCGAACTTCGGATACCACCCCTTCATCTCCGCCGCTTCACCGGCCATGCGCGCGATTCCCACCGGCCCCGTAAGCTGCGAAACCGAAACACGGTGCGTGAAGATGCCGCGCAGCACGTCGACAATCAGCGTGGAGCTATCGGCGCAGAACGATACGGACTTGACTACTGCCCTGTCGATCGAGAGCGGGTTGTCACGCACCGGCGGCGGAACAGCCTCGAAGCCAAGCTTCCATCCGGGCCCAAGTTGCGCGTCATGATTCACGGGGTGAACCACCAAAGGAGGCAGCGTTTGGCCGTTGCGCTGGACGACCATCGAAATGGGCTTGCCCTGCCCGGCCTGCAGATAGGCCAGAAGCACGGGCACGGTATGAAATGCGTGGCCGTCGACCGATTCAATGGCATCGCCTGCGCGCAGGCCGGCCTCGGCCGCGGGCGCACCGGCCACCACGTCCGCCACACCGATAGGGCCGGAAACCTGCTGCGGATAAAGCCCGACATCGGAAACGTCGAAGTCCTGGTTCGCCGGCTCCCCAGGCAAGTAGAGAGAGAGATTCAAGTCCTTCCCGTCGCGTTCTACTTCCATAGGGACGGTCTGGTTCAGGTTCAGGCTGGCGCGCGCATCCACCATGTACCAGGTGGGATTGTCGGAACCCGCAAACTGGCGAATGACATCGCCCGCCTGAAGGCCGGCCTGAGCCGCTGGAGATCCCGGAGTCACCCACTCGATTCGCGTGTCGTTCACTTCAAACGCCGGCGACTCATTGATCCAGGTGTAATAGAAGGCCATGCCCAGCAACGCCAGGATGAAGTTGGCCACCGGCCCGGCGAGGCCGATCAGCATTCGTTGCCAACGGGGATGCGAAGTAAACGCGCCGGGATCGTTGGCCAGCGTCGGATTCTCCTCTTCCATGCCGCCGGCGACCCCTGCATCCGGCGTCTCGCCGGTCATTTTCACGTAGCCGCCGAGGGGAAGCAGGCAGACCTTGTAGTCGGTATCGCCGTGCTTGATGCCAAACAGGCGCGGACCGAAGCCGACTGAAAAGGCCTCGACGCGCACGCCGCAGAGCTTGGCCACGGCAAAATGGCCAAATTCATGCACCACAACCATGATGCCGAGCAGGACGATAAATGCAACGGTCGATATCAGGAATTCGTGCATAGAAATCTTGTATATTTCCTCATTCCCTCTTCACTAAGCTGCTACCTCAACCGATCGGCTTGCGCTACCGCCTCTTGAGCCATTTGACGGGCCAGGCGGTCTGCAGCGAGCACCTGAGCGATCGTGGCCGGGTGTGCCTCGGCTGTAGACGAGAGCACTTTTTCAATTGTACGCGGGATTCCGGTAAACGGGATTCGCCTTTCGAGGAATGCCTCAACGGCCACTTCGTCGGCAGCATTCAACGCGATGGGGTGGGCTCCGCCCAGTTCCGCGGCCTCAAAAGCCAGCCGCAGACAGGGGAAGCGCTCGAAGTCGGGCGGCTCGAAGTCGAGATGCCGCAGCGCCGCCAGGTCGAAGGTGAGCGAAGACTCCGGCCGCTCCGGATATGCGAGTGCATAGAGAATGGGCAGGCGCATGTCGGTGACTGAGATCTGCGCCACGATCGACCCGTCAACGAACTCTACCAGCGAATGAACGGTCGACTGCGGGTGAACTGTGACGCGCACCTGGCTGGGGCGCACGTCGAACAGCCGGCAGGCCTCGATGACTTCAAGGCCCTTGTTCAGCAACGTGGCCGAATCGATGGTGATGCGGCGCCCCATCACCCAGGTGGGATGCTTGAGCGCCTGCTCCGGGGTAATGTCGTCGAACTGTTCGAGCGGGAGCTGACGAAATGGCCCTCCGGAAGCCGTCAGCCAAATGGTCTTGACTTCGGCGTGAGTGCCAACGCGGAGGCACTGGTGTACCGCGTTATGCTCGCTATCGATAGGCAGAATCGGGACGTTGCGCTCGCGAGCGGCCTGCGTCAGAATTTCGCCTGCGGCCACCATGCACTCCTTGTTGGCAAGTCCCAGAGGCTTGCCGGCAAGAATGGCCGCATGAGTCGCCTCTAATCCGGCCACACCCACAATGGCTGAAACCACGAAATCCGCGCCAGGCATAGTGGCACAGGCAACGGTGCCCTGGGTGCCGTGCACCACCTCGATTCCCGTAGCACCGGCGGACTTCAGACGGGCAGCCAGCTGATCGGCCAGTTCGTCGGTTGCCAGCGAAACCATCCGCGGCCGCCAGCGGAGAGCCTGAGCGAATGCAGTTTCGAGATTGCGCCCTGCGGCCAGCGCGGCCACTTCGAAGCGCTCCGGAAACTGCTCGACGATGGAAAGGGTACTCTGCCCGATAGAGCCGGTGGAACCGAGAATGGCGAGTCGCTTCAAGGTACTTGGAAGATCCAAATTCGCAGGCTCGATTTGATGAAGACATCTGGTTCTTGGCCGAGTGCACTGGCTTCACAAGCTGCTCAGGAACTCATACCGTTGCGAGTTTTGTATCAGGGCACGACTTCAGTCGTGCCGCAAACCGAGCAAAATGAATGAGGGCTTTAGCCCCGGCGGGATCGTCTCTCTCATTTTTTTCGCCGTCTTTCGGCAGCCGGTAAAGCCGTTTGCCTGCCGCTCCGAACCGGGCAGGCTGATGCCTTTTCCTTTCAATCGCGCTCCAATCAATTCGTCAAAACCGTTGGCCGATGATCCGAGCGTACCACAGCACCGGAGCCGCCAGCAGCAGGGCGTCGATGCGGTCCAGGATGCCGCCATGGCCGGGCAGAATCGTTCCCGAATCCTTGGCGCCCACAGAGCGTTTGAGTGCCGATTCAGCCAGATCGCCCACTTGCGCGGCAACATTCACCACAACGGCCAGCACAAACCAGTACCAGCTTTCACCCGAGAAGGAAAGCTTGGCGAAATTCAGCTTGGCGAGTTGGGCGGAAAGCTCAAGAAGGCCGGCAGTAACCAGCAGGCTGCCGGCCACAGAGGCGATTGAGCCCAGCCATGTTTTGTTGGGGCTGAGCGAGGGCGCCAGCTTGCGCCGTCCCCACGCGCGGCCCACATACAGCGCAGCCACGTCTCCCGCCCACACCACGCAAAACAAAAACGTTAGCAATGACGCCCCGTTCCCCTCCGCGTCCTCATGCAGAGCCGGCAAAGCAGTCATGGTCAGCCCGATGTAGAGCAGGCAGAAAATGGAAGCCGAAGCGTCGGCCATCACTCGTTCCACCGGCGAGCGAAAGGCGCAGAAGACGAGCAGGGCCAGCGCCAGCGCGCCGAAGACCGCGTCGGTCTGGTGCAGGAAGTCGAAGCTGTCGGCAAAAATCCGTGCGCCAAAAAGCAAGAGAATGGCCAGAATGACAGCCAGCCGCGGCGGATTGGCGCCGCCGCGCACCGTAAGACCCAGGTACTCCCACGCCGCCAGCATCGCCACGCCCGCAGTCACCAGCGTGAAGAGCCCCTCCCACTTCGGACCGAGAAACACCAGGAACAACACCAGCGGAATCAGAACCAGGGCCGTAAATACACGTTTCATTTCTGGGTTGAGAATACACCGCGATACCCACTGGACCGGCTCCAGCTCGGTTGTTCTTAATTGGCCGGCCGATGGTTCTCTGGCGTTTCCTCATCATAGCCACGAACCATCCTAAGAAAGCCCTCGGCTCCGCCGAACGGAGCAAACTCCTCTTTGAGGAGGCCACGCAAAGATTCGGTGAGCCGCCGGGCTTTTTCGTGCGGAGTTTCGTTCGTGGGAATTTCGTCGTGCATTTCAGTTCTGACTCCGAGGTCGCTGCATGCGGATATTGCAGCACAGCTTCAACCTGCAGCGATCTGGATCTGCTCGGGGTTCTCTTCCACTTCGCCCACGCTCTCGCTCAGCCCGCCGTAGCGGCGCTCGCGGCGCTGGTAGTCGGAAATGGCTTCCAGAAGATGAATGCCGCGGAAGTCCGGCCATAACCGGTCGGTCACGTAGATCTCCGAATATGCGATCTGCCACAAAAGATAATTCGAGACGCGCATTTCGCCCGAGGTGCGGATCAGCAGGTCCGGGTCGGGCATGTGCGCGGTGTAGAGATGGCGATGGATGTCTTCTTCGGTAATGTGATCGAGGCTGACGTGCCCGTGCTTCATCTCGGCGTACAGCGCGCGAAAGGCGTCCACCATTTCCGATCGGCTGCCATAGTTGAGGGCCAGCGTCAGCGTGGTGCCGGTATTGAGCGCCGTCGCGTCGGCCGCCCAGCGCATCTTGTCCTGGACTTCGGGCGGAAGTTCGTGCGTGCGGCCGATGTAGCGGATGCGCACGTTGTTGTCCATCATGCGCTGCAAGTTGCTCTCGAGATAGCTCCTGAGCAAGCGCATCAGAAAATTCACTTCGGCGCGCGGGCGGCGCAGATTATTTTCCAGTGAAAATGCGTAGAGCGTGAGCCAGGGCAGGCCGATTCGCGATGCGGTTTCAGTCACCATTTGCACGCTTTTGGCACCCTGCTGGTGGCCGAAGAAGCGCTTAAGCGAACGGCGGCCGGCCCAGCGGCCATTGCCGTCCATGATGATGGCGACGTGCTCCGGCAGGCGTTCCGGCTTCAGCGTCGCGTAGATTGCGCGCTCCTCGGGCGTAAGCTCATGGATGCGCAGGGTCTCGGTGAGATACAAAGGACTCGCCTCTACAGTGCTATTGCGGCTTCCACGCCCGCGAAGCATGCGGATGGCGCCGCGGGACGAACACGCGGATGGATCGATTGATCGATGGTCAACCGGATCTGCGGCCGTTTTTCCGGCGCGCATGCTCGACCGCCGAAAACCGAACTACGGCACCATCGACCCTAGCACATGCGTCGATGCATCGCAATTGCACACCCACGCGCCGCGATGACACTTCCGCGCCAGCCGCCGCACCTCCGTCAAGGGGGCACAGGAGCGCAGTACAGGCGCTGCTTATGCGGTGCGGCGCCGGCCCATGGCCATATCGCGCGCCTGGCCGTAGATCAGCGTCCGGTGCAGCGAATCCAACTGCGGAAGCAGCGCCGCAAGCTCCGCCAGGAAGGGATCGGCCAGAACGGCGGCCACCTCTTCCTCGCGCCGGCTGCGCGAATCCCGCACCAGGTGGCAAACGCCCACTCCCAGTGCCAGCGCAAGCCTCTCCAGCGAGCCCAGCGTGGGAATCGCCTTGCCGTTTTCTATCTTTGAAATATATGTGCGCGGCACCTGCATGCGGCCGGCCAGTTGCCGTTGGCTCAAGTGGCGGGCGCGGCGAATCTCGCGCACCTGCCCGGCAACCTGCAGGCCGGCTTCGGCTGACTGCGCCAATGACGGCAGCGCCACCAGTTGCGGCGCCAGCAGCGCCCGCTCCTCCACATCGAGCGGATGCCGGCATTTTCTGCAAAGGGAGTCTCTTGTTCTAAACTGCACCAGGTCGCAATGATTGCAACGTAGGACTTCGCGTGTTTCCACGCTTACCAGGTTGGTCGCCATCGGCTGGGTGCGGAGTGCCAGAGCAAGCCCTCCGAGGTGCCTCTTTGCACCACGATATGTGCTACTGTCGCGGGAAGGAACCATAATTGTCAAGTAGATTCTTAGTGTCAAACCTAAGAACATCCCATAATAACCCGAAAAACCCGAAGATTTGCGAACCATGGTAGTAAACAGGAAGTTTTTTTTCTTAATCGAGGAGAACATCAATGAGCGGCGAAAACGGCGATGCACGCTATGGGCGCGAACAGGCATGGCAACTGATGACCGAATGGACCCAGAGCGAAAACCTGCGCAAACACGCGCTGGCTGTGGAAATCTGCGTCACAGCCTGCGGCGAGGCGGAAGCTGACCGCTTGGGGCTCGCCGGCCCGGCGCGCGCCGAGTTTGTCGAGCTCTACACCACCACTGCCCTGCTCCACGACTTCGACTACGAACGCCACCCCTCGCTTCAGGAGCACCCATTCGTCGGCGTCCGCGAGCTGGAGCGGCGCGGCTGGCCGCAGGAGCTGCGCACCGCGATTCTCGGCCACGCGCAGTATTCCGGCGTGCCCCGCGTGACGCATCTCGACAAGGCCCTGTTCGCCTGCGACGAGCTGGCCGGATTCCTGACCGCCTGCGCGCTGGTCAAGCCCACCAAGGCCATCGCCGACGTGGAAGTGGCCGGCGTAAGAAAAAAGATGAAGGACAAGGCCTTCGCCCGGGGAGTGAACCGCGAAGACGTGATCCAGGGCGCCGCCGAGCTGGGTGTCGATCTCGACGCCCACATCGCCTTTTGCCTTGAAGCGATGAAGAAGCGCGCCGGCGAGCTGGGGTTGTAAGGGACATTCGACCCGTGACTGACCATGGACATCTGGTGCCCAAAGTGGGAGATCCCTCCGCCAAAGTGGGAGTTACAACTCCCGCAATCGCCTGCCATATTAAGAATTCCCCAGTTTATTAGAGATTTATACAATGAACGACTTAATTACAGCCATGTCCGACGCCAACACCTGCTCACAGCAGACCGAGGCGGCCGGTAGACCGGGACTTGTCTTCTTAGACGATCGGCACCGGGAGCGCAGGCAAAACAACCGCATCGAGAGCCTGGTGCGTTCATGGCCCATTGTTGCCGGCATCGTCCTCGCCTGTTTCGCGCCCATGCTGAAGGAGTTGCTGGTCGTTTTCAAGCCTTGGGGAATGTGGGTTGTGTTTCCCTTCGTCGCGCTTTCCGCGCGCCCCGAGCTGCACCTCGGCGGCCTGGGCGAGACAGTCTCCCAGGCGATGCTTTTCCTGCAGTTTCCAGTCGAAGGTTACTTCGCCAAAAAAATCCTCAAAGGCCGCGTTACCCTTAGCGGAGTGACCGGCCAGATTCTCCTCTATCATTTCCTGGGCGTCGCGCAGCTCTTCCTGGTGTGCCGGGCGCTGGGAGACGGCACGCTGCACTGAGAGCGCGCTTCGTTGAATTCGGGAATTTTTCCTCGGAACCTGATATCGTGGTCACTCGTTCCAGGAGCGCGCCATGTCCCGGTTCAATCATCTTCTTATTCATTCCGATAGCGGCATCCAGACCATCACGCTCAATCGCCCACACAAGCGCAATGCGCTCAGCCCCGAGCTGATCGAAGAGCTGACCATGGCGCTCTACGACGCCGAAAACTGCGACTGCGGCGTAGTCATCCTCACCGGCGCCGGCTCGGCGTTTTGCGCCGGGCTCGATCTCGAGCACCTGCAGACACTCCAGGCCCATACCCACGAGGAAAACCGCCGCGACTCGGAAAAAGTGGCCCAGGTGCTGCGCACCCTGTATGACTTTCCCAAGCCGGTAATCGCCGCGGTTAACGGGCCGGCCATCGCCGGCGGCATGGGCCTGGCCACCATTCCCGATTTCACGCTCGCCGTGCCCGAAGCCAAGTTCGGCTATACCGAGGTTCGCATCGGCTTTGTTCCCGCCATTGTTGCATCATTTCTTCTGCGCCAGGTGGGCGAGAAGCGCACCCGCGAGCTGCTGCTCACAGGCAAAGTCATCAAAGCTCAGGACGCCATGAACCTGGGCCTGGTTACGCAGATCGTGCCGGCCGGTGAACTGATGCAAAGCGCGCAGGCGTTGGCGCAATCGCTGCTACAGAACAGCCCGCAGGCCATGATGGCCGTGAAGCGGCTGCTGGCCAAGCACGCGCGGCGCAGACTGGACGAGGAGATCGAAGACGCCATCCTCGCCAACTCGATGCAGCGCTCAACCGAAGACTTCAAGGAAGGCGTAAAGGCCTTTCTCGAGCACCGGCGCGCCGACTGGCCGAGCTTGCACAGCAAGGTCTAAGGCATCGTCCGAAGATGAATATCAATCTGATTCCAGGACTCCGCCAAACCCGCCAGATCCCCCTTTGTTCGGAGGGAGAAGGTGCCTTCAGGCCCCTGCACAAAGCGCATCGATTCGAGGGCCTTGAGGCCCGGACGTTCATTAGAGCGGTACCACAATTCACGTGTCCTGTTTGGCGTCGTGAAAGGTGGCTTTTTCTTGAGGAAAAAGCCACTTGAAGGTAGTGGATTCGGGATACAGCAATTGTGGAACCGCTGTAGCCGCACTTCTTCAAATTAAGCGGATTGGCTAATTGAGTTGGCCAGCGGCTCAAATCACCGTGACGCGGAGCCCGGAAGCGCGCGGCACGGTTACGGTATGCTTGCCGTCTTTGAGACGCGCCGCTACGCCGGCGCGGACAATGTGGGCTTCGCGGCTGTCAAGGGCGGGCGCGCGCAAAGCTTCGGTTTCGATCGCGCCGGTCTTCCCTGCTCCAAAGTCAAGCGTCAGGGCGAGATCCTTGTCCGCATCTTTGTTGAGCACAATGACGGACGTGCGTCCGTTGGAGAACTTCGCGGCATAAGCGGTTGCATCGACTCCCGCGGCTTGAAGTTTCGCGGTAAGATCGGCCTCGATGAGCGTGCCGCCGGCGAGCGCGCCCGCGAACAGCAGGCCGTAAGCGACAGGCTCAAGCGCGTACTCCGAACCGAAGGTCGCGATGGGCGTGTAAAAGGGATGCGGGTGCGTGGCGATCTGCTCGGGGGTCGCGCCCTGGTCTTTGAGCATCACGTCGCCCGGCAGAAAGCCGCCCACGGAGTTGGCGACTGACTTGCCCGTGCCGCCGTGCAGGTTGATGCCGGAGTAGTTGTTGCTCGCCAGCAGCAGCGAGTAGTCGGCGGACCACAGCGCCGCGGCAAAAACGTCGCTCACGCCCGGCTTGCCTCCGCGATAGCAGGTGTTGCCTTCGGTCATGCGCACGCGAACGCCCATTTTGTTGGCGGCGGCGGTTGCGATGTCGGCCGTGTGCTGAACCTTGGCCATGGTGGCCGGCTTGAGCAGGTTGGGGATGTTGACATCGGGATTGGTGGCCGGGCCGCCGAAGTAGTGGTGATGCGTGAGCGTGGTAACGTGCGGCGGATTCTGGATGGGCGGCCACGCCTCGGCAATTTCAGTCAGCCAGGAGACGTTTGAGGCCACGTCCGGCATGCCGAAGCTGGCACCGGGCACGCGGGCAGAGATGGCGCGGGCCATGGCCAGCCACTCGTCGAGATACGCCTTGGCGTTCCAGGTCTGCGGGTCGCGCAAGTGGTGGGTGAAGAGATCGACCTCGTTGCCGATCTGGAAATACTGCAGGCCGGCCCCGAGAGCTTTGGCGACGAACTCGGCTTCCTCGGCCGCGCGCTCCGCTGTATTGGTTCCCATGCCGATGCCGTAAAGGCACGTCCATCCAGTGGCTTTCAGAAAAGCCCCGAGATTGCGCACGGCTTCAGCGGTCACGGCGTAGTACTGCGCCTTTGGCTCGCCCACGACCTCGCGCGTTTGCGGATGCTGCGGTTCGGGCGAATCAGCCGTGGGCTTCCACCATTCGAACTCGCTGGTGTTGCCGCCCAGCCGCAGCACTCCATGCGGCGAGAGCGCTTTGAACTGGCGGACAAGTCCGGTGTTGGCCGCGGAGAAGAAGCTCGGATCAACAAGCTGCTGCACTTCGTAGGACAGGCCGACAAAGTCGGCTGGCATGTGCGGACCTGTAGCCTCTGCGGGGATGGTGAGCACAACCTCGGCTTGTGAAGGGCTCTGCGCGGCAAGGCGGGACGCGGCAACAGTGAGGGCGGCGGTAGAAAGGAATTTGCGTCGGCTGAGTGTAGTCATCGGACTCGCTGCATAAGCTTTCGCATCCAGTATAGGTCCGTGCTACACCAGCCGTCCCGGAAGATACTGTCCCAGAAAACGCCGCGCCAGAATGAATCCGTCCTTGCGCTGCTGCGGGAAGTCGGGAAGGTTGCCGCTGTGCGGCGCATCCCAGAACTCGTCCTCGTGCTCCACCGCGATCCCGCCTCTGAACTGGATCTGCAGCAGCACCGTAAGGAACTCCGGCCAGTTCACGATGCCCTGTCCGGGGATGCGGTAACGCCACCATCCATGCCCGGCAATGCCCACCTGCTGTAGCACCGGCTGGATGATCTCGGTATCCTTGGCATGCACGGCGAGGATGCGGTCTTTAAACTGCCACGCCACGCTGATCGGGTCAATGTACTGCCGCACGAAATGCGAAGGGTCGAATTCCAGCCCCAGCCGCTTGCTCGGCACGAGGTCGAAGACGGCCTGCATCGCCGCCGGAACGCTGGCGAAATTGCCGGGGTTTGGGTAACCCTCCCATCCCATCGTCACGTCGAGCTTTTCGCAAACGGGCAGGTATTTTTCGTTGAAGACGTCGGCGAAGGCCTTGGCCTGGTCTTCCATGCTGGCGCCTGGCATTCCGCCCGAGAAGGTTCCCACAAACTTGCAGCCCAGGCGATGGCAAAACTCCAGGGCGCGAACAAACTCGGCATTCGCAGCCGCGCGCTTGCCTCGATCGGGATCCGTGTGGTTGGGACCGAAGTATTCAATGCTGACAATGCGAATACCCGCGTTGCGCGCCGTGGCCAGAATCCGATCGATGGCGGTGTCGCTCAGGTTCGGGTTGAAGTCCTCGCCCGGCGTCACCACCGCGCCTTCATAACCGGCCTGCGCGGCAAAGGCGAGCTTCTCCGGCGAGTACGGGGTGATGATGGAGAGCTTGGGATAGGGCGTATCTGCCGGCATGGCCGTCTGCCCCGCAGGCCCCTGCGCTGCCTGCGCCGTCGCAGCCTCTGCTCCCGCCATGCCCAGCACCGCCGCGGATGTGCCGCCCGCCTTCAAGAAATCGCGCCGATTCCAAAACGAGTATCCGCTCTCCATAGCCTTCGTCTCCTAACATTTGGCGCAATTGTTCGATCGGGTCGTTCGCCCCGCAGAATTATATAGGGCACGTCGAACGATGCGGACAACAGCGTCTAGTTGGGACGGGCGGAGGTGGTTGTGTTGACGAAGAGAATGGCGTCAAAGGCGCTTGGACCGGAATCGCTGGTCCATCGCTTGGGGGCGCTTGCATCGCTGAAGTCCGCGCCGATGTCGCGAGTCTGATGAGGCTGGGCGAACCATGCGGCGACAGGGCCGTCTTTGGGCAAAGCACGCAGGTCGAGAGCGAAGGCGGGGATGCCGGTGGCGGCGAGAGCCGCGTCAAGGGTGCCTTCGGGGGCGGGGGAAACCGTAAAGGGATGCACGCCGGTTTTGTTTGCAACGTCGACGGCCCGGAAGGAGCCCTGGTTGAAGGCAAAGCCAAAATTCATGACTTGCGGGCCGAAAAAGCTGTGCAGATGGCCGCCCAGGGAACGCCCCTGGGAGTACGACCAGGAGACATGAGCATTGTGAGCCCACACAACGATCTTCGCGCCAGGGTTGTGATCGGCGATCCAGCGAATATTCTCTGCCATGCTTTCGTCGCGGAAATCGCTGGCCGTGTTCATGTCGCCGCTGTTCTCCATGATTTGCAGATGCGCGAACTGGCGGACGATGGTTGCGTTCTGGATGGCCCAGTCCGCGTCGCCGGCGGTGGCTCCGGCTGCGATGAAGGCGGCGCGATGCGCGGTGAGGTAATCGATAACGGACTTGCATTCCGGGTCGACAGCGCCGGCATCGACCGCTGGTACGGTGTACTGGCTGCGAAGGCTCTGGGCGCCCGTATGGGCGACGGATTTATCGACGGCGATGGAGTAGCCGGCGGTGGAGAAGCGCTGACCGCTGGCGCCCTGACCGCCAACCTCGAAGCCGCGAAGGGCGGGCGACTCGAAGTCGAGATCCAAGGAAGATGGATCAGAGTAAGGAGCGCCATCGACCTCGACGGCAAGAGAGTCAAACCAGGCCGTGCCGTTGCCGGGATGAAGGACGCCGAACACGATCTTACGCGCGTCGGCGGGGACGTCGAGGGAGATCTCGTACGGAGTCCAGGAGGTCGTGCCTTTTGCGCCGCGGCCCCGCATGTTATCGAAGGCGAGAGTCTTGCCCGCATCGCCATCGACGCGCCACCAGAGGCCGGCATAACCATAGGTGATGTTCTCGGTTTTGATGTAGCCGCTGAATCGAATGTGGTGACCAGCTGCGGCAGCAAGGGGGAAAGTGGCAGTGGCGACTCCGAATGAGGCGGAGCCGCCGGGGGACATGTGCTGGAGCTCGGCGACATCCTTCCAGTCCAGGTCAAGGGTGGGCAGCCAGGCAGGATCGTATTGCTGGACGAAGTGGCGGACGGCCTCGACCGAGAGGGTGCCGAACTGCATATCGAAGCCGGTGAACTCGATGCGGCCTTTGCCGGACTGATTGAATTCGCGCATCCAGAGGATCATGTCGAGGACCTCCTGGGTGTTCCATGTCCAGAAGTACAGGCCTCCAAGAAGCTGCTTTGGGTCGCCCACGCCGTGGAGGACGTAGTCGTTGAGGCGGTAAGCCTCGGGCATATTGCCTTCGATGGAGAAGATGGTGAATCCCTTTTGCGCGGCCAGATATTCGATGATGCGGTGCTTGAGCTGGAAGAATTCGCGCGTGCCGTGGGTGGCTTCGCCGAGTTCGACGATTCGCGCATTGCCCACGATCTGGCCGAGAGCCTGAAGGTCGGCAAAGCCGTGGCCTGCTTCGACGGTTTCGAGAGGGATGGCGTTCTGGCGCATCCACTGGACGGCGGCCTGCTCTTCCCCGGCCTGTTCTTTCGAGACCTGAGCGTTGGGCTCGGTGGCTGCCGAGACGGGCGCAGGCTGGGCGTTTGAGACGGCCAGGGCAAAAGCCATCAGGAGGCAACAAAAAGGCGCGCGAGAGCTGAGCGTCATGGCGCCAGTGATTCTACAGCAATTCCTGAGTCGCTGTGACCGGTTGGGCTCGGTGCAAGGTTGCCACTCCTCACCGGCAAACCGGAACGGCACCACTCCCCACGTTCGCGCCAAAGGTAAGGCGCCGGAAGCGCTAGTGGCCCCTGGCTGGCCCCGATGAGCTTCGCGTGTGACTGGCGTTGCCGGGTGCCGCAGTCTCTTCGTGCGGCGCAAAAAAGCGCGTACCTTCCAGGCTCTGTTCGCCCATCACGTGCAGGCGGAGGAAGTTCGTTGAGCCGGACATGGTGCGCGTGCCGGCCACGATGGCGATGACCTCGCGCGGCTTGACGTATCCGTATTGCTCGAGCAGGGTCTCGGCCGTGTCGACAAGCGCCTCGGTGGTAGTGACCTTGGCGCAGCGGATGGGAGTGGTGCCCCACAGCAGGGCGATGCGGTTGATGGTGACATCGACCGGGCTGAGCGCGAAGATGGGCACGAAGGGGTGGTACTTGGAGAGCTGGCGCGCTGTGGCGCCGGACTCAGTGAAGAGCGCAATGGCGCGCAGGGCAAGATCGTCGGCCGCGTGCGCCGTGGCTTCGCAGATGGTTTCGGCAATGGAGAGGCGGCTCAAGCGCTGGTGCGGCTCGAAAAGCTTGTCCTCTTTGATGTGCTGCTCGGCATCGACCACGATGCGCGACATCATGGCGACGGCCTCGACGGGATACTTGCCGACGGCCGACTCGCCGGAGAGCATCACGGCGTCGGTGCCGTCGTAAACGGCGTTGGCCACGTCGGAGACTTCGGCCCTCGTTGGCCGCGGGTTTTCGATCATCGATTCGAGCATCTGCGTGGCCGTGATCACCGGCTTGCGAAACGCGGCGGCGCGGCGGATCATGTGCTTTTGAATCGCGGGCACGCGCTCCGGCGGCACTTCGACGCCGAGGTCGCCGCGCGCCACCATGATGGCGTCGGCCACGGTGAGGATGGCGTCGAGGTGCTCGATGGCCTGCGGTTTCTCGAGCTTGGCGACGAGCCAGGTTTCAGCGCCGTGCGCGGCCACGCGGTTGCGGACGAGACGCACGTCTTCCGCGGTGCGCACGAAGGAGACGGCGATGGCGTCGACGCCGTTCTTGAGCGCGAATTCGAGGTCGGCCGAGTCTTTGTCGGTGAGCGATGGCGTGCGCACGGCAATGCCGGGCAGGTTGATGCCCTTGTGCTCGCCAAGCAGGCCGCCGTTCACGACTTCGCAGACGACGTCGTCGCCCTCGATGCCGGTTACGCGGATCTCGATCAGGCCGTCGGAGAGCAGAATGCGCGAGCCCGTCTCCACATTTCCGGCGAGCGTTTTGAATGTGGTGCCGATCTGCTCCGCGGTGCCGGGAACATCGCGCGGCGTGATAACGAGACGCTGGCCGGCTTTGAGCATCACCGGCTTGTGGTCCTGGAGCGTGCCGGTGCGAATCTTCGGCCCCTGCAGGTCGCCAAGAATGCACAGCGGCTTGCCCTCTTCGCGGCTCACCTTGCGGATCATCTGGATGAGCGCCAGCTTTTCCTCATGCGAACCGTGGGAAAAATTCAAGCGAACCACATCGACACCGGCGCGGACGAGGTCGCGGAGGACAGGCTCGGTGTTGGATGCCGGGCCGAGCGTGGCGACGATTTTGGCGCGGCGTTTCGCAACGGAATCGAACGGGCTTGATTCGGCGTACACCATGGGGAAGGACTCCAGCAATGGATGAAAGATGAGTGAGTTGGAGAAGTGTGCGGCCGGCTTCATTTTACATGGCGGCGACTCTGCGGCTGCGGATCGTGAGCGCAACCGGCGCGACGATTCCCATCGCGGGCAGTGTCTTCCCTGTTATTCCGGATCCGTAATTCCGTCGACCGTTTCCTGCACGTGGCGCTCGCGATAGAGAACACCGTTCAGCTCCGCGCCCAGCAGCGCGCTGAAGCTGGTGATGTAAAGCCACACCAGCGTGGCGATGCCGGCGCCGAAAGATCCATAAAAGATTGAGTAATCGGCGAGGCGGGTGACGTACCAGCCGTAGGCCAGGGTGGCCGGGAACCACGCCAGCGTTGCGGCAATGGCGCCGGGGGCGACCCCTGTCCAGTGCTCGGTGCGCCTGGTGCCGAAATGGTAGAGAACAATGAGCACGCCCACGCAGGTGACGAGAGCGACCGCCCAGCGCGCCAGCCGCCAGAAGATGAGCACCACGTAGCGCAGGTCGTGCCCGGCGTACTCGATCATCCACAGCTCGATCTGGCGCCCGAAGACGAGCACCAGCGTAGCCAGGGCCAGGGGAAGGAGCGAGATGGGCACCAGCAGGACAGCGCGCAGGCGCCGCCCCCAGAAGCCCCACTGGTCGCGCGGCAGGCGGTAGGCGCGGCGAAAGCCCTCCATCATCGAGAGCATGAGGCCGAGGCTGGCAAATACGCTGAGGCTGGCGGCGGAAAAAATCAGTTGCACGGAGTGAATGCGCCGCGCGGCCAGCGACGACTGGATGAGGTACAGGGTGTCGGCGGGCAGAAACTGCTCGAAGGCGACGCGAAATTCGCCGGACAGCGAGTTTCCCTCCGGCACCAGGGCCAGCAGCGTGGCCAGCACCACCAGGGCGGGAAAGAGCATCAATATCCCCGAGTAGGCGGCGGCCTTGGCGGTGTTGAGCACGTCGTGTTCAAGGGCCTGCCACAGCGCGCGGCGAAACTTGGCGATGTACCGGATCATCGGCATCCATGGCCAGAGTAGAGCATCCTCGCGGCCAAGGGCGAGGGGTGGTTATCAACTTGGCACGTTCTCGCACGCGTAGCCTGCGGCCGCTCCTGCTGACCTTCCCTGCTTAAACGATTTATGATGGCGGGGCCATGAAACAACCATCACCCCGTTCGCTGCAAGTCCTGATTGCCGTTTTGTTGCTGGCCGGTTTCAGTTGGAGGTCAACGTTGGCGCAGAGCGATCCCGTACCCAACGCTCAGCTTGCCTCGAAAGAGTTGAACGCGCGCGTGAGCAAGCTCCTCAAACAAATGACACTCGAAGAGAAGATCGGCCAGCTGGTGCAGTATTCGGTGGGCAATCCGACCGGGCCGAACGAGTCGCATTTGAAGTGGGACGAGATGGCGGCGCGGGGCGAAATCGGCTCGATGCTCAACGTGGTCGGCGCCGATGCGACCAATTACTACCAGCACATTGCCGTGGAAAAATCGCGGCTGCACATTCCCCTGATCTTCGGGCAGGACGTGATTCACGGCCATCGGACGACTTTTCCGGTGCCGCTGGCGCTGGCGGCGAGCTGGGACCCATCGGCGGTGGAAACGGTGGCGCGCTACGGAGCAAAAGAGGCTCGCGCGGACGGCATTGCGTGGGTGTTTTCGCCCATGGTGGATATTGCCCGCGATCCGCGCTGGGGGCGCATCGTCGAGTCGGCCGGCGAAGATCCATATCTTGGCTCGGCGCTGGCGCGCGCGTGGGTAAAGGGCTATCAGCAGGACGACCTCTCGAAGCCGGATTCGGTCGCGGTGAGCGTGAAGCATTACGCGGCTTACGGGGCGGCCATCGCGGGCCGCGATTACAACGCCGCCGACATGAGCGAAATCATGCTGCGGCAGGTGTATCTCGAGCCGTATCGCGCGGCGGTAGAGGCGGGAGCGGCCACGCTGATGAGCGCGTTCAATACCATCAACGGCGTGCCGGCGACGGCCAATGCGTTTACGCTGACGCAGATTCTGCGCAAGGAGTGGGGCTTTGACGGGTTTGTCGTCTCCGACTGGGGCGCGGTTGCGGAGTTGCGCAATCACGCCATCGGCGACGACCAGACCGTCGCGCGCAAGGCCCTGGAAGCCGGCGTGGACATGGATATGGAGGGCAATCTTTACGGAACGGTAATCGCCGCGCAGGTGCGCTCGGGCAAGATTCCCGAAAGCGTAGTCGATGAGGCGGCGCGGCGCGTGCTCCGCGTGAAGTTTGCGCTGGGATTGTTCGAGCATCCGTATGCGACTCCGGGGCCGGCGTACACCGCAACGCGGGAAGATCGCGAGGCGGCGCGCAAGGTGGCCGATGAGACTTTTGTTCTGCTTAAGAACGATCCTGTCGAGGGCATCGGGCCGCTGCTGCCGCTAAGCCCAAAACTCAAAACCGTCGCGCTGATCGGCCCACTTGCCGATAACCAGCGCGAGCTGCTGGGCGCGTGGGCGGTTACCGGCGATCCGAAGTATGTGATCACGCCGAAGACGACGCTGAGTGAGCGGCTGGGCGATCATTTGCTCTATTCGGTCGGATGCGGGCTGCTGAGCGGCGCGGATGAGAATGTGCTGAAGCATGTGGATTTCGATCATCCGATGGCGATGGATGAAAACGCGTCGGTTGCCGATGACGACAAATCGATTGCCGAAGCCGTGGAGACGGCGAAGAAAGCCGATGTGGCCATCCTGATGCTGGGCGAGCCGGCCAACTGGATGGAGGGCGAAGCATCCAGCCGCGTTCACCTGGGATTCACCGGCAATCAGGAGAAGCTCCTCGAAGCGGTGGTTGCGACCGGCAAGCCCGTCATTCTCGTGGTGACGGCGGGCCGGCCATTGCAGATCAAGTGGGCGGCCGGGCACGTACCCGCGATTCTTGAAATCTGGAGCCCTGGAATCGAAGCCGGGCCGGCGCTGGCCGATATTCTCTTCGGCGATGTGAACCCCTCGGGCAAGCTGCCGGCGAGTTTTCCGCGCGCCGTTGGCCAGGAGCCGCTCTACTACGCACAGTTGCCGACGGGTCGTCCCGCGCACGGCGACCTGAGCCACTTCCCGCGCAATGCGCAAGAGAAGTTCATGTCGCGCTACATGGATGAGGAGAATTCGGCGCAGTTTCCGTTTGGCTGGGGATTGAGTTATACCCGCTTCGGTTATTCGCAGCCGACGGTCAGCCGCACGGAGGTTCCGCTGCGCGAAGTCCTCGCGTCGGGGCACACGCCCGTGGTCAAGGTAGGCGTGGACGTGAAAAATACCGGCAGTGTGGCGGGAACCGAGGTGGTGCAACTGTACATTCGCAACACCGCGGCCAGCGTATCGCAGCCGGTGCGCGAGCTGAAGGGGTTCGCGCGGGTCACGTTGGCTCCCGGCGAGCAAAAACACGTCGACTTTCCGCTGGGATTCGACGAGCTGAGCTTCTATAACGTTGAAATCAAGCGCACCGTGGAACCGACGATTTACGACATTTGGGTGGGCGGCAGCTCGCTGGCCGACGCCGAGACAAGCCTGAAAATCGTGGAATAGGCCGGGGTTGGCGACCGAAAAGCGGCTGCAGGTCAGCAAAAGCGGCGGGTCAGTTTGAAGGGTACGGGCTTCAGCCCGTGCAACAAAGCCTCTGAAATGAAGAGCGGGCTTCAGCCCCTGAGGCGGTGCTCCTTCAACCTGCCCCACCGCCCGAAAAGCACGCGCCGGCAGATTCGTGCTAACATTATCGCCACAATTCGGCCGTAACCAAATCGCGGCTCGACCCTTCCAAGGCTTTAGGACCTCACCGGATCTCTCCACGAAGGAGGCGGACATGATAAAAGTCTCCGCCGCATGCTTCGCAACAGCTCCTCTCTCGATCCTGTTGCTCGCCGCCACAGCTTTCGCGCAAACCGCCGAACAGGCCGCGCCGTCCGCTTCCGCTTCGAAGGTTCGCATCGTGCGTCTCAGCCAGATCAAAGGCGCGGTGAGCATGGATCGCGCCGATGGCCGCGGTTTCGAGACCGCAATCACCAACATGCCCATCGTGGAAAAGAGCCGCTTGCAGACCCAAACCGGCGTGGCCGAGGTCGAATTCGAAGACAACAGCTCGCTGCGCATTGCACCGAACTCCGTTGTCGAGTTCCCCGCCCTGGAGCGGCTGCCCGGCGGCACAACCGTCTCATCCGTTCGCCTGCTCAAGGGAATGGCCTACGTGAGCATGGTGAAATCGCCGGGCAACGAATTCAATCTGCTCTTCGGGGAGCAGACCGTGCGGCTTCCGGCGTTGAGTCACGTGCGGCTGCAGATGGAGGGAACAGAGGCGAAGCTGGCCGTGCTCGACGGCGCGCTTCGCGTAGACGGCCCTTCAGGCGAGATCGACGTTCCGCGCAAGAAGACAGTCACGTTCTCGATGGCCGAATCCACTGAGCCGACGGTGACCAAGGAAGTAGCAGCCAGTGACTTCGACTCCTGGGACCACAATGAGGCCGAATATCACGAGCGGTTTGCGCAAACGAGCGCCCTGAGCGGCTCGCCCTATACTTATGGCACGAGCGACATGGCGTATTACGGCGCCTTCAACGATTTGGGTAGCTGCGGTACGATGTGGCAGCCCTACTTCGCCAGCGCGGGGTGGAGTCCGTATTCCAACGGCGCCTGGGCTTATTACCAGGGCGCGGGCTACTCCTGGGTGTCTCCGTATCCCTGGGGATGGACCCCCTACCACTACGGATCATGGTCCTACTGCCAGGGTACCGGCTGGGGATGGATGCCCGGCGGCTCATGGAATGGGCTGAATAACATGGTCGCGGGCGCGAATTCGCCGGTCAATCTCCCCAAGGCGCCCATAAAAGGGCCGCGCGTGGGCGAGTCATCCGTGCTGACGGTGAGTGAAAAGCCGCTGGTGCGATCCGACGTCGACTCGTCGAGCTCATTCGTCTTCCGCAAGGATTCAGCCGGACTGGGGGTTCCCAGAGAGGAGTTGGGCAAGCTGCAGAAGTACTCGGAGCATGCCAACGCCAGGGGCTCAGTCAGCACCCAGGTCTACTTCGAGGCCTCTCCGAGCGGCCGGAGCGAGCCCGGGCACGAGTTTGCGGGCGTGGGTTCCATGCATCGCGGATCACCGCCGGCGGCGCCGTCCAGCGCGTCGGCAGCGTTTAGCGGTTCCAGCGCCCAGAGCGCAAGCTCCTCGATGTCCGCGCCGAGCGCTCCGTCGGCAAGCCATGGAGGGTCTTCCGGCGGAAGCCACCACTAGGCCTCCGACCGTTTGCTTTAGCACCAATCTGGGTGCCCCACTCTCGGCGCGCAGCTGTTTTTGCGCCTACGGTCGGATACCGCCACATCCGTGCCCCATCCTTTCGCCCTCTTTTGGCGAAAGGGTGGGATACCGCAGCCCTGAATCGCAACAAACGAAATCACCCGGTCAGAGGCCCAGGGGAATCGAGCGCCGCCGATACTGAAATCTGCCCGCCTCGCTCCGACCGTGACTGCTGCGTTCTTTTCCTCCCCATCGCGATTTTGTTCGACATCTCTCCTCCATTGCCGGGTAAACTGTCCTCCACAGGAGATTCTTGCGATGCAGACACGGATTCAGGGCACCACCATGCCCGTCCTCGACGTGCAGCTTGACCCCAACGAGAGCGTTTTTTCAGAGAGCGGCGAGCTCTCCTGGATGAGCGCTTCGATCCAGATGACGACGCACACGCAGATGGGCGGAGGCGGCGGGTTGTTCGGCGTGTTCAAGCGCGCGGTGGCCGGCGGTAGCATCTTCATGACCGAGTACCGCGCCCTCCAGTATCCCGGCGAAGTGTCGTTCGCCACCAAGGTGCCCGGCCACATTGTGCCGGTGCAGGTGAATCCCGGGCAGGAGCTCATGATTCACCGGCACGGGTTTCTCTGCGCCACGCCGCAGGTGACGCTGACCATCGGGTTCCAGCAGTCGCTGGGCGCGGGCATCTTTGGCGGCGACGGGTTCATTCTGCAAAAGGTGGGCGGCTCGGGCACGGCGTGGATCGAGCTGTCGGGCGAGCTGATCCAGAAGAACCTGCAGCCGGGCGAGGTGTGGCGCGTGCATCCGGGCCACGTGGGCGCGTTCCAGGCGTCGGTGGGGTTCCAGATCACGACGGTTCCCGGAATCAAGAACATGATCTTCGGCGGGGATGGAATTTTTCTGGCCGTGCTCACTGGGCCGGGAACGGTGTGGCTGCAGACGCTGCCGATTTCGCGGCTGGCGCACCAGATTGAGCATTATCTGCCCCGCGACCGGCGCGAAGTTGCGGCGTCGGGAGCGGGCGGAGCGCTGCTGGGCGGCATTGTGGGGTCGATGCTGGGCGGGGACAATTAGGGCGCATCCCGGCCGCGATGACGTACCTCAGGGGCTGAACAGGCTGCGGTAAAACCTCCTGCGGTGAAGGGTGCGGGCTTCACAGGCTGCGGAAAAACTCGATCCGGAGGGAGGCGGGGGTTTTAACCCCCGCATAAAGCCGGCAGAATCGAAGGGGCTTCAGCCCCGGGGGAATACCTTCCACCGATTCCACGCGAGATTCCGAGTTTTTCCGCAGCCTGTAAAGCCCGGACCTACCGGCCTGGATGCCTCGTTGCATCCAAGTCCCTTTGAAGCTGTTGCCCTGAAGTCGATCCGATGGCTTGCCGGGACCGTCCGATCCGGCTTGCAGGAACTCCATTGATGACCCAGTCCTCCGGCAACGAGCCCACTCATCGCGGTGACATTGTCTTCTTCTTTGCTCTTGCGGCCGCGGGCTACGTAGCCTGGCTCGCGCGCGATGTGCTGACCCTGCTCTACGTCAGCGCGCTGTTTGCGGTCGTTGTCAATCCCATCGTGCGTTTTGTGGGGCACCTTCACATCGGCCGCTGGCAGCCGTTCAGGGGATTCGCCATCCTGTATCTTCTGCTGGCCGCGCTGGCGGGAATAGTCGGCTTCGGCTTCCTGGCCATTCCGCCCGTGGTTCGCGATCTGCAATCGTTCGGCGGCGAAATGCCGGGGCGATTGCCGAGTCTCTTGCTGAAGCTAGTCAACCTGCCCATACTCGACCAGTTAAACGCGGCCGGAATCGGCGCCAAGGTTCAGGATTTCCTCAGCACCGCGGTCGGCCAACTGCTGGTGTCGATGAAAAACTGGGCCGGTGCGCTGTTCAGTATCCTCACCGGCGTTGTCCTCACCATTTATTTCATTCTCGATGGCAAGCTTGCGTACAGATGGTTTCTGTCGTTCTTTCCGGCGCAAAGGCGGGAGCGGCTGGACCTGGCTCTGCGGCGCGCCAATGTGCGCATGGGCAAGTGGCTGCTTGGGCAGGGCAGTCTGATGCTCGTTCTCGGCCTGAGCAGCACGCTCGTTTTTGTACTGCTGCATGTGCGCTACCCCTACGCGCTGGGGGTGCTCACCGGAACGCTCAACCTCATTCCCGTGCTCGGCGCCGTCATCAGCATCAGCATTGCGGTGCTGGTGGCCGCAATTGACTCGTGGGGCCGGGTGCTGGGAGTGGCCATTTTCTTCTTCGTGTATATCTGGCTGGAAAACTCGCTCCTCACACCGCGCATTATGAAGAACAGGGTCGACCTTCCTTCGCTGGGCATCCTGGTGGCGCTGCTGCTGGGGTTCGATCTCGGTGGCATTCCCGGCGCCATGGTGGCCATTCCCACCGCGGTGCTGGTGGCGGTGCTGGTGGACGAGTACCTGGTGCAGAAAGAATAATACTCGAGCTGTGAATAGCGGATTTTGGAGGAGCCGGCGGTTTCAACCCGCCGGAAGAGCGTTAATTGACTGGGCCTTCGAGCCATGGACGCGAGCTTCCACGGAACGATTTGAAAGCCGTCACCGCGCAGGCATGCTCCCGGAGGGAGCACGGAGAATAGCCCAGGGTGAAGCGAAGCGGAACCCTGGGAAGCGAGCGATCAATGAAAGCCAAGCCCCGGAGGGGCGTCCGAACCCCACCGCGTTTTCGACGGAGCGCAGTTCGCTCGTCTTTTGAGCCAATCGACGTCGAAGGGGACCTGCGTTTAGCGCGACCTACAGCGGTTCCACAATTGCTGTATCCCGAATCCACTACCCTCAAGTGGCTTTTTCTTCAAGAAAAAGCCATCTTTCACGACACCAAACAGGACACGTGAATTGTGGAACCGCTCTAGTTGCGACCAACCTCAGACTCACCGCGCTGGTTTCATTCGGCGGGCTTCACCGCGGCGTCGACGGCGGCCTTCATCGCGCCGCAGCTCTGAAAGAGGCGCACCAGGCCGGCGGTGAGCGGCTCGCCGACTGGTTGGGTGGCGAACGGCGACTGGCGCACGGAGCGGGCCAGCTTCAGGTCGCCCGTGCCTTGCGCGTCGAGCAGAAGCGTAGCGAGCTTTTGCGCAACTTCGAGGTCAAAGCTCTCGGCTACAAAGACCAGCTTGCCGCGAGTGGTGACGACCACCGGTCCTTCGTCGGTTGAGAATACGCGCTCGTCGGTGTCGGCCGGCAGGGATACCGCGGCCCTGCTCTCGGCGGGGACGTCGCGCTTGACGTCGGAGAATGTTTTGTCCAGCTGGTGGGCATAGAGCGCGGCAAACGCCTGGGCCGATGCGGCGTTTTTCCACGCCGAAAGATAGAACAGAGCGATGGACTTGGTGCTGGCCTGTTCGGCCGGAGTTTTGGCGCTGAGCAGCTGGCCGGCCCAGTAGATGCCGCCGTCCCAGGCCGGCGTGAGGTCGCGCGCGGCGTCGTCCCCGCCGTAGATTTCGGCCAGGATGTGCAGATCGAGCTGGCCCACCTGCCCGATGTCGTAAGGCTTGTAAAGCTTGTCGACGAGTGGGTGAATGTCGGGCATCAGCGGCACCGCCGGCAGATGGCGGGCTTCGTACTCGCGGGGATTGATGATCTCCCAGCTCGAACTGGGCGGGTGGTCGAGCGCGCCCGCAAATGCCGCCGCCTGCCCCTTGTCCATCCATATATCCTGCTCGAAGCTCAGGCCTTCCTTATAAGGAAAGAGCAGCGACTCGGACAGCAGCAGCGGAGCCCGCGCCAGTACCGGCGAGTTCTCCGACCCGGACATGTCGTCCTTCACCACGTCCATCAGCTCCGGATCTTTGATCAGGCTTTTGCCCAGCGGCTTGAGGATGTAATCCATCATCACGGCCGTCGCCTGGCCTTCGGTCACGGCCTCGCGCGCGGTGTCCATTTCATCCTTGGCCAGATGGTCCACATCGTCGTGGTAGTTGGTGGAGACCTCGTCGGGAGTCTGGTCGCTCCACTTTTCCAGATCGGTTCTCTGGTCCTGCAGGGCGTGGGTGAGCTCGTGTGCCAGCACCGGCTTCTGCTCGTCGGCATCCACCCAGTCCAGCAAGTAAACGGTTTTGGTCTTCGAATCGTAATAGGCTTCGATCTGTTCCTTGAGGAGGGCGAGCAGGAATGGTTTCAGCGCGAAGTCGCGATCGAGCAGGCCGAATTTATTCATCACGATCTCGGCGCGCTGCAGGCGCTTGGCGCCCTCGTCTTCGTCGAACTTTTCTTTCAGGTAGCTTTCCACGGTCGCGCGGCTGGTCAACTGCCGCTTCACTTCGCTCTTGATGGGCAGGCCGCTTTCATCGGAGGAGAATTTGATCAGGACATCGACCAGACTGAAAAGCTGCTTGGCCTGCTCGGGTGTGATGCGGGTTTCGCCGCTTTTCTGATCGGTCCCAGAGGCCTGATCCTGCTTGAATTTTTCCGTCGCGCTGGCAGCCGGGGAAGACTGTTCCTGATTCGGGGCAGGCTGCTGGCTCACGGCCGGCGGAGTAGATGGCTGCTGGGCGGGTGCAGGCTCCTGCGTTGAGGCGCTGGTCGCACCCAGACAAAAAACTGCCGCCAAGGCCCATAGGCACCACCAACTTCCGTCCAATTGTTGCTGCCTGCTCATCCAGTCTCCCAATTGCTCTCCCGAGCCCCGCCAGTTCTCCCGAGGCTATAATTAAGATGCGGTCCGGTGCCGGAATTGTACCGTGAATTCAGGCTCGGGCTGCCGGAATTAACTCCCCAATGACTCCAACGGACATTGCCGCAGCCGTTTCTCCGAGCGCCACGCCACTGGCCGCGCTGGTTGCGCATTCACCGCTCGCGCGGGATCTGGCTGCATATCGCGGCGTTTTTACTCCACATGAGTTGGACGTACCGGCGCGGGAAATAGAGGCGCTGGTCTCCGGTAGAGCGGTCCACGACCTGGGATGGATGCGGCGCGTGGCGGTGCGCGGCGAAGACCGTTTTCGCTGGCTCAGCGGCATGGTCACCAACACGGTCAGCGACCTGGCGCCCAACACCGGCGCGTGGAACCTGGTGCTGAACGCGCAGGGGCGCATCCAGGGCGACGTGTGGGTGTGGCGGGATGGAGATGCGCTCGAACTGGAGATCGCCGCCGATCAGTACGACAAGCTGCTGGCGCACCTCAACCACTTCATCATCATGGACGACGTTGAGCTGGTTGCACTCGAAGAGGAGACTGCGCTGGGCCTTACGGGACCGCACTCCGGCGAAATACTCACGCGCCTCGGCTTGCCGGCGCTCGATGAGCCGCTCATGCAAGCTCGCGCCGATTGGACCGGCTTCAACCTCGTCATTCGCCGGAGTTACGGCGTGTTGGCGCCGCACTACGAGCTTTGGGCGCCTCATGCCGCGCTGAAGCAGCTGTGGGAGGCGTTCCTGGAAGCCGGCGCAACTCCGGTTGGAGTCGCCGCGCTCGAGATGCTTCGCATTGCCGAAGGCATTCCCGCCTATGGCATCGATATCGTCGAGCGCGACCTGCCGCAGGAGACCGCGCAGTCGCGCGCGCTCCACTTCAACAAAGGCTGCTACCTGGGCCAGGAGATCGTGGAGCGGATTCGCTCGCGCGGCAACGTGCACCGTCACCTGCGCCCGCTGGAGCTCACCGGCCCATTGCCTCCAGCCGGTACCGAGCTTTTCATCGAACCAGCTTCCGGTGCGAGCGCCGCTGCGGCCGCGGACTCAAAAGCCGCGGGTCACATCACCAGTGCCGCCGAACTGCCGCTGCCCTCCGGAAAGCGCGTCTTCGCACTGGGCATGATTCGCGCCGAGGCCGAATCCTCCAACTCAACTTTCACTTACGCTGCCGGATCGGCCGCGGGTACCGCGCGCATCTCGGCCGCTCCATCTGCCCTGAACCCTTAACGAATCGGAAAATCGGAACCATGAGCGAATCCCCGAAGTTCGAAGTGATTGACCGCCGCAAATTCAAGGCGGAAGAAGAAGAGCGCGAAGCCGCGCAGCAGCCGGCGTCTCAGGCGGAGAAGCCTGCGGTGCCCCAGCCGCAGAAACCCGCAGCGGCGGAGGCATCGAAGCCTGCCGCCGCAAGTGCAGGACCGCGACTGGTGGAGACTGCGCCGGCGGCACAAGCGGAATCGGCAGCCGAGCCGGAGCTCGAAGAAGAATTTTCCGGCGAAATGCCCCCGCCGCCCACCCCCGAAGAATCGGACGAGCAGAAGACTGCGTATGACGCCTCGGCGCAGCGGCTCGAAGACCTGGCGCGCGCGCAAAACCCCGCCATGGGCGCCGCGCAGCCTGTGACCTTCGAGCAGCTCGTGCAGCAGTTCTATGTATCCGCCATGATCCAGATGGGCGCGGGTACGCCGGAAGGGCAGCGGCCGCGCGTAGACATTCTGGGCGCGCGCCAGACCATCGACATGCTGGGCGTCCTCGCCGAAAAAACGCGCGGCAACCTGACCGAAGCTGAAGACCGCACCCTGCAGACGGTTCTCTACGAGGCGCGCATGGCCTTCCTCGAAGTTACGCGCATGATCACGCTGCAAGGCGTAGCCGCGCCGGCCCCACCCAAGGGTACGAATTAGGGCGGCCGCTCACGCATGGAAGGCGAGCTCACATTTCTCGGCACGGGAACGTCGATGGGCGTTCCCTCACTCGGTTGCGATTGCGCCGTGTGCACCTCGGCCGACCCGCGCGACCGCCGTCTGCGTCCCTCGGTGCTGGTGCGATGGCGCCATGACGGCCAGGAGCGCGTTGTCATTGTCGACACCGGCCCTGACTTTCGCGAGCAGGCGCTGCGCAGCGGCATCGCGCGCGTGGACGCGGTGTTTTACACGCACGGCCACGCCGACCACATTCTCGGCCTCGACGATCTGCGGCCATTGAGCTTCATCGCCAATCGCGAGTTCGGTCCCATCCCGCTCTACGCCTCGGTGGAGACCACCGCGATTCTGGAGCGCGTCTACGACTACACGTTTTCGCCGCACGCAACCTATCCCACGCGCGCGCGCGTGCGACTGATGCCGCTGCACGATCGCACGCCGGTTTATGGTGTCGAGTTCATCCGCGTTCCCATTCTGCACGGTCAGCAACACATCGTGGGCTTTCGCTTCGGCCGCGCCGCGTACCTCACCGACGTGAGCAACATCCCCGAGTCGAGCTTCGCGCTGCTCGAAGGCCTCGATCACGTGATCCTCTCCGCGCTGAGGCACAAGCCGCACCCCAGCCACGCCACGGTGGAGCAAGCAATGGTTTGGGCGCAGCGCATCGGCGCGCGCCACACCTGGTTCACTCACATGGCCCACGAGCTCGGCCACGAAGAGACCAATCGCACGCTGCCCTCCAGCATTGAGCTGGCCTACGACGGACTCACCATTCCGGTGGCACTGGCATGACGACCGCACCGCTCGAGCCGCACGCCGCACGCGCGATTTCCATCTATCGCACGCTGGACGAGATCCCCCCCAGCTTCGGTCCCAGCATCATTACGGTTGGCAACTTCGACGGCGTGCACGTAGGCCACCAGGGGCTGCTCACTTTCGCCGCGGCCGAAGCGCGGGCGCTCGGCATTCGCTCCATCGCCATTACTTTCGATCCGCACCCGGCGCAGTTTTTGCATCCCGACGTAGCGCCGAAGCTGCTAACGTTCCTGCCGCAGCGGCTGCAACTGATCGCGGCAACCGGCGTCGATGCCATTCTCGTTCTCCACTTCGACGAGGCGCTCTCCCGCGTGACGGCGCGGGAGTTTACGCGCGAAGTTCTCGTCGAGAAACTGCGAGTTCAAGGAATGCACGAAGGCCCCAGTTTTCGCTTCGGCCATGGCGCGCGCGCAGGCGTGAAAGAGCTGGCGGAGTTCGGAGCCGAGTTCGGATTCAAGGTCGACGTGCATGCAGTGCTGCGCGTACATGGGCTCGATGTTTCGAGCTCCGCGGTGCGCGCGCTGATTGTGGCCGGCGACGTGCGCCGCGCGCGGTGGATGCTGGGCCGCGTGTTTGGCGTAGTCTCAACGCCGGCGCGCGGGCGCGGCATCGGATCGAAGCTGCTGGTACCTACGGTGAACCTTGCGCCTTACGACGGATTGCTGCCGGGCTTCGGTGTTTACGTCACTTGCCTCACGGTTGGCGAGCGTTGTTTCCAGGCCGTCACCAATATCGGCAACCGGCCAACATTTGGTGAGCCGTCGTTCGCCGTCGAGTCGCACATCCTCGACTTCGAGCCAGTCGATCTCGACGAGCAGACGCCATTAAAACTCGAATTCATGCGCCGTCTGCGCCCGGAGTTGGAATGGCCCACACCGGAAGCGCTGAAGGCGCAGATCATGAAAGATGTGGCAAAGTCGAAGAGGTATTTCCGGCTCCTGGAAGAGTGCCAGCTCAACCAACGAGGAAAGTGACACAAAGTCACCGTGCCCCATCCATTTCGCGTTCTATGCGAAATGGATCGGAAATCCCAAACGCTAACGGCACGATACCCGCATCACCCCAAAAACCTCCGCGGTCCCTGCCGGAGTCATTGGACAGCGACCGCGGTAGGCCTTTGGGGCTTTGCAACGGCCGTCCTTTGCGGCGAGGGCTGAGCAAGAGACGCGGCTGAACTTCTCTTCGGCGGCGATGGCTCTGTCGATCCCGCTGCGTTGGCCGCTTTCAGCTTGTTCGCGTCCTCCTCGTCGCCCAGGAACTGCTCGTCGTCCTTGCCGGCGATGGCGGCCTTCATGAACGTCAGCCAGATAGGCAGCGCAGCCCGCGCGCCGGTCTCTTTTTCGCCCAGCGACTGCCGGCTGTCGTAGCCCACCCACACGCCGCAAGTGACCGAAGGCGAGAAGCCGATGAACCAGGCATCGGTAAAGTCGCTGGTAGTTCCGGTCTTGCCGCCCAGGGGATGGTTCAACTGCGCCGCGGCCGCGCCGGTGCCGGAACGCGTGACGGCGCGGAAGAAAGTCATCATGGTGCGCGCGGTCTGCTGGTCGATGACCTGGTCGACCGAAGGTGTATCTTCCCAGAGCGTGATGCCGTCGGCGTTCTCAACCTTTCGAATCAGCCGCGGCTTCACGAGCAGGCCGTCGTTGGGGAAGACCGAATAACTGTCGACCTGCTCCTGCAGCGTGATTTCGACAGCGCCGAGCGCGACCGGCAGGTAAGCGGGAATGTTCGATGTGACGCCGAAGCGGTGCGCCACATCGATCACCTTGTGGATGCCTACGCGCGCAGCCAGCTTGAGCGCGGGAATATTGCGCGACTCGGCAAACGCATAAGTCAGGCTGATTGCCCCCTTGTAGTCATTCTCGTAGTTATGCGGCGTGTAACTGCCGAAGCTTACCGGGCCATCGACGATGATGTCGTTGGGCCTGGCGCCGTCTTCCACCGCCGCCGTATAAACATAGGGCTTGAAGCTGGAGCCGGTCTGCCGCTCGGACTGCGTGGCGCGATTGAACTGCGAGAGCGCGAAGTCGCGCCCGCCGACCATGGCCAGCACGTCGCCGGTGGTGTTGTCCATGGCGAAGAGCGAGCCCTGCACGCCGGAGTCCTGCTCGAGCGCGGCGCGGCGCGCGCTGCCCTCCATGGCGTCGCTCAGGTGGACGTAAATTACGTCGCCCGGCTTGACCAGCGCGTCGGCGTAGTGCTGGCCAGTCCACTTCCAGTCCTCGGGCAGCATCACAATTTCATCCGCGCCGACGCGCGCGCGAATCTCCATCGGCAAGACATTGGTGACTACGGCGTGCACAGAATCGCCAGGCTCGTTCCTGACCGCCCAGTCGGGATGGTTGTACGCTGCGATCGTCGTTCCGTCGGCGATAACGTTATCGAGCTTGCCCTTCCATCCGTGGCGATGCTCGTAGGCGACCAGGCCGTCGGCGACGGCGCGATTGGCGGTCTGCTGCAGGTCGAGATCGAGCGTGGTTTCAACGCGCAGGCCGGCCTCGTGCACCTGCTCGGTTCCGAAGCGATTTTCAAGCTCGCGGCGCACCTCTTCCTGAAACCACGGCGCCACGTTCGACTGCGGCTGCGTGATGTGCAGGCCCAGCGGCGCCGCGCGCGCCTGCTCCGCCTCGGCATGGGTGATTTTGCCGTCCGACTCCATCTCGGAGATGACCAGGTTGCGCCGGCGCAGCGCCCTTTCCGGATTGACCAGCGGCGAATAAGCCGACGGCGCCTTGGGCAGGCCGGCCAGCAGCGCCGCTTCGGTCAGCGTCAGGTCCTTGGCGTGCTTGCCAAAATAGAACTCCGAGCCGGCCTCAAAGCCGTACATTCCACTACCGAGATAGATCTGGTTGCCGTAGAGCGTGAAGATCTGCTCCTTGGTAAAGGCACGCTCGATCTGGATCGCTAGATACGCCTCCTGCAGCTTGCGCATGGCGGTGCGCTCGGAAGAGAGAAACAGGTTGCGCGCCAGCTGCATGGTGAGCGTGGAGGCGCCCTGCACGCGGCCGTGGCTGCGCAGGTCGTGCACCACCGCGCCCAGCACGCGAAACACGTTGATGCCCCAATGCGACTCGAAGTTCTTGTCTTCGATAGAGATGACCGCCTGCCGCAACACCGGAGCGAAACCGTCATAGCCGACGACGACCCGGCGCTGCAGCGCGAAGGAGCCGATGATGCGGCCCTTCTGGTCATACAAATCGGTTGTTGTGGAAGGGCGGTAGTGTTCGAGGTCGTTGATCTGGGGCAGATCGACGGAGTAAACCAGCGTGAGTCCGGCCAGCGAGCCGGTAATCACCGCCAGCGCCAGCAAGGCGGCCAGCGTAAACGGGCCAGCCAGCTTGCGCCGTGGTGCAGGCGGACGGCTGCGGCGGGGCTGCTGCGGGCGCGGCCGTTGCGGCGGATCAGGCGGGTTACCAGAGTCGTCCAGCCTGTGCGTCCGGCCAAGGCGCCGCGGTTCAACCGGCTGAGTGGGGGTAGCAGCCAAGCAATTCAGGCCTCAAAGAGCATTTTCTCCGATCGAGTTATCTATCCAGACAGAGCGTATTGACGCAGCTAAATGGAAGAGCTAAATCCCGGCCCTTCAATCCGAATGTCAGCCGTTCTTCTCAGAGGAAAATGTCTCACCTGAGCGTAGCACGACTGAGCTTCAGCCGCGTACACACTTAGGTGACTGGGAACCTCACCGGGCAAGTGCGGGAATAACCCAGGAAGGTCAGCCGTTTTTGGCCTTGAGCAATTCGAGCGCCTTGTTGAGCTGCTCATCGCCCTTGTTGGCCGGCGTTTCTTCGAAGTCATCGTCCGCCGCCGTCTCCACCACCACGTTGGGCGTTACGGCGTCGTCCTGGATCTTCTTGCCGTCGGGGCTCTCGTACTTGGCCACGGTCAGCATCAGCGCCGCGCCATCGGGCAGTTCGATGGTCTTCTGCACCGATCCCTCGCCAAAGGTCCGCTCGCCCACCACGTCGCCGCGCTTGGCATCCTCAATGGCCGCAGCCGTCAATTCCGCCGCCCCCGCCGTGCCGCGATTTACCAGCACCGCAACCGGTGCGCCGGTCTCAAACTCGCCGGGATCGGCGGCGAATGTCTGACGGGGATACTTCTGGCCTTCGAGCGTGGCCAATGTGCCCTGTTTGATGAACAGGTTGGCCAGCCGCACGCCCTGCTGTGCGTCGCCCTCGGAGTCGTCGCGCAGGTCGAGCAGCACCTTGCGGCTCTTGCCTTCGGACTTGATCTTGGCGGCAATCTCGTCGACCCGCGCCTTGGTCAGCACGCCCGGCTTGAGATAGAGAATGCTCGCATTGTCATACTGCTGCTCTTCGAGCGAGGGCAAAGCGTCGATGGTGCGGGTGAGTGTGAGTTTGTCGGGGTCCGCCTTGCGCGGCCGCACAACCGAAAGCGTCACCGTCGATCCCGGCTTGCCTTCGAGCATCAGCCGGATGACGGCCAGGGACAGCTCGCGGGTGGACTGGTCGCCGATCGACTCGATCACGTCGCCGTCGTTCAGGTGTTCTTTGTCGGCGGGCGACCCGGGCAGCACGCTCACCACCGTGGCGTAGCCATAGCGCTTGGAAACGGAGATGCCCACCTGCGCCACGCCGGTGGCCGGCCGTTCCTTGTAGATCTTGTACTCCGCAGGAGTCAGGTAGCTGGAGTCGGCATCGAGGGACTCGAGCAGGCCGTGCAGCGCGCCCGTAGTTACCGTGTCGATGTTGGGCGCGGTGACGTAATCCGTCTGGACCTTTTTGAGCACTTCGGCGTAGACGCGCATCTGCTTGTAGGCGCCGTCCTGCTCGCCGCCGGCATGAACGCCAAACCAGCCGAACTCGCCGAAAATAAAGCCAAAGCCGAGCGCGGCGAAGATCGCCACGGAGAGAACGAAGACTATCCGTTGAAAGAATCGGGACACACGCACCACCTGAAAGCGAAATAGGGAAAGAGAACCGCCTTCCTTATAGACGTAATCATAACCCAAGTGACGTTTTTGGCCTATACCGGATCGCCGAAGACATTCACCCCGGCGGTCCTGGCAGCCTCGACCAGCTTGCGGTCGAAGGTGGCCAAAGTGGCGGCATTGCGCATAGCCAGTTCGAGATACGTGGCGTCATAAGCGCTGAGGGCAAACCGGCGGCCGAGATCGAGCGCGCGCGATTGTACCGATGCACAAGGCAAATCGTCCTCCGTAATCGCCAGAAGCGCAAGGCTGGAAAGATACTTCGTCGAGTCCGCTTCGCTGAGGCGCTTTGCGCGTTCAAACACGAGCAATGTGTTTGCCACCTCCGCGAACCACAAACCTGGAACGTCCGCGCCGTGCACGCTTACTTCAACAAAAGCCTGCCTCGCAAGCGCGGCCTCCCCCGCGTCCGCCCGATGGATGAGCCACCCCAGGGCCATCGAGGCGTCGAGGACGATCTTCAAAGACGGCCTTCCTCGATCGCGGCCCGGATTTCTTCGTGCGAAATGCCCTGAATCCGCGGGTGCATCATGCGCTCGTAAGCGGCCTCAATCTCTTCTGGAGAAAGGGCGGGCTTGGGTACAGGGGCCGGGCCAATTTCCGCTGCGGGCCGGCCGCGGACCGTTATCGTGAACCGCTCGCCAGCCTCCGCAAGCCGGACAATCTCAGAAAGCTTTGCCTTTGCTTCGAAGATTCCAATTGTCGGCATCGATCGCCTCCCAAAGCATAAACTAGGTCACAATCTAGTTTATCACCAGGTCGAGGCTCTCTGTTTCCGTCTAGTCTCAGTTTCTGGATTCTTCAGCTCACTGTTCCGTCAGCCCGGCAAACCTCCGCTCCTGCTCGTCGAACTGCTCAATCCTGCCGGTAAGAATGTCGTAGTACCACCCATGCACCGCCAGTCGGCCCTCCACCAATGCGCGAGCCACCGACGGCTGCGCGCGCAGGTTGTGCAATTGCGCCACCACGTTGCCGCGGATGAGCGAGGCAAGCTCGGCGTGGTCGCCATCGGCGGGGTTCAACGGCTGGCGGTGGGTGAAGGCGCCTTCAATGTGACTCAGCCAACTCCGGGCCTTGGGCAGCGCTTCAAGTTTTTTGCGATCGAGCGCGGCCTTGAGCGCGCCGCAGTCGGAGTGGCCGCAGACGATGGCGTGCTTTACCTTGAGCACCTCCACGGCATACTCGATCGTGGCCGTTACGCCATCCACATCGCTGCCGGTTACCGGCACCACATTCCCGATGCTGCGCGCAATGAACAGGTCGCCCGGCCCCGTACCCAGAATCAGGTCGGGCACAATGCGCGAGTCGGCACAGGTAATAAACAGCCACTCCGGCGCCTGGCGGTCCGCCAAAAGCTGAAACTGATGCCGCCGACCAGGAAACACCCCGGTCAAAAACCGCCGATATCCTTCGATCAGTCGTTCCATGATTCGCCCTTGGGCGTCGCCTCGAGCCTTCTAGAGCGTCCTTCAGTCTCAGCCTACCTCAGGCCCGCATCTCAATACGGCGCGGCAAAGTCAGGTCAATGCCCCGTGCCCCGTCCTTTCGCCGTTTTCTGGCGAAAGGGCGGGAAACCACGAATGCTAGCCGCTCGCCAGCGGGCTTGTAGCCTTAGTCATGCGCAGCAGCTCCGTACCGTTCGGATTCACGGTCTCCCCGGTGAAGCTGAACCCCGCCGCCTGATAAAGCCGTATCGCCCGATGAAGAAACTCCGTGGTGTATAGCTCCAGCATTTGCACGCCCCGCTCCGCAGCGAACAGCTCGGCCTCATCGAGCAGCCGCCTGCCAACTCCGAGACCCCGCGCCGATGTTCGAACCGCCATGCCTCGAACCGTCGCCAATTCTCCGTTGTGAACCGTACCTACCGTGCCTTCAATCACCGCGTCGCGTCCCGCGACCCAGATTGGACCTTCCCTCAACCGCGCAAGAACGCCGGATGCAGGCAGAACGGTTGCGGCAAACGCCGCAGGCGTATAGAGCGCTTCGAACTCCGCGAACGACTCCCTCAACAGTGCAGAGATCGCATCCGCATCCGCGGCCGTCCCTCTGCGAAGAACAACAGGTGCCGTCTGAAGCCGGTGTAGAGAATCCATTGTGCTGATTGATGAGCCTCTAGTTCCGATATTCTAGAGGTTCCGCTCGGCCCAGGGAGGGTCATCGTGCCCATTGCGCACTCCGCCAGTCTCGCTCGCCGCATCGCCATTCTTTTTGCATCCGCAATTGTCCCCATCACCCTCGCCGCGCAAACCGTCGATACCATCGATCCCGATCTTCGCGGCCGCATCGATCGCATTGCGACGACGGTCCTGGAGCAGACCGGCGTGCCGTCGGCCTCGGTGGCTGTGGTCAAAGGCGGCAAGCTCGTCTACACCCACGCTTATGGCAAGGCGCGCATCGATCCCGCAACGCCGGCCTCGCCGGACATGCGCTACTCCATCGGCTCCATTTCCAAACAATTCACGGCGACGGCGATTCTGCTGCTCCAGGAAGAAGGCAAGCTCAGCATCGACGATCCAGTCAGCAAGTATGTTCCCGGCCTCACGCGCGGCGACGAGGTAACGATTCGCGAAATCCTCAGCCATACCTCCGGATACCAGGACTACTGGCCCGAGGACTACGTGATGACGCCCATGCTGAAGCCCGAAACCGCGCAGCAGATCATCGACACCTGGGCCAAGAAGCCGCTGGACTTCGAGCCCGGAACGAAATGGCAGTACTCGAACACCAACTTCGTCATCGCCGGCCGCATCGTCGAGACCGTCTCCGGCGAACCGCTAATGAACTTCCTCACCGGGCACATCTTTCGCCCGCTGGGAATGCACTCGGTTTGGAACTCCGACGAAGCCAAGCTCACGCAGGTGGACGCGACGGCGTACTATCGCCACGCTCTCGGCCCGTTGCGCCTGGCGCCCAAAGAGGGCCGCGGATGGATGTTTGCCGCCGGCGAGCTGGCCATGACCGCGCACGACCTTGCTCTGTGGGACGAGAGCCTGATCGCCCAGACCGTGCTCAAACCGGAAAGCTACAAGCAGATGTTCACGGAAGTGAAGCTGAAGGACGGCACGGGCACCCATTACGGCCTGGGTGTGGAAGTGGTCGATCGAAACGGTCACCGCTCCATTGAGCACTCAGGCGAAGTTTCGGGGTTCGTCTCCGACGACGAAGTGCTGGTGGACGACGGCGTGGCCGTTGCCGTACTCACGAATCAGGACGCGGTGGGCGCGGCCTCAACCATCGCGCACATGGCCGCGCCGGCCGTCCTTGGCCCTGACTCGGGGACGCCTGCCGAACGCCAGGCTCTCGCCATCTACCGCGACCTGCAGCAGGGCCGCATCGACCGCAGCCTGCTCGCGCCCAACCTGAGCGACTACTTCACGCAGGAAGCGCTCGACGACTATCGCACCAGTCTCGCGCCGCTGGGCGAGCCGCTCAGCTTTCTTGAGACCGGCGAGCGGTTGCGCGGCGGCATGACCTTCCGCGCCTTCAGCATCGTCTATCCCGACAAGCGCTTGAGGCTCACCACCTACACTTATCCCGACGGAAAACTGGAGCAATACCTGATCGCGCCGGCGGAATAGATATGAGAACCTGAACAGGATGAAATCTCCAGGAAGGCTGGCTGCTGGCGTGGTGCGGCGGCTGCTCACGCCTTTTGTTCCCGCACGCAAAATGCTCCCTTTCAGCTACTGGCTGCACAAACTCGGCGGCGCGGCCGAACCCGAGCTGCTGCATCTGGACGAGTTCATCGCAGCGACGGGAACCGCGATCGACGTCGGCGCCAACGTGGGCTTTTATACGTATGCACTGTCGCGGCGCTTCAAGCGCGTATATGCCTTCGAGATCAACGAAGGCATCACCGGGCCGATCGCGCGCTACAATCCCGGCAACATCGAGCTGATCCATTGCGGCCTTTCGTCCAGCGAGGGCACGGCCCGGTTCTACATTCCGGTTTCCGGCGGTATTGCGCAGCCCGGATGGGCCAGCCTCTATCGCGACAACCTGCCTGGGGCCGAGAAGCTCATCGAAAGAGATGTTCGCGTCGCGCCTCTCGACGATTTCAGGATCTCCGCAGTGGACTTCATCAAGATCGACGTAGAGGGGCACGAGATCGAAGTGCTGAAAGGCGCCGCGGCCACGATCGAAGCGTCGCGCCCTATCGTGCTCATCGAGTTGAAGAAAGAACACGTCGAGGCGGTCGACGACTGGATCCGCACCCTCGATTACAAGCATTGCCGTCTGGAAGACTTCAACGATGTGCCCGGCCACCGGTCCAACCACATCTATGTTCCCCTCGAACAACTGGCCCATTTCGGAATCGCCCGGCCGGCGGATTAGAAAACCTCTGAATGAGTCGATATTTTTGAGAGGGCACGACTTCACAGCTTGCTGAAAGAGCCAGAAGCGGAAGGGTACGGGCTTCAGCCCGTACATTGAACGCCCTTCTTTTCGGTGGGGCTTTTAGCCCCTGAGGGAATTCAAGTCGTTTGTTCAGTGCTTCCTTAGTTCGCAAGCCGAAGCCGCGATACACTTGAGCTGGACCTATGTTTGAAACCCTTACCGAAAAACTGCAGCGAGCCTTCAAGAGTCTTCGCGGCCAGGGCACTCTCACCGAAGAGAACATCGCCGAAGCCCTGAGCGAGATTCGCGTGGCTCTGCTCGAAGCCGACGTCAACCTCAACGTCGTCCGCGAGCTCATCGAACACATTCGCGAGAAGGCTGTCGGCACCGAAGTGCTCACCGCGCTCTCGCCCTCCGAGCAGGTCATCAAGATCGTGCGCGACGAGCTGATCGCGCTGCTCGGCAGAGACACGGCCCGGTTCAAATTCGCCTCGCAGCCGCCGACTGTCATTTTGATGGCCGGCCTGCAGGGCTCCGGCAAAACCACCACCAGCGGCAAGCTCGCCGGATGGCTCAAAAAAGGCGGCCATCGCCCCATGCTGGTCTCCGTCGACGTCTATCGCCCCGCCGCGCGCGAGCAGCTCAAGGTCGTCGCCAAGTCGATCGAAGCGCGGCTTTACGAAGGCGACGCAAAAGGCGAAGCTGCCGGAACGCCGTTAGTAGAGCGCTTGGCCAAGGAGGCGCGCCGCGAGGCCGTCATCATGGGCTGTGACACGCTCATCGTCGACACCGCCGGCCGCCTGCACATCGACGAAGAGCTGATGACGGAGATGGAGCGGCTCAAAAAGCTGCTCAATCCCCAGGAGATTCTCTTCATCGCCGACGCCATGACCGGCCAGGACGCGGTGAACTCCGCGCAGGATTTTCACAAGCGGTTAGGCCTCACCGGCGTGGTGCTCACCAAAATGGATGGCGACGCCCGCGGCGGCGCGGCGCTCTCCATTCGCCACGTCACCGGCCAGCCCATCAAGTTCATCGGCGTAGGTGAAAAGGCCGACGCCTTCGAGCCGTTTCATCCCGATCGCATAGTCGGCCGCATCCTAGGCATGGGCGACATGCTCTCCCTCATCGAAAAGGCCGAATCCACGCTCGACCGCAAAAAGAGCGAGGAGTTCGCCAAGAAAGCGCTGCTCGGCGACGGCTTCACCCTCGAAGACTTCCGCGACCAGTTGAAGCAGATCAAGAAACTCGGCTCGATGGAGTCGATCCTGAAAATGCTGCCGTCGGTAGGCCCATTCGCCGGCCTGCAGCAAGCCTCGCAGCAGGTGGACGAGAAGCAGTTCGTGCGCTTAGAAGCCATCATCAACTCCATGACCCCCAAGGAGCGCCGCAACCACGAGATCATCTCCGGCTCACGCCGCAAACGCATCGCCGCCGGCAGCGGCACAACGGTGCAAGACGTAAACCAACTCCTGCGCCAGTACGCGCAGATGAGCAAGATGTTCAAGCAGATCGGCAAAGGCGGGCTGGCCAGAAACATGATGCGCAGCGGGCTGGGGGCGATGGGCATGGGCGGTAAACAGCGCTTTGGGCGATGAGGCGCGCGTGACCAATCTCCAGGATCAGCTCGACTCGATTACGGCCAATACACGGACGCTGGTGCAGGCCGAGCGGCTCGCCGTCGGCGAGCGCGCGGTCGCCGAGTTGTTTGCATCGGGAATTGAGGAGCGCATCCTGCCGGTGGGTGCAACGGCGCCGGAGTTTGCGCTGAAGGATTCGAACGGCAAGGTGTTGCGCAGCGCCGATCTGCTTGCGGTTGGGCCCCTGGTCATCAAATTCTTCCGCGGGCGGTGGTGCCCTTATTGCATGACGGAGCTTGAGGCTTGGCGCGACCTCTATGGTCAGTTGCGCGAGCGCGGGGCGCTTCTGGTTGCAGTGGGGCCGCAGGTCGAGCGGCAGAGCGACTTTATGGTGGCGCAGCACGGGCTGCCGTTTCCGGTGCTGTCGGATCCGGGCTGCCAAGTAGCGGCGGAGTTCGGACTTGTGTACACGGTGCCCGAGTATCACCGGCAGTATTACCGGTCGATTCTCGTCAATATTCCCTTTGTCAACGGCGATGAGAGCTGGCGATTGCCGTTACCCGCAACGTACGTGATCAGTCCCGCGGGAGGCGTAGCCCTTGCCGAGGCGCATGCGGATTTTCGCTTGCGGCCGGAGCCGGAAGAGGTGCTGGCTGCGGCTTTCGCTGCGGCGGGCCGATAACACTCCGAATTCCTACAAGCACTTGTTCAATGTGCTTTCCGTTTGTGCCAGTGTGGCTCCGCGGAACAGGAAAATTTGCTGCGCGATGAAGCGCCGGACACGAGTTCGACCGCAGAGCGGGGCAAGGAAAATGTTTCGGCCAGGAAAGCGACCAGCGCTTCGTTGGCGCGGCCTTCGATCGGCGGCGCGTGCACAGCGACCTTCAATTGTGCCGATGCGCCTTCGCCGTAGATGCCGGTGATGGCCGTCTTCTTTGCGCCGGGCTGGGCGCGAACGGCGAGCGTAACGCCGTCGCGAGTTGCGCGGAGCATTAGTCCGGCTCCGGTTGAGCAGGACGCGGCCGCTTGCCGAACAGCGCCGTGCCGATGCGGATGCGCGTGGCGCCCTCTTCGATGGCTATTGCAAAGTCGCCGCTCATGCCCATCGAAAGCACATCGAGCGATAGCAGCGGATGCGCCGCGGACCAGCGGTCGCGCCAACGTCGAAGCTCGCGGAAGCAGGCGCGCGTAACTTCCTCCGCCACGCCCCAGGGTGCGATGGTCATCAGGCCGCGGGTTTCGAGATGCGCCAGATCCGGCAACTGCTCCAGCAGCGCGGAAGCTTCGCCAGATTCCGGATCGAGGCCGGCTTTCGTTTCTTCCGGACTCAGCTTGACCTCGATCAGAATCGGAAGCCGCTTGCCGAGCTTGCCCGCCGCTTCATTCAATCGCTCAGCCAGGCGAAGCGAATCCACTGTATCGATGCCATCAAAGAGCTCCGCCGCGCGCGCCGCTTTGTTCGATTGCAGATGGCCGATAAGGTGCACTCGGATCGGGAACGCAACTCCACCTGCCGCAACATTGGCGGCCTCAGCTTCACTCTTGCGCAGCGATTCAAGCTCCGGCGCCTTGCCCGCGAACTCCTGCACTCGGTTTTCGCCGAAGAGCGTGAGGCCGAAGCGCGCGGCTTCGGCAATGGCCGCTGCGGGGAAAGTCTTGGAGACGGCCATCAGCTCGATCTCTTCGCGCCTGCGGCCGGCACGGCGACAGGCGGCGGCGATTCCTTCTTCAAGCCGGCTGAGATTCTCCGCGAGATCGGTCATCTGTTTGGCATCCCCACGCGCGATGCGCCGGAACGGCGAGTCACTGCAACTTCAACTCGCTGCGCTGCGTCCAATTTGACCATGTGGACGGTCATTCTCCTCATCTGTTCGAACATCTTCATGACCATTGCCTGGTACGGCCACCTGAAATATGAGCAACAGCCTCTATGGAAGGTCATCGTCGTGAGCTGGAGCATCGCCTTTTTCGAGTACTGCTTTCAGGTGCCTGCCAACCGCCTCGGTTATGGCCGGTTCAGCGTGGTCCAGCTCAAAGTAATTCAGGAGATCATCACGCTGACGGTTTTTGGCGTTTTTGCCACATACTACTTCGGATCACATCTGATGTGGAACCACGGCGTGGCCGCGTTGCTGCTCGTTGCGGCCGCGTTCTTCGTTTTTCACAAATGGTAAGCCAGGGATCACGGGTCTGGGTTCAGTGGCCGTGCTCCTCGAGAAATCTCTCGGCTTCAAGCGCGGCCATGCAGCCGGTTCCGGCGGCGGTAATGGCCTGGCGGTAGCGGCGGTCCTGCACGTCGCCGCAGGCGTAGACGCCGGGAACCAGCACGCCATGGTGCGTCACCAGCACGTTCTCGCTGGTGCGCACGTAGCCCTCCTCGTCGAGGTCGATCTGGCCGTGAAACATTTTGGCGTTGGGCACGTGGCCGATGCCGAGGAACAGGCCGCTCACAGGGAGATCGCTGCGCATGCCGGTGGTCACATCGCGCAGGCGCAGGCCGCGCACGTCCTTTTCTTCGACGCCGAGCACCTCTTCGACCACGGTGTTGGTGCGCAACTCGATGTTGGGATGGGCGATGGCGCGCTCCAGCATGATCTTCGACGCGCGAAAGGCCTCGCGCCGATGCAGCAATGTCACCTTGGTGGCGAATCGTGTGAGGAAGAGCGCCTCTTCCATCGCCGAGTCGCCGCCGCCCACCACGGCGATATCCTTGCCGCGGAAGAAAAAGCCGTCGCAGGTGGCGCAGCTCGACACCCCATGGCCGATGAGCGCCTGCTCGCTGGGCAGCCCCAGCCAGCGCGCGCTCGCGCCGGAAGCAACGATCAGCGTGCGCGCGTGCACCTCGCCGGCCGAGGTGTGCAGCCGGAACGGATGGGCGTTAAGCTCCACCTTGTTGAGATGGGCCGACTGGTACGTGGCGCCGAAACGCGCCGCCTGCTTCCTCATGTTTTCGATCAGCTCCGGGCCCTGGATTCCCTCAGGCCAGCCGGGGAAGTTCTCAACCAGCGTGGTGATGGAAAGCTGCCCACCGGGCTCGTGGCCTTCGAGGACCAGCGGATTGAGTCCCGCGCGCGCCGTGTAGATGGCCGCGGTGAGGCCGGCGCAGCCGGAGCCGAGAATAACCGTATCGCGTGTGTCTGTCATGAGTTCCCGTGTCGATTGTAGACGGAAGAGCCGGTTGACCAGGCTTTGTGGTCTCCCACCCTTGCCGTCCGCCGCGGCGGACGCCAAGGATGGGGCACGGCTCGCATCTGGACTGCAACGCCCTGTTCCTTCTATAAGATGATTCTCATGGCGAATCTGACTCTGATCTACGGACTGCGGCTGCTTCCCGAAGGCGAAGTGACCGAGATTCACGATGCCACGCTGAAGCTGGCCAACGGCCACGAGGCTCACGTCACCATGCACGTGCTCGAGGGCTCGCGCGAGCAGATCGAGGCGCAGCTCAAACAGAGCCTGAACGCGTTCTTCGACTTCTACCCGGAGATCTGATCGGCCGGCTGCGCACGGTCCGCTCAATACCGGCGAAGCTCCGCCTTCCCGCGCCAAGGTTTCATTACTTCCCTTCACCGTTCTGTCCCAATCCCGGACATAACTAGACGACTCTCATGGGTTGTCCTTTGTTACTTAGAGATTTCTAGCCGAACTGTGACTCGCCGATGAGGAACCTGTGGCCGCATGCGAATTTCCTGAGTGATTTCCAATGCGAGCCGCGACTTCTTCGTCAAGGCGGGCTCAAGTGTTCCACTCCACCACCATTCACGGTCGCGGTCCGGGCTCGATCCCGGCTGCGACGGCGATCGTTCTGGCGCTTATGCTGGCTGCGCCCCTTGCCCGCGCCGGCGGTCCCAAATATGTCGCCGGAGTCAAGTTCTTCAATCCAGAGGTCGTCGGAATGCCGGTTCACTGGGCGAATGGACAGTTGAACTATTACGTCGATCGCGGCCCGCTCAACAGTTCGATCAGCAACCAGCAGGCGACGGCCATGGTGGACGCGGCGGCTGCGTTGTGGAGCGCGGTGCCTACCGCCGGCATCACGCTTACCGACGCGGGCCAACTGAACGAAGATGTGAACGGCTCGGACATTGCCGCGCCCAGCGGGGTGATCACCGCCCCGGCCGACGTAACTCCTTCGGCGACGGGTTATCCCCTAGGCGTGATCTTCGACGCCGATGGATCGGTCATCGATGCGATCGAAGGAACGGGCGCGAGCGACCCCACCAGTTGCGAAGACAACGGTGTTCTTGTCTGGATGGACAACATCAATGCCGACACAACCATTGCTCATGGGATTATTCTGCTCAACGGCCTCTGCGCCACCAGCCCGAATTTAGTAATCATGATGAACTACGAGTTAGAGCGCGCCTTCGGGCGCATTCTCGGCCTGGACTACGCGCAGGTTAATCCTGGCGCGCTGCAGAATGGCGAGCCCGGCGGTACCTTTGGCTGGCCGGTCATGCAGCCGGAGAGCGGTTTGTGCGGCCCGCAGGGCGGTGCGTGCATCCCCAATCCAGCGACGCTTCGGTGGGACGATATCGCTGCGCTGAATCGCATTTATCCCATCACGTCGCAGAACGCGGCAGCATTTCCCGGCAAGCTCAACACCGCGGCCAACACGGTCTCCATTCAGGGCACTGTCAGTTTCAGAAACGGCGAAGGCATGCAGGGAGTGAACGTGGTGGCGCGGCCGCTCGACTCCAACGGCAACCCGCTCTACCAGTACACGGTCAGCTTTGTCTCCGGCGGCTATTTCAACGGCAACCACGGCAGTCCCGTCACCGGCTGGGATGACGCCAACGGCAACCCGCTCGCCATGTGGGGCTCGAATAACGCGGGTCTGCAAGGCTACTTCGACCTGAGCGGAATACCGCTGCCGCCGGGAATGACCACGGCGAATTACATGGTCACATTTGAAGCGGTGAACCCGCAGTACATCCTCACCTCTTCGGTCGGCCCGTACGTAGCCGGCACGCCGACCCCGTCTGGCACGCTGGCTCCGATCGCGGTGCCGGGACTGTCGGCCGGAAGCGTGAAGCATTTGACCGTGGATGTGTCCGACTCGGCCGTCGGCGGCTTCAACGACGCCATCGGCTCTCAGGCCGTACCGCGCGCGATGCCCACGAGCGGGATGTGGCGCGGCCGGCTTAGCCATGTCGGCCAAAGCGACTGGTTTTCCTTTCCCGTCCGCGGCGGACGGACATTCACCGTGGTCACTCAGGCCGTCGACGAAACCGGAACTCCGAGCGGAACCAAGGCCATGCCGGCCATCGGCGTGTGGGATGCGTTCGATCCGGTGGGTGCGGCCGCCGTGGGCGCAGCGCCGGCGCTCAACGGATACGCCGCCGGCGAAACCTGGCTCCGCG
>JBAUBR010000282.1:0-5155 GCA_049676965.1 Occallatibacter sp.
ATTCGCGCGCTGGCCGCGGCGGGAATCGAAGTCCGCTCCATCCGCGACGTAACGCCGGTGCCGCACAACGGCTGCCGGCCGCCGAAACGCAGAAGGGTCTAAGAGACAGCCACTAGCTGCTAGCTTCTAGCTCATCGCGGATAAGTTCGGGCTTGCTACCCGCTTTGAGTCTCACGGACTGGGAAGCGGGAGGCTGGTTGAAGGAAAATCAGGCTAAGAGCTAGAAGCTAGCGGCTAGAAGCTAAACACGGGCCGGGAAGAAGCGCGCCAATAGGCGCCCGTAAACCGGCCGACATCCGAAGTCAGGAGAAGAAATGGCTCGTTATACAGGAGCAGTCTGCCGCCTTTGCCGCCGCGAAGGCACCAAACTTTTTTTGAAGGGCACCAAGTGCACCTCCGATCGCTGCCCGATCGAGAAGCGCAACTTTCCGCCCGGCCAGCACGGCAAGGACCGCAAGGCCAAGATCGTAGGCTACGGCTTGCAACTGCATGAGAAGCAGAAGGCCAAGCGCATCTACTTCACGCTGGAAAGCCAGTTCCGCGAGTACTACGAAAAAGCCAGCCGTTCCACCGCCGTCACCGGCGAGCTGCTCATCCAGCAACTGGAGCGGCGCCTGGACAACGTAGCCTACCGGCTGGGATTCGCCATCTCGCGCCGCCAGGCGCGGCAGCTCGTTCGCCACGGCCATGTAGAGGTCAACGGCCGCAAGGTGAACATTCCCTCGTATCAGGTGCATGCCGGCGACGAGATCGCCGTGCGCGCCGCAGCCAAGAAATTCGGCATCGTGGAGCAGGCCGCGGGTTTCGCCGCGTCCAATCCGGTGCCGGCGTGGCTCGAAGCCAACTTCGAGAACCTGTCCGGCAAGGTGCTCATGCTGCCCAAACGCAAGGACGTGAACCTGCCCATCAATGAGCAGTTGATCGTGGAGCTTTACTCGAAGTAAGAAGTAACAAGCTGCTAGCTTCTAGCCGCTAGCTTCTAGCTCTTCTGAGGAGGATGCGATGAATTTCGCTCCCGCTGGAAACGAGCTAGAGGCTAGGAGCTAGCAGCTAGAAGCTCAATTCACACCGAAGGAGAAAAGGCGCGGCCGCCGCAAAATGCATCGCGACGTACCTGCCGCGCGGGAGAAAACACATGCTTTGGAGAGGATTTCAAAAACCCAAGCGCCTGGCGGTCGACGCCGAGACGCTCACCGACAAATACGGCAAGTTCAGCGCCCAGCCATTTGAACGCGGCTTCGGCACCACCATCGGCAACGCCCTGCGCCGCACCCTGCTCAGCTCGATTGAGGGCGCCGCGGTCACGGCCATCCGCATCGAGGGCGTGCTGCACGAGTTCCAGTCCATCGCCGGCGTGGCCGAAGACGCGACCGACATCATCCTGAACCTCAAGCAGGTTCCCTTCAAGCTCGCGGGCGACGGACCCAAGGCGCTCTATCTGCGCGCCGACCAGCCCGGCGTAGTCACCTCCGGCATGATCGAGGCCGACGGCGACGTCGAGATTCTCGACCGCGGCGTCTATCTCGCCACCGTCTCCGAAGGCGGCAAGCTCGACATGGAGATGCGCCTGAAGCGCGGCCGCGGCTACGTTTCCGCCGACAAGAACTTCGACGCCGATCTCGGGCTCGGATTCATTCCCGTCGACTCGGTGCATTCGCCCGTGCGGCGTGTCAATTACGTCGTCGACGCCGCCCGTCTCGGCCAGATCACCGATTACGACAAGCTCACCCTCGAGGTCTGGACCAACGGAGCGGTTCTTCCCGCCGATGCCGTAGGCCTGGCAGCCAAGCTGCTCAAGGACCACATGAACATCTTCATCAACTTCGAGGAGGAGATCGAAGCCGAAGCGCGCGGCGAAGAAGGCCGCGTGCTGTTGCGCAACGACAACCTCAACCGCTCCGTCGAAGAGCTGGAGTTGTCCGTCCGCAGCTACAACTGCCTCAAGAACGCCAACATTCAAACCATCGGCGAACTGGTGCAGAAGACCGAAGCCGAGATGCTCAAGACCAAGAACTTCGGCCGCAAGAGCCTGAACGAGATCAAGGAAATCCTCGCGCAGATGGGCCTGTCTCTGGGAATGAAGATCGACGAGCACGGCAACGCGGTGCCCGGGCCCACGAGCATTCCGCCCGCCGCAGCGCTGGCCGCCAGCTTTGGCCGCTACGACGAAGAAGACGAACCGCTCGACTCGGTGGACCTGCAGTTGCCCACCGAGCACGAGAACTTTTAACACAGCTACTAGCTTCTAGCCCCTGGCTTCTAGCTTGCTCGCGGAATGGCGAACTGATGGCCTTCCCCGAGCAAGACAGGGCTAGGAGCTGGAAGCTGAAAGCTAGGAGCTAGATTTATGCGCCATCGCAATGCAGGATTCAAGCTCGGACGCAACACCAGCCACCGCGCCGCGCTGCTTCGCAACCTCACCACCTCGGTCCTGATCGAAGACCGCGTCGAGACCACCGTGGCCAAGGCCAAGGCCGTGCGGCCGCACGTTGAAAAGATGATCACCCTGGGCAAGAAGGGCGATCTGCACTCGCGACGCCAGGCGCTCAGCTTCCTGCGCACCGACGACGCGGTGAAGCGCCTCTTCGACACCGTGGCTCCCCGCTACGGCGATCGCCAGGGCGGCTATCTGCGCATCGTCCGCACCGGCTTCCAGAAGGGCGACGGCGCGGAAAAAGCCTTCATCGAGCTGCTCGGCGCCGAAAAGCAGCTCGAAGTCAAGCGCAAGAAGCGCGAAGACATCAAAGCCAAAAAGCGCGCCGAACTCGAAAAGCAGTTGGAAGAATCGAAGCAGCCGGAGCCGGAAGAAGGCGGCGAGCAGGCTGCCTGAGCTCGCAGCTATCAGGCCAACACAACTTTTATTCAGCACATCAAATGGGCGCCGGCAAGATCGGCGCCCATTTTTTTCGCGAGCCGGCTTTTTCCGGCTTTCTGAGCCGGTAACTAGCTTCCACGTTACTCATTCCGGTGTTCAGCAAGCACCAACGATGTTCCCGGACGCACTAACGACATGTGGAAAACTGAATAATCCCTGGTAGAGAATGGCCGGCAGGAGAATCTTCAATGGGCATTGTTCGCTTTTCAGGCCTGAGAGCTCAGGCGGGGGGATATAAACGCCTGCCCATCAATCGTCCGAACCGCTGCTCCTCTGAGGATGGGCACGCGGTGCTCGAATTCGCCTTTGTGCTGCCGATGATGATGGCTGTCATCACGGGATTGTTCTCCTTCGGGATTGCCCTGAACAACCAGCTCGAGCTGACCGAGGCCGTGGGCAGCGGAGGGCAGTATCTGCAGCAGATTCAGTCCATCACCACCGATCCCTGCCAGGATGTCGCGACGACCGTACAGCGAAGCGCAACCAACCTCAACGCCGCGAACCTGACTCTCACGCTCACCATGCAGGATAACAACGGGAATTCAACGGTTGAATCGGGGCCCGCGTCCTCGTTTTCCTGCGCCGGCGCACAATCCGGTTTGGTCTCGGGCGGGTCGGCCACGGTGGCGGGCACCTATCCCTGCAGCCTCTTCGTTTATGGACTCAACTTTAAGAATACCTGTCAGCTTTCAGCCCAGGTCGCAGAATACGAATATTGAACTCCCCGGGAAGTTGAGGTTGATTCGGTGATAAATATTAGGAATTCATTTATCCAGCTGGCGCTAAAAGAACAGCGCGGTCAAGTCTTGCCCTGGGCGGCCTTCATGCTTCTATGCATTCTGGGCTTGGGAGGATTGGTCCTCGACGTTGGCCGCGCCTATGTAGCCAAAGCCCAGCTCCAGAACTCGACCAATGCGGCAGCGCTGGCGGCATCGGGCCAAGTATTCAGCGCCAATCCGCAATCGAACGCCACAACCTATGCCGACCAGTTCAGCGGCACGGCAGGAAACTCCAATGGATTTTCGTTGGTCGGAGCGACCGTAAGCACATCTGTCGCCACCAAGTGCCTCAACATCCTCATGCCCAGCGGGGAGACGTGCGCCAGCAATAATCCCCAGATACCCAACGCGGTCCAAGTCACGCAGACAGCCACGTTGAAGACCTACTTCATGCCCATCATCTTCGGACCGAGTTCGCTTTCGATTTCGACGGCCGCGACCGCGTCGTATGGTCAGGCCCAGCCCTGGAATATCGCCATCATTCTGGACGCGACCCCCTCGATGAATAGCATCGACGGCAACTGCGGAACCACAGTCACCGAGCTCCAGTGCGCGATGGGCGGTATCCAGACGATGCTGGCCGCGGTCAGCCCATGCGCGCCCGGGTTTTCAAGCTGCGCCACTTCGAACGCGGATTTTCACATTGCCTTGTTCTCGTTTCCCGGTGTGTCGACCAGCACGGTGAGTGACGACTCCAGCAATTGCGGTGCGGCGCCCAACTTTATGGACTACTCGTTGCCGTTGCCCACTGCCACATCCTATACGCCGACCTCCTATGTGGAATCCGGCACAACCTGGACGTCGACTTATGAAATTGTTCCTTTCTCCAGCGACTATTACTCGAATACAACTTCGAATCACCTGAATTCAAGCTCGGCGCTGGTGGAGGCGGTTACCGGTTGCATGACGCCGAACCGTTCCGCCGGCAGCGGCGACGGCGGGCTTCAGTTCCCTCACGGCGCCGGCGGCATTACATACTATGCAGCGACGATCTACGCGGCGCAGGCGGCGCTTCTCGCCGAACAGGCCGCGAATCCCGGTACGAGGAACGCCATCATTATGCTCAGCGACGGCCAGGCCAACATCCTGTCGTCAACCAGCGATTTCCCATCGCAGGTGAATTCCACATTGGCCTCGGGGTCGCTCGGCTTTACCACTCCCGGATCGAATGGATTCGGCATCTATCCCGATTTCAACGACGAGTGCCAGCAGGCGATCAAAGCCGCACAGGACGCAGCTACCGCGGGCACGAGAGTCTACGCGGTCTCTTACGGTTCCGAGGATCAAGGTTGTTCGAGCACTGTGACCTCGAGCACGGCTGCCGGCACTGACAGCACTGTAGTTGTCACGGGCAAGAACGCTGCGTTCACCGCGACATCGATCACGCCCTGCATCACCATGGAGAATATTGCTTCATCGCCCAACTACTTTTACTCGGACTACAACCAGAGCGGTTCCGGAGTCGACAAATCCTGCATCAGCAGCGCAAATCTGGTCACCA
>JBAUBR010000283.1:0-6152 GCA_049676965.1 Occallatibacter sp.
ACGCACACCTGCGCCATGTATCTCGCGCAATGGCCGCAATGGAGCGAGTTCCGCAACATCGGCATCCGTGGCCTCAACACCGGCATCGCCATTCCCGCGCTGCCCGTCACGCCGCCCGCCGGCCTCACCGCCGACTCCAACCGCTTTCAAGACATCACCATCCAGGCCGCGCACGCTGTCGTTGCCGATGCGGGAACCAACAACTCGCTCGATAACGTAGTCGCCATGGCCACGAACTCCGCCGCCACGGCCGAGCCGCCCACCGGCCTCTTACTCAATCTCGCCGCGCCCGCGCAGGGCTGGACCGTCCGCAACGCCGTCGTCATGCCCGCGTGGGACGTCGTGCAACCCAAGCTCACCGTAACCGCGTCCGGCGGCGCGGTCACCGCGGTCGCCGTCGGCCCCGAAGATGGCCTCGGCTTCGACCCCTACGGCGCATCCGTCCCGGTCACCTTCAGCGGCGCGTGCACAGCCCAGGCCAGCGCCGCCGTCAACAGCAGCGGCTCCATCGGCACCGTAACCGTAACCGCGGGCGGGGTAGGCTGCTCCGGCACTACCACGGCATCTCTCAACGTCCCCGGCACCTGGGACACAGCCGCGCCCGTCAATCTGATCGCCGGCCAGTCCATGAGCCTCTTCGGCGGCAATCTCCTCAAGGGCAACGGCGGCTACACCGTATGGAACGCCGCCAACTCGCAAAGTTATGGCGCGCAGGTCGGCGGCGGAGGCGGAAATCTGCCCGGCGGCAGCGGCACTTATCCGGCGCTCGTCATGAACAGTAACCTGGGCTCCGTCTATCCCGTCGATCAATTCCCCGGCGCGGACTTCGGCGCCAAACTGCAGGCCTGCCTCAGCGCCGTGAACCCAACCGCCGGCGGCACCTGCGACGCGCGCAACTTCACCGGCACGCAGTCGATGGGTTCCAACCTCACCATCGCCACCGGCAACGCTACGATCCTGCTGCCCTGCGCGACCATCTCCACAGCCAATCAGATCGTCGTCACCGCAGGCACAAGAAACGTCTCCCTGCGCGGCTGCGCACTTCGCGGAGGCACCAGCGCCAGCGGAAGCATCGGCGGCACGGCCTTCGCCTATACCGGCACGACCACCATGATCCAGGTCGGCGACCCCACCTACGCCTCCGACACTCTCGGATTCCACCTCGACAACGTAGTCATCAACACCACCGGCATCACCAGCGCCACCGCGCAGGGCCTCGTCGCCTACCGCACTCAGGAGCTAGACCTCGAAAGCCTCTACTTCCTCGGCAACCAGAACCAGACCGGCATGACCCTCGACGGCACCGGCAACTACGCCGGAGGAACTTTCCTCGACAACGAATTCAACGGCTTTCAGATCGCAGTCAACGCCATCGGCCACCAAATCTCCAATCCCGCCACAACCGATTGGATGAACGCAAGCACCTTCGTCCGCCTCCACGTCGACTGTCCCACCAGCAGCGGCAATCCGATCAGTGGCACTTATGGCATCGACTTACAACAGGGCGATGGCAACACCTTCACCGGCGGCGACGTGGAAGGTTGCTCCACCGCCCTCCACTTAGGCGCCAACGCGCAGAACAACACCATCGTCGGCCTGCGCAACGAAAACTCGACCAATCAGGTCGTCGCCGACACCGGCAGCTCCTATAACTCGTGGATAACCGGTGGCGCCATGCTGACCGGCAAACTTACCGACAGCGGAACCCGCAACAGCTTTCTCGACACTTTTCACCGCAGCTTCAACGGCCTGAACGGCGACTGGTACGGCAGCCAACAGGATGCGACCATCACCAACCACTGGCGCCTCGGCATCGGCACGGGCAACGAGCGTGGCCTGCTCGACCGCTACCAGACCGACTACGGTTACCGCTGGACCATTGGCCTGAGCGACGCCACCGCCGGCGCGCAGTTCTACCAGGTTCTAGACGAGTTGAACAACGTCTACCGCTTTTCGCTCACCCAGTACAACAACGGTTCCTCCAGTACCAACAATCAGACCGTCATCAATGCCGCCGGAACGGGCGGAATCATCCTCAACGGCTCCAATAACTCCGGCACCTGCGGCGTAGTCTTCGGATCCGGCGGCCCGACCGAGACCACGGTGGCCACTGTCGACAACGCCGGTGACGCAACCTTCAACGGCAATCTCGAAATCGGCGGCTCATCCACCTTCGCTGGCTCGCCCACAGTAAAGAACCAGGCCGATGCGGAGATCGATTACTTTCTCTGGGCCGGCGCCACCACCAGCCAAAAAGAGTCGCTCATCTACAAGGATTGGAACGGCAGCAGCCAGTGGTACATGGTCAAGGATGCGAGCAATAACTGGGCGCTGAATTCCGCCACCGGCGGCCTGGATAGCTTCAAGGCCTATCAAAGCACCAACAGCGGCGACACTTACATCGACGCATCTAACTCATCCGGGGTCGTCCGCATCAACTATGAAAGCGGATCGGGAACCGGTTTCAAGGTCTACGGAGGGAATAGCAGCACCTTATACGCATCCTTTACAGGCACAGGCGCGATCCAGTTCCCGGGCCTTGCCGCCAGCAGCGGACACTTCTGCCTGCAGGTCGATAACTCCGGCTTCATTACCAACACCGGTGCGGCCTGCGGCACCGGCGGCGGCGGATCGGGAACCATCAGCTCCGGCACCAACGGCCAGATCGCCTATTACTCCGGCGCCGGCACATCCCTCGCCGGCGAAAGCACTGTTCCCATCTCCGCGGGCGGCACCAACGCCTCGACAGCCGCATCCGCACTCGCCAATCTGAACGGTATCTCCTCCGTACTCACCACTGGGCAAACATTGGCCGGCGCACTCACCGGCCCCAGCTTCAATAACCTGACGAACTTCGCCAACCTCTCCGGCTCATCGGTCTCCGCGCAATTCAATAACTGGATCTCCAGCACCGATACCGCGGCCACGCGGAGCGTTTTGTGGGTCGATCCGCAAGTGGCATCCGGCAGCCCGACCTCCGCGCTCGGCTCGCTCGAGCGCATTGTCGACGCCCGCGGCACCAACTGCATGGACGCGACCGGCGGATTCACCTATTCCGATAACTCACTTTGCATTGAGGCAGCCGAAGACTCGGCCGACAGCACCACCACCGAAACCAATAAGGCCGACTTCCATCTCAGCTATAACAGCCTTGCCGGCGGCGTGTATAACTTCACCGGAACCAGCGGCGTGAAATCGAATCGCTCCGTGCTGGCCTTGAACGGCGAATATTCGACGGTCGCGCAAAAATGGGGAATTCTGAGCACTTTCAGCAGTTACGCGGGCGGCGAGACCATTCCCTTCAGCGCCAGCCAGACCGAGTACGGAGGATACGTCAGTTCCGGCCAGGAGCCCGCCGAAGGATTGCGGATTCAGCAGGGGCAGGGAAGCCTTTCCGACGGTGCGGGCGGCGTTTGGAACGCGGTTGCCAGCAGCGTGAACAGCGGAACCGGAGTGGTGAAGTTCAGCACGCCGACGGCGAACGCGGCTACTCTCGGCGAATCCCGATTCATCCGCGACCTGAACTCGAAATACAACACCGGAACTTACTCCGCGGTCTCCTGCACGGGCAGCAATCCGGAAACGTGCACGATCACCGGCAGTGGCACCTCATGGACCTCCATCGCCGGCTTCGTCGGCACGCACACCACGTTCAACAATCTCTCCAGCGGCGGCAATATTCTCACCAATAACCTTGTCTTCTGCGCCGCGCCGGGGGCCAACGGCGGCTTCGACGCCTGCGTTCCCATCACGTCGGGCGCAAATGCAACCTCCCTTACGGTCAACTTATACGGCGTCAGTTCGCAGCAGAATACCAGCTGGCCCTGGGCCACCTCCGGTAGCTACGCGATCTATAGCTCGGCCTATCCCACAGCCGTTAACGCAGCCGGCGATACCTTCACGGCCGGCGACGTAGGTGGCATTGGATCGGGCCACACCTTGGACCAGGTGCTCGCTTACAACAGCGAATTCTATGGCATCAACATGCTCCAGTCCCGAAACATAGGACGCACCTACGGCGGCGGCATCAATATTGAGAATGGCGGCGCTTCTACTTCACCCGCCTTTGCTCAGGGCGTGGCGGTCAGCGGCAATTATGCCTGTGCGTTCTGCATTCAAACCATCGGCCAGGCCTCGGGATCGCCGCAAATCGGCCTGGAGACGTTCTCGCGGCCGGCGAGCGGCCTGGCCAGCATTGTCGATAACTCGCCGGCCAGCACCTCGAGTTATAACTTCTACCAGACGCACATGTCCGATAGCTCGACCGCCAATGTATTTGCCATTAACCCCAATATGTCATCCAATGCGGTCGGCCTGGATATCTTCGGCGCCGCTCTCACCGTGGGAGGGAATAACAACGGCGTCGCCGTCAACGGCAACCCCAACCCCGCGGTGCAGCTTTCCGTCAACGTTGCCGCGGCGGCGAGCGATGGCATCGTCGACACCGAGGCCACCGGCCCGCTGTGCAACGGCTGTTCCATGCTCGACATCGACGGCCTGCCCTCGGGCGGCCAGACCAATTACAAGCGCTTCGTCGACAACGGCTTCGGCGTGTTATCCGAGCAGAATAACAACGGCGTGGTCACCAGCTGGTACAGTAACACCGGAGTTACACAGACCGCGCAGGTGAATGGCGCCACCGGCGCGGCCGCGTTTGCGACGCTGACCGACACCGGAGTTACGAGCGCGACGGTGCTGGGCACATCGAGCGCCGGCCTGTTGCAATCTGCGGCTACCAGCGGCAGCGGCGCCGTGGCACTGGTCAGCGGACCCACCTTTACCGGCAACGCGACAACCTTCGCCAACGGCTCCGCCAGCTCCGACTATCTCGTCATCCAGCCGGGTTCCGGCACCGACCAGATCGGCGCTCTCGAGTTCGCCAATTACTCGGGCACCAGCCAGTGGGAGATCCGCAAAGATGCCAGCAACGCCTTCCGCATCCGCGACACGGTCAACGGCCTCGACCGCTTCATCCAGTTCGCCGCCGGCCAGACCGGCGTCAACTCCGGCGGCGGGTCGAAAGCGGTGGTCATCAATAACACCAGCGGCTCCGGTACCGGCGGCTTCATCGTCTACGAAGGCGGCACCAATTACAACACCGCCGCATTTACCATCACCGGTTCGGGAAATACGACTTCGACGGGCTTTCTTTCCGGAAAGTTTTACATCGGCCAAAGCACCATGACGCTCACCGCGGGATCCGCCGCCGGAACCAGCCCGACGGTCGCCTGCGCCACCAGCCACGTCTGCGACGGCGTGAGCGGAACGGTGACGCTGACCACGGGGACGAGCCCCGCGACCGGGACGCTGCTGACGCTCGGTTTCCCCAACACCCACACCAACGACGCCAACTGCATGGTGCAAACGCTGAGTTCCTCAGGCGAAGTTACAACCAACACCTGGACGGAGAGCACGACGGCCATCGCGCTGACGGCCAACACGGCATTGTCGGCCTCGACTGCCTATACGGTCAAGTACTGGTGCGGAGGAAATTAGTTGGCGAACCGGCAAGGCGCCAATTGCGCCGAGTTAGCGGAGTCAGCTAAGTTAGCCGCGCCGGGCGTCGCGCCGCCAACTAATTCATCGCAATTGAATCACCTCGCTCCGACGAACTTCGTGACCCACTCCGGCCGCCAACCTGCTGACTCGCTATCCCGCGCAGCGGGGCGAACCCGCTGCCGTACTTGAACAAACCGACAAATTATTCTCCATGGACATCGACCAAGAAACCGTGGCTGAACAACTCGATGGGATTGCACACTCCGCTCCCGCGCTGGTCTTCCATCCGAAAGATCTCGACCGGGCCGAGCTGGAGCGCTTCGGCAAAGTGCTTGACACGTGGCCTGACATCCTCCGTACCCGGACCGTGGCCATGGCCCTGGCCGCGCAGCTTCTGCTGGTCAGGACGCGCACTGGATGGACCGCGCCCCTCATAGCCAACGCCGTGCAATGCCGGTTCGAGCGGCGCCGCAAGCAGCGCAACATCGTCCTCAAAGCGCGCCAGATGGGCCTGACGACCTGGGCCGCGGCGCGTTTCTTTTTGAAGACCATCACCCAGCCGGGCGCGCTGACGCTCGAGGTCGCGCACACCCAGCAGGCAGCCGAAGAGATCTTCCGCATCGTGCATCGCTTCGTCGACTGGCTGCCCGAGG
>JBAUBR010000284.1:0-6512 GCA_049676965.1 Occallatibacter sp.
ACCGGCCAGCAAGCCCGATTCAAAGCTGTACGGGCCGAGTTTTCGTTCTGACCAATGGATTTCTCGTTCAGGCAGTTAACTGCCGACCGGGCTGAAAACGGCCGGTTACACCACAGGCTGCTAAGCATCCTGTGATTGTGGGCGCGATCGGAGACCTCATCCCCGGTGCTCCGACTTACTTAAATGAGTTGGATCGGCTTCATGCCAATCCGCTTTTCCTCGGCATTCGCTACGGCAACCTATGGGGCCGCGATCTCGCGATCGATATCTCGAAGCCAGGCTTCGTCGATGGTCTCAAGGCGCTTGCGCAAGCCGGACAGGTTCTCGAGAGCGCCAATCCCGATCCGAAACTGATCGCCGCCATTCTCGCCGTCTCCGAGCGCGTTCCCGGCTTGAAGATCGTGATCGACCACCTGCCGCACGGACCGGTGCCGGCCCAGCCGGCGGAGCGGCGAGAGTACGAATCGAACCTGCGCCAGCTGGCGCAAAATCGCGATGTGTTCGTCAAGTTATCTGAGATTCCGGCCTTGGTAAATGGGAAGTTAGTTACGGATATCGGCTATTATCAGGCGCCGCTCGATGCGATCTGGGATACCTTCGGCGAAGATCGCATCTTTTTCGGCAGCGACTGGCCCAACAGCGACCATGTGGCGCCCTACGCGCCAACGCTGGCAATCGTCCGCAGCTATATTTCACAAAAAAGCATTGCCGCGCAAGAGAAGTATTTCTGGAAGAATTCGATTGGCGTCTACCGGTGGCATCGCCGCAGACCGGATCAGCCGCTATTATGAACGAAGGTCCCATTCCTCTCTGCGCCCGAGCTAAGACCGAGTTCGCCGCTTGTCGCACTCTTCTCACCCAGTGAAAGCCAGATGCATGAAGATCATCCAACTCGGATTGGCTCCGATGTAACGGCGCCCCGCAAACAAGCGGGCGAAGATCGAGTTGCGACCCTCGCCGCAATTGCGGAATTCACTCCAGAGGATCGAGAGTGCGCGATCCGCAGGGCGCGCCGCCGGCTGATCCCTTTTCTGCTGCTGATGTATATCATTTCGTTTCTGGACCGGGCTAACATCGGCTTCGCCAAACAGGCACTGCAGACTTACGTAGGGATTTCTCCGGATGCCTTTGCAATGGCTGCCGGACTCTTTTTTGTGAGTTATTCGTTCTCCGGCTTTCCCAGTAACCTGATCCTTCATAAGATCGGCGCCAAGATTTGGATGGCAATCATCATGGTGACCTGGGGAATAGTGTCCATGGCCACGATGTTGGTTACGGGCAGTGCGTCCCTTTATACGTTGAGGCTGCTGCTCGGCGTGGCCGAGGCCGGATTCTTCCCCGGTGTGATTCTCTATCTGACTTATTGGTTCCCCAATCGTATCCGCGGCCAGATGATGGGTCTCTTCTATCTCGGCGTGCCTCTGGCCCTGGTGCTCGGCAGCCCACTCTCCGGATTCCTGCTCGGAATGCGCCCCGTCGGTACATTGCAAAATTGGCAATGGATGTTTCTCATCGAAGGATTCATGGCGGTGGTCGCCGGCCTTGCTGCCTATTGGTATCTCGACAACAAACCCGCGGATGCAACCTGGCTGCCCGCGGCGGAGAAACGCGCGCTGGCGGATACGCTCGCGCGGGAAGAGGACGAGCGCCGGTCCTCGGGACCGAGTAGCGTTTTGCACATGCTGCGCAATCCAAGGGTGCTTTATTTTTTCCTCATCTACACGGTGATTCAAATCAGCGTGTACGGCGCGGTCTTCTATCTGCCCACCGAAGTTTCCACGCTTTTGGGAAAGCCGGCGGGCCTCGAGGTCGGCCTGGTTTCGGCTATTCCGTGGATCTGCGCGTCCGCGGCTGTTTTCTGGCTGCCGCGCATGGCGGACACCCTCAACATGCACCGCTCGTTTGCCGCCGTGATCATGCTTATCTCGGGATGTGCAAGTTTCGTGTTCCCGGCGGCGGGACCGCGCGTGGGCCTGATTGCGCTGTCAGTTGCGGTGTCCGGGATTATCGCCGCGCAACCGATCTTCTGGACTTTCCCGACGGGCTACCTGGCCGACCGCGCTGCCGCCGGCGGAATTGCCATCGTCACCCTGGGCAATCTCGGGGGATTTATCGGGCCCAAAATCAAGGTCTGGGCCGAAGAACATTTCGCCTCGCCCACCGCCGGCCTCTATCTTCTCGCCGCGATTACCGTGCTGAACGCAGGACTGATCGCATTGGTAAAAGTTCGCCGGCGGAGTTGACGCATGCGGAATCTCACCCAAGCATCTCGAACTTATCGACGCTTGCCCCAACCGCCGCCGCCCGGAGTTTCGATGCGCAGCCTATCTCCTCTTGCCAGGCGCAGGCTGCACTTTCCCGGTAACTCCGTCTCGTCTTCGCTTTCGGCCTTGGCAATCGTTGCGCAGCCAGTCGCGCCATCGTCTCCGCCCTGCAGTCCGTATGGACGAAACTTTCTGCGGTCGGCCAACAGCGTCACCTGCGCGTCGGCCAGCAGTTCCAGTTCGCGAATCAGCCCGTCTCCTCCGCGGAATTGTCCTGGGCCGCCAGATCCATTTCGATACGCATAGCGGCGCATCCGAAACGGATAAGCATACTCCAGCGCCTCGATCGGCGTGTTGAGCGAGTTCGTCATGTGCGTGTGCACGCCGGAGATTCCATCGAGGCCGGGTCGTGCGCCCATGCCTCCGGCGGTCGTCTCGTAATAAGTGAACTGCTCGCCGGTGCGCGGGTCGATGCCGCCAATGGTAAGGTTGCTCATTGTCCCCGCGCTGGCCGCCGGAACATGCTCCGGAATCGCCTGCGCAAGCGCGCGCAGCAGCACGTCGACAATCCGCTGCGATGTTTCCACGTTGCCGCCGGCGACGGGCGCAGGCGGCCGTGCATCGACGATGCTGCCCGGCGGCGTGCTCAGCGTCATTGGCCTCAGAATGCCTGCCGTCGCTGGCGCATCGTGAGCAAGCAAGCAGCGCAGCACATAAAAGCACGCCGAAAGTGTGATGGCGCGAACCGCATTCACGCTGCCCTCAACCTGCGCTGACGAGCCCGCAAAATCGACATGCATCTCCCCCGCGTCCGGATCGAAGCGCAGGCGCACGGCAATCTTGCACGGCTCGCCGGTCACGCCGTCGTCGTCGAGCCAATCTTCAGCATCGAATTCTCCCCCTGGCATGAGACTTAGCTGCGCCCGCACCAGCCGCTCGGAATATTCGAGAAGCTCCTCGATCAGCTCTTCGCATTTCGCCAGCCCATATTTCTCAAGCAACTCGAGAACTCGACGCTCACCCACGCGGCAGGCGCCGATCTGCGAGTCGAGATCGCCTTCACGCTCGCGCGGCGTGCGCACATTGAGCAGAATTAAGGCAAGTATCTCGCGATCGATCTTCCCGCCGCGTACGATGCGGACCGGCGGAATGCGAATGCCTTCCGCGAAGATTTCGCGCGCCGGTCCCATCGATCCGGCATGCGCGCCGCCCACATCGGCGTGGTGCGCGCGATTGCAGACGTAGAACGCAGGCCGCTCTAGCCCAGCAACGAAAACCGGCAGCACCATCGTGATGTCCGGCAAATGCGTTCCGCCGGCGTAGGGATCGTTGAGCACGGCAATGTCGCCCGGCGCAAACTCGATAGCATCGACCGCGGCCTGCACCGACATGGGCATGGAGCCAAGATGCACCGGCATGTGGTCGCCCATGGCAATCACGCGTCCGCGACCGTCGAAAACCGCGCAAGAGTAGTCGCGCCGCTCCTTGATGTTGGGCGAGAGCGCCGTGCGCCGCAGCGCCGCACCCATCTCTTCGGCAATAGAGTGCACCGCGCTTTGAAAAATAGCCAGTTCGACCGGGTCTGTGCTTGCGCGGCTCATTCTCGTTCCTCCGAACCGACGGCAATAATGAGATTGCCAAAGCCATCTACGCGTGCGCGGCATCCCGGCGGCAGCAGCGTGGCCGCGGTGTATTCGGTGATCATCGCGGGACCTTCGATTGCGTCTCCGGGACCGAGCTTTCCGCGATCATAGATTCGCGTAGCGTAGAATTTGCCGTCAAAGTAGATCTTCCGTGTGGCCGACAGAGCCGCTCTGCCGTCGCCTGCCACTAGCTCTTGCTGTTCCGGCGCATAACACTCGCCGGCGGCAATCATGCGCAGACGCAGATTAACAATCTCCACCGGCCCGGTCTCTGGCGAGAATCCGTAGCGTTGCCGGTGCAGCGCGTGAAAAGCCTCGATGGCCCGCGCGGGCGATTGCGCGTCAAATTCCACGTTCAGCTCGTAGCCCTGGCGGCGATAACGCAGGTCGAGCGAACGATGAGCCGCACCGGCGATGCCCTCGGCGGAAAACTCCTCCGCGGCGCGCCGCTCAAGCTCGGCAAAAATCCCTTCTACACTCTCGATCGCTTCGCCGGGCAGCATCACAGTGCGCGAGTAATCGCGCACCGTATCGGCCAGCAGAATACCTACCGCGGAAAGCGCTCCGGGCAGCGCGGGAACCAGCACCTCGGGAATTCTCAGCGCCCGCGCCAGCGTACAGGCGTGCAGCGGGCCGCCCCCGCCGAAGGCCACCAGTGTAAAATCTCGCGGATCGTGACCGCGTTCGATAGAGATGACGCGAATCGCCTTCTCCATCTGCGTCTCCACCACGCGAACAATTCCGGCGGCAAACTCCACAGCGGTCGCGAGCGGGCCCTTGTGCTGGCTCATCAACTGCTCGGCGCGAGTCCTGTGCAATTCCACGCCGCCGCCGAGAAAGCTCTCCGCATCGAGGCGGCCGAGCAGAAAGTTTGCATCGGTCACGGTAGGGATGCTTCCGCGGCCGAAGCAGATCGGTCCCGGCTCCGCACCCGCCGACTCCGGCCCCACGCGCAACATTCCCCCGGCATCGAAGCGCGCGATCGAGCCCCCGCCTGCGCCCGCGGTATGAATGTCCAGCATCGGCACGCCGATGGGCACGCCCGCCACAACCGATTCGCGCGTGAGCTGCGCGTCGCCGCTCGCCGAGTTAGCCAGGAAAACGTCAGTCGATGTGCCGCCCATGTCGAAGCCGATGATGCGCTCGAATCCCGCCCAGTGCGCCACGCGGCAAGCTCCGATTACGCCGCCTGCCGGGCCTGAAAGCACCGTCCGCACCGGCTCCTGCGCGCCGAGCTTGGCCGAGACAATGCCTCCCGAAGATTGCATGACGTCGACGCGGGCGCAGTCGTGCTCCGCGATCGCCCGCTGCTCGAACTGAACCAGGTAGCTCTCCATGCGCGGCGCAAGATAGGCATTCACAACGGTGGTCGACGCGCGCTCATATTCGCGAAACTCGGGCAGAATGCGGTGCGACGCGGAGATGGGAATGCCAAGACAGCGCAGCGCCGCTTCGACTCTTCGCTCCGTCTCGGGATTGGCGAAAGAAAACAGCAGCGAGATGGCGACCGACTCGGCGCCGCTCGCACGCACTCGCTCAACCAATGCGGCCAACTCTTCTTCGGTCGGCGTGCGCAGGATTTCCCCCTCCGCGCTCACGCGCTCCGGCACGCCAAAACGCAGCTCGCGCGGCGCCAGGCAAACCGGCGCCGGCGCGAACCAGTCGTACAGGCTGCCCCGCGCCTGCCGGCCGATGGCAATCGTATCTTCGAATCCCGCGGTAGTCACAAAGGCAACACGGGCGCCGGTGCGCTCGAGCATGGTGTTAGTGCCCACCGTGGTGCCGTGCCGCAGTTCGAGCGACGGTCCCCCGCCGATGCGATCGAGGCCGTTCATCACCGCCCGCGAAGGATCGGAGGGCGTAGAAAACACCTTCACCGCCTGCAGACGCCCGTCCGCGAGGTAAACACAATCGGTAAATGTACCGCCGGTATCGATGGCTACGCGCAAGCCGATTCTCCGCCCCGCTCGAAAAGCCGGTCGTTCCCGGCACCGGCAGCCGTATTCTTGAACTCTACGATGATAAAGGAGCGCGATTGAACCGCATTTACGGCTGGCTGGCTCAAGCCTCGGCAGAACAACGGCGCACGCTGATCGCCGCTTCGCTGGGCTGGATGCTCGACAGCATGGACGTAATGCTCTATGCGTTCGTGGTCGGCGAGGTGCAGCGCGAAATGCATCTCTCCGCGGCCATGAGCGGCGCCATGATGTCGGCCACGCTGATCGCAGCGGCAATCGGCGGCATCGGCTTCGGCTGGTTCGCCGACCGATTTGGACGCGTCCGCGCGCTCACCATCAGCGTACTCGGCTATTCGGTGGCGACGGCGCTCTGCGGGCTTACCCACACAGCAGCGCAACTCCTACTTTGTCGCATTCTGCTCGGCCTCGGCATGGGCGGCGAGTGGGCGTCCGGGGCCGCGCTGGTCGCCGAGACCTGGCCTGCGCAACATCGCGGCAAAGCTCTTGCCCTGGTGCAGAGCTCATGGGCAATCGGCTACGCCTTGGGCGCCGCTGTGGCCGCGCTGGTGATGCCGCGCTTTGGCTGGCGCGCGGTCTTCTTCGCCGGCATCGCTCCGGCGCTGATCGCGTTCTGGGTGCGGAGGAGG
>JBAUBR010000285.1:0-16115 GCA_049676965.1 Occallatibacter sp.
GCGGAAAACCTGGGTGAGGTAGAGCGCGAAGCGGCAGATCGAGAGATTCGCAATGAGCTGGCGGATCTGCGCGCGCCATTGACGGCCGCGTCAAATCCGCAGCGCGAGCTCAGCCAAAAAGCTTGACGAATTCCTGACGGGAACTTGACGACTTTATTTTTGCCGATCGCTATTGTCGTTTTCAAGGCAGGAGGAAAACGACATGCGATCCATTCTTGGTCTTGGCAAATTCGTTCTGGCGCCGGCAGTACTGGCAGCCGCAGCTCTGGCTTGCAACACGGCATCCGCATCCACGGTCAACGTTCCATTCAGTTTTGCCGCCGCCGGCCACGTGTGGCCCGCTGGCGCGTATTCAGTCCGAAAAGAGTTCTCCGGCGACATCGTCACATTGAAGAGCATGGATACGGGGCTGAGTTTTAGCAGCCTGATCGGTCCCGGCGAACCCGCTCTCACCGACACCAAGGTTGCTCTCAAGTTCGATTCGATCGGTAACACGCACGCCCTGCGGACCATCCAGTATGGAGGGCAGATTACCAGGCAGTTGGATCGGAAGCTGGAACGGTCCGAGCGTTTGATGGCTGGCGGCCGCTAGCGCCAACACGGTTCATCCCCCAGCGCGCACCCGCTTAAACTAGAAGCGGAGAAAAGGGAGGGCAGATCGCAACCGCGATTGCCCTCCTTCTGTGTTGCCCGGCAAAACAACTCTTTTCGCGCTGCTGGTTATTCCGCACCGATTCGGTTCCTTAGTCCCTTAGTCCCTTAGTCCCTGTTCCCCGCCTTTCGCGCCTTCACCTTGAACCATATCGGCGTCCCTTTGAATCCGAACGCCGCGCGGATCTGGTTTTCGAGGAAACGTTCGAAGGCAAAGTGCAGCTTTACTTCGCGATCGGTAAAGAGGACGAACGTAGGCGGCGCCACCGCGGCCTGCGTCATATAGAAGATGCGCACGCGCTTGGCCATCGGCACCGGCGCGCGCTGAAAATCGATGCGCTCGAGAAAGCGGTTCATCTGGCCTGTGGACACCCGTTTGCGCCGCTCCGCCGCAACCGCTTTTACCTCGCGCATCACGCGGCCCATCCCGGTGCCCGCGAGCGCGGACAGAAAGATCACCGGTGCGTAATCCAGATATTTGAGCTGGCGCCGCAGTTGCTCCTCGTAAATCGCGCGATCGGCTGCGGGTTTGCCGTCGGTGCGTCCGGTCGTCACCGCGTCCCACTTGTTCACGAGGACGATTACGCTGCGCCCGCTCTCATGCGCGTATCCGCCGATGGTCGCGTCGCTCGCCGTCACACCATCCACGGCATCGATCACCAGCAGCGCCACGTCCGCTGCTTCAAGGTGCTTCCGCGCCATCACCACGCTCATCTTTTCGGCCATCAGCTTCGTCTTTCCCTTGCGCCGAATGCCCGCCGTATCCACAAACCGCATCCGGCCGCCCTCGAACTCAATCACTTCATCGACCGCGTCGCGCGTAGTGCCGGCGATGGGCGAAACGATGGCGCGCGAAGTGCCGGTGAGCGCGTTCAGCAGTGTGGATTTGCCCACATTGGGCCGCCCGATGATCGCGACTGAAGTCTCATGCTGTTCGAATTCCCCATGAGTCCGGTGCGGAGACTTCGCGCCCGCCGATCCAGGCGCCGGTTCTTCCGTAAAAGCGCCGTGCCCCATCCTTTCGCCGTCTTCCAGGCGAAAGGGTGGGAGCCCACCGTGCTCTGCTAATGGATCGTCGACGACGGCGGAAACGCCTGCTTCGGGCAGCGCCGCAACCACCGCATCCAGCAACTCGCCGATTCCCAGCCCATGCTCGGCGCTGATCGGATACACCTCGCGAATACCTAAGCGGCGAAGATTCTCCGCTTCGGCGGCCATGGCTCCGCCCTCAACCTTATTTACCGCCAGAAATAACGGCTTCTTTCCGCGCGAAAGCAGCCGCGCCAGGTCGTAATCGGGACGGGCCAGCTCGGTGCGCGCATCCACCACCAGAATCACCGCGCCCGCGTCTTCGAGAGCCACCTTCGCCTGGTTATAGATCTCAGTCGGAATCAGCTCAGGATCGTCGGGAACAATGCCCCCGGTGTCCACCAGGCGAAACTGCCGGCCTGCCCAGTCGAACACACCATAGATGCGGTCGCGCGTAATGCCCGGCTCATCGCCGACAATGGAGCGCCGGCTGCGCGTGAGCCGGTTGAAAAGCGTTGATTTGCCCACGTTCGGCCGTCCCACGATGGCCACCAGCGGCAAAGCCTCAGGTCCGGCCTGCGCGTTTAAAATCCGTTTCCGATCTCTCGCCAAATCGCGACTCCAATCACCCCTCCCGAGCCGATTCAGCGGGGCGCGTTCAATCCCAGATTCGCCGGACCCCATATCGATCGAAGATTCCGTCGCGACTGATGATGGGAATATGCAGCTCGAGCGCCTGCGCCACAAGCAAGCGGTCAAACGGATCGCGGTGGTGCAAAGGCAATCCTGCGGCGCGGATTACATCTGACGCACGCGTCTCCAAGAGCGAATATGCGCTCGCTGCGATCAATCGATCAAACTGTTGCAAAATCTTCGCAGCGTCCAGCTTCCCCGAGTTCGTCTTGATGGCCAACTCCCAGGGAGTGGCAATTGAAAGAAGCAAACCCGATGCGGGATCGTTCACGATCTTGCCGCTTGAATCGGAGAGCTTCTCCGGTGCTTCCAACGCCCAAAGGAACGCATGCGTGTCGAGAAGGTACTTCATTTAGGATCGGGCGGAGGGACCAGGTTTCCGTCGAGCATGAAACCGAATCCATATTCGATAAGCTCTCGATCGGTCAATGGATCGAACGCGCTGTCATCGGCGTGTACCTGACCCCTGAACTCACCGATGTGCCGAAATGGCGTGCCCTGCTCCGCAGATTTGTCAATCGGCACGATCTTCGCCACCGGCGTCTTTCCCCGCATCACAATCACCTCTCTGCCCGCCTCTACCTCCTTGAGCAGCCGCGAGAAGTGGGTCTTGGCCTGATGGACAGTATACTGCATGGACTAAGTATGCTTAGTCCACTTGGTGAAGTCAACCGGACGGGGTGCGCACCAGGTCGCGTCCAAATCAGTTTTTTCCCATCGATTCTTCATCGGTCCGGCAGCGCAATTGCCAATCCCCACTGAGGGGTGAGCCATGCACATTCACGGCGCAGGCATGAATCCGAATGCCGCCAATCTCTACTCCACCGGTGCAGCCGAAAACGCAGCCGCGGCGCGTCGTGCCGCCGAAACCCGGAAAAAACTGGCCAGGAACGCACAGGAGATCGACAGTACATCGACTCCCGAGCAAGGCTTCCTGGTTGGCCAATGGATGGACTCGCGCCACAGCCAGGTGTTGAGCGAAGACGAATACCACCCGAGTGCCGCGGGCAAAGATCCGGATTTCGGTTGAAGAATCGCTTCGCGCCAGTCTACAGCCCGCCCCAGCCGCGGCCATCGTCTGCCCGCGCGCTCCGATCTGCGCCCATTCGTGCGCCTCGCGTCGCGAGTAGCCTCCCATGACGCGCGCAAATGCTTTCCGCTAAGGTCTTTCGCTTCATAGAGCGCCCCATCCGCAGCTTCCATTCGACTCGCCCGATCCACGCCCGGACGGAACTGTGATATCTTCCACTTCTCAAGTTCAGGCCGGCTATTGCGTTTTCGGAATGCTGAAGGTCAAGGCACCCGGCCCAAAGCCTGGGCGACCATCAGGCAGCGACCGCCCTGTGCAATGTCGAAGGCGCCGCGCCGTTTCCTGAAACGCCGGAATTCCGGCGAACGGACAACCGAAAGGAGCGGATTCTCATGATCTCCGGCGCGCATGTAGTTCTTTACAGCAAGGACGCCGATGCCGACCGTGCATTCTTCCGCGACATTCTCGGCTTTCGCTCGGTCGATGCCGGCCACGGCTGGCTCATCTTCGCGCTGCCCCCGGCCGAAGCGGCGTTTCATCCCGCCGACCGCAACGGCCCGCATGAACTTTACCTGCTGTGCAACGACATCGAAGCGGAAATGCAGTCGCTCGCCAAGCAGGGCGTTTCCTGCTCCAAAGTGGAAGAGCAAAGGTGGGGCTCGATCACCAAAGTCAAGCTGCCCGGCGGAGGCGATGTTGGCCTCTATCAGCCCAAGCATCCCACCGCGATCTGAAGGTCGCGTGCCGCGGCGGCCGTTTCACTATCATGGAATCAACCCCGATGGCCGCCGCCGACACTGCAACCCGCGCCCTGCCCACCCTGCACGAGTTTTTCTCGCCCGGTGGCATTCTGGCGCGCTCGCCGCTGCCTTATGAGTACCGGCCGGGCCAGCTAGAAATGGCCAAAGCCGTCGAGCGCGCGCTCGCCGAGCGACGCCATCTCATCGTCGAAGCCGGCACTGGCACCGGCAAGACTCTCGCCTATCTGCTGCCTGCCCTGCGCACCGGCCAGCGCGTCATTGTCTCCACCGGTACCAAGGCCCTACAGGACCAGCTCTACTTCCGCGACATCCCTTTCCTCGAAACGCTCCTTGGCAGCCTGCGCGTCTGCTACATGAAGGGCCGCGCCAACTATCTGTGCCGCCACAAACTGGTCGCTCTTCGCAACCAGCCCATTCTTTCGGGCCTGGAAGAGATCGACCAGTACCGGCAGATTGCCGAGTGGGAACAGACCACCGAAACCGGTGACCGCTCCGAGCTATCCGGCCTTCCCGAATCGAGCGCGCTGTGGCAAAAGCTCGATGCCCGCGCCGAAGCCTGCCTCGGCTCCAACTGCCCCGACTATCGCCGCTGTTTCATCACCGAGATGCGCCGCAAGGCGCTCGAATCGGACATCATCATCGTCAACCACCACCTCTTTTTCGCCGATCTCGCCGTCCGCCAGGAAGCCGCCGGCGCGCCCGACGCCGGCATTCTGCCCGAGGCCGCGGCCGTCGTCTTCGACGAAGCGCACGAGCTCGAAGAAGTGGCATCGAACTACTTCGGCCTCTCAGTCAGCAATGTGCGCTTCGAGGAGCTGGCACGCGACACCGAGGTATTACTCCGTGGAAAAGAAGGCGCCGAAAATCTCCCCGCGGCCACGCAGCAACTGCGCGAACGCGCGCGCATGTTTTTCGCCGGCCTGCCCATCGCCGGCGACGGCCGCCAGCCCTTCACCGCACGCGAGGAGTTCCTCGAATCTTCCGGCGATCTCTATCTCGGCGTGCGCGCCACGTTGCGCCGCCTCGAAGCCGAGATCGATCAGCTCACCGGCATCGACGAAGCGCCGGGATTGCGCAAGCGCGTCGCCCGCCTGCGCTCCGAGCTCGAGTTCTTGCTCGAATCGAACGCCACCAACATGGTCTTCTGGCTGGAGCGGCGGGCGATGGGCGGCGCGACCACGGATCGGTCCGGCGCCGGTGGCAGGGCCGGAGCTTTTCGGGCGCAATCGCGAACGACATTTCTGCAAGCCACGCCGATCGATGTTTCGGAGCTTTTGTCGCAACTGGTCTTCGAAGTTATCCCCACGGTCGTGCTCACCTCGGCCACGCTCACCGTCCAGGGCGGCTTCGAGCACATGCGCAAACGCCTCGGCCTGAGCGACGCGCGCGAACTGGTTGTGCCCTCGCACTTCCATTACGGCGAGCAGGCGCTGCTCTACCTGCCGCCCAACATGCCCGACCCTCGCCAGCCCGACTTCCCCGAAGCCGCCGCGGAGTGCATCCGCGAAGTGCTCGCCATCACCCGCGGCCGCGCCTTTTGCCTCTTCACCAGCTACAGCCAGATGCGCGATCTCTACGACCGCCTGCTTCCGGTGCTCGACTTTCCCATCCTTCTCCACGGCAGCGCTCCGCGCAAGGCTCTTTTGGAGGAGTTCCGAGTAACGCCGAACGCCGTCCTCTTCGGTACCGCCAGCTTCTGGCAAGGCGTCGACGTGCAGGGCGAAGCGCTCAGTTGCGTCATCATCGACCGCCTGCCCTTCGCGGTGCCCAGCGACCCGGTGGTTCAGGCACGCATGAAAGCCATCGAAGAAGCCGGCGGCAAGCCCTTCTTCGACTACCAGGTCCCCTCGGCGGTCCTCACGCTCAAACAGGGCTTCGGCCGCCTCATCCGCTCGCTCGAAGACCGCGGGGTCCTGGTCCTGCTCGACCCGCGCATCCGCACGCAACGCTATGGGCAGACCTTCATGGCCAGCCTTCCGCCGTACCGGATGACGACGGCGATTAAGGACGTAGAGAATTTCTTCGCTAGCTAGCTTTTTCCTCGCTTGGTCGATCAATTTCGCGTGTCATCCTGAGCGCAGGTCGCCGCGGCGACCGGAGTCGAAGGACCTGCATTTTTATGAGCAAGGAATCCGATGCGAATTGCCAAACACGACTTATTGCTTGTCATCGACGTGCAGAACGACTTCTGCCCCGGCGGGCAACTTGCCGTCGCGGGCGGAGACTCTGTGATTGAGCCGATCCTCCACATCGCGCCGCCATTCGAGCACATCATTCTCACGCAGGATTGGCATCCGGCAAATCATTCTTCCTTCGCTAGCGCCCACGCCGGCAAAAAGCCATACGAGCAGATCGAGTTGAGTTACGGAACACAGACGCTCTGGCCCGACCACTGCGTCCAGGGCAGCAAGGGCGCGGAGTTTCACCCCGCACTCAAACTGCCGCAGGCTGAGCTGATCCTGCGCAAGGGCTTCCGCCCGCAGATCGATTCCTATTCGGCATTTTTCGAGAACGATCGAACCACGCCCACCGGTCTCGCGGGCTATCTGCGCGAGCGCGGCCTCACGCGCGTCTTTCTCGCCGGACTGGCTTATGACTTTTGTGTCGGCTACTCGGCCCTCGACGCGCGGCGGCTGGGATTCGATGCGATCGTGATTCGAGATGCCTGTCGCGCCATCGATTTAAATGGCTCAGTGGCTCGAATGGAAGCTGAATTCGCGCGAGCCGGTGTCGAGTCGATCGAGGGTGCCGGAGTTCTCCGATAAGGCGTGTTTCGAATTCGCGATCTCTATCGGATGCGATAGACGTTCGCCTTATCGACGTATTGTTCCCCCCAATAACGGCTGCTCAAATGATGCCCAGGTGTTGCCTGATCCGTCGCTTGTCGCTAGGGAGAAAGATGACGAAGGGTCGGCCTCACAAGAAGAACTTAGCCGCAATTACTCGTGTGTCCCGGTTCCCAGGCCCGCGCCGGTTCCCCAATCTGTTCTCAGGTTGATTGCGCTGAAGAGGTTCGTTGTGCTGTTGAATCCAACAGCATCATAGCTCAATTTCCCCAGTCCCACTGTTCGAGCGGCAAAAGTAACAGTTCCACCGTGGTTCGAGCCGTTGGAGCCAAATATATATGTGCCGGTGTCTGTGCCGTCCACGGCTTCATCGAAAACGGGATGACCATTGTTGGTGGTGAAGGGCGAACGCGGGTTGCCGCTGCAAGCGATCGTTACGGTGTCATCGCTGGCAGCTTGATTGAACTGGCCGTACTCGGTGAAGGTGGCGCTCACGGTGCCGGCGCCGGTAAAATTCATCGTACCGTGAACGATCTCCGTGGCTGCGGTCTGACCCGAGCCGGTGAAAGTTTCCGTAAGACCACCGCAGGTAATCGAAACCGTCTTCTGCCAGTAGTTCTCCGTCGCCTGGAAAAACTGAAACACGTAGACGCCCTTCAAGCTGCCCTCTGATGGAGTAACAGCAAAGGCGGCGTTGATCATCACAAAGAACATCGACGAGACAACAGCAATGCGCTTCACGGGCTTCTCTTTCGGCAATTTGCCGTTTATCTATTTTCGGTTTAGCGAGAACCCCTGAAGTGTACTCCTTAAAGAGGTGACGCGCGGCTGATGCCGCGGACTTAAGTGTAAATCGATCTAGTTCTTTGTCGTTACGCCCGGCTCAGATACGCCCCTTCGCTCGTATCCACGCGGATCTTCTCGCCTTCATTGATGAACGGCGGCACCTGCACGACGAGGCCGGTCTCGGTTTTCGCCGGCTTGGTCACGCTCGATGCGGTCGCCGACTTGAGCCCCGGCTCGGTCTCGATCACCTTCAACTCCACCGTCTGCGGCAGCTCGATGCCGACGGCCTGGCCGTCGTGGTAGCTGACCTTGATCTCGAGGTTGGCGGTCAGGTATTCGACCGCATCGCCCAGCGTTGAGCCCTTGAGCACGGTCTGCTCGTAGTCGGCGGGATTCATGAAGTAATAGTCGTCGCCGTCGGCGTAGAGAAACTCCATGGGAATTTCGTCGACCACCACGCGCTCGATGGCGTCGGCGGAGCGGAAGCGGTGCTCGAACATGGCGCCGGATTTGAGGTTGCGCAGTTTTGCCTGGATGAAGGCGCGCAGGTTTCCGGGAGTGCGGTGCTCGACCTTGAAGACAAGGTGCAACTGGTCGTTGTGCTTGATGATCATGCCCGGACGCATCTGAGTGGCGGGAATCGCCATAAAGGTAAAAGCTCCTTGCCGATTGCGCGAAAATACGCAAAATAACGGGCCTTGGCCCATCTCCGATTGTAGCTTAGGCGCACCCCGCCGGAGCCGCCGGTCTCAAGCTCGGGCAGGAGGGGACGCTCGACATGGCCGCAAAGTGGGAGGAGGAACTGTATCGTAATCGAAGGATTTCCGCTGTTCAGATTCTCTGAATGAGCGTTTTCAACCCTTCGACGACTTCATCGGCGAGATGCTTGAGCTCGGCCAAGCTGGTTTGCCCATCGGCAGTTCGATCCTCTGCCTTGGCCGCGACCGCAACGGTGGCAAGCCGGTGAATGCGGCAGTGCAACTCGTCGATCGCATGGAATGCCGGCAATGCGCCTCGCGGACCTGTCGACTCGGCCTGCAGCCACGCCCCCACGCGGCAGAGTTCCGGGTTCAGGGCCGGCGGCGCATGGCGTTCACCTTTCAAATACTCTTCGAGCTGCCTAAGCCAGGCTCGATGCTCGACTTCGGCATAGAGAACAGGCCAATCGGCCGGGCTAACGGGCTGGGTGGCGGCCCAGCGCGGATCGGGCTTCCATCCATCGACCCAGGAGGGCAATTCGTCCGCCGGCATGGGCCGGGCGATGCCGTATCCCTGCGCCAGTTCGCAGCCCAGTTGCAGCAGCATGGCGCCATGCTCCACCGTCTCCACGCCTTCGGCGATTGCCCGCCGCCGGAAGGCGCTGGCCAGTCCCAAAACGCCTTCGAGAATGGCCAGATCCTCGGCGTCGTCGAGCATATCGCGAATGAAGCTCTGGTCGATCTTGAGCACGTTGGCCGGCAACCGCTTCAGATAGGTGAGCGACGAGTAGCCGGTGCCGAAGTCGTCCAGTGCCACTGAGACGCCCAGCTTGCGGCACTCGCCGATAAGCTGCGAAATCTGTGTCATATCCATCAGGGCGCTGGTTTCCAGCAGCTCGATCTCCAGGCTGGCCGGTTCCACGCTCGGATAAGCAGCCAGCAGCGCGCGCAGGCGATCGATGAAATCGCGCTCCTGCAACTGCTTTGCGCCTACGTTCACGCTGACTGGTATATTGAGGCCCATCGCCTGCCAGCTTTCCATCTGCTTGAGCGCCGTGCCGATCACCCACTCGCCAACCTCGACCGCCAGAGGATGGTCATCGATAACGGGCAGAAAAATGTTCGGGCACAGCAGGCCGCGCTGCGGGTGTTCCCAGCGGATCAGCGCCTCGGCGCCGACGACGATCCCCGTGGCCATGTTCACCTTGGGCTGATAATGGAGCACGAATTGGTGCGCCGCCAGCGCCTGGCGGACGTGCTCAATGTCCTCCAGGTGGCCGCGGAGGGTACGGTCGTGCGCGGGATCGAAAAGGTAGAGCCGCCGCTTGCCGCCCAGCTTGGCCTGGTTCATGGCGCGGTCGGCCTGGCGCAGCAACTGATCGGCGTCGACGTCTTCGGCCTGCGGATAGAGCGCGACGCCGGCGCTGGCCGAAACTTCCAGCGTCAGGTCGCCGATCTGCGCCGGTTCCGACGCGGATCGCAGAAGCCGGGTAACGGCCGTAGTCGCCGCATCGGCGCTCTCCAGATGCCGCAAGATAGCCACAAACTCGTCGCCTCCCACCCGCGCCAGCGTGTCGCCTTCGCGGATAGACATCTTCAGGCGGTAAGCCACCGCGGCCAAGAGCGCATCCCCGGTCTCGCGGCCATGGCGGTCGTTCACAGCCTTGAATGAATCCAGGTCGAAGTAGGCCACGGCCACAATCTGCGGCATTGGGATAGCCTGAGCCATCGCCTCGCGCAACGCCTCGCTCAGCAGCGCCCGGTTGGGCAGGCCGGTGAGCGCATCGTAGTGGGCGATATGCTCGAGCTTTCGCTCCTGCTCCTTGATCGGAGTGATATCGGTCATCAGGGCGACGAAGTGCTGGGGCTTCCCGGAGGTATCGAAGACCGTGGTGATCGTCTCCATCGCCGCAAACAGGTCGCCGTTCTTCGCCCGATTCCAAATCTCTCCGCTCCAATGCCCGTCGATGCGCATCGATTGCCACATCGTGTCGTAGAACTCCTTATCCTGGCGGCCGGATTTCAGAATTCGCATATTGCGACCGAGTATCTCGGCGCGGGTGTAGCCGGTGATGCGCGTAAACGTGTCGTTCACATCGAGAATCGCGCCGTCGAAGGCGGTGATCACGATGGCTTCGCTGGCACTGGCGAATACGCTGGCCGAGAGCCGCAGCCGGTCTTCGGCCAGCTTCGCCTGGGTAATGTCGTCGCCGAAGATCAATATGCCGCCCACACTGCTGTCGTCGTTCCGCCACGGCCGCGCTTCCCACCGCACCCATTGCGCGGAGCCGTCCGCGCGTTCGAACCGGTCCTCATCGCACTTGATCGTCTCGCCCGCCTGGCAGCGGCGATGGACCTCCTTCCAGCGTTCGGGAAGCTCGGGAAGAATCTCGTAAAGAGACCGGCCGATTACGTCCCTGCCCTTCATGCCATAGTCGTTCAGCCAGCGCTGACTCACGGCCAGGTAGCGCATCTCGCGGTCGAACATGGCCAGCGCCGCCGGGGCATGTTCGATGAAGAGCCGCAAATGCTCCCGGCTCTGGCGAAGAGCCATTTCGGCGAGCTTGGCGCGGGTAATATCCTCGCTGAAGATCACGATGCCGCCAATTTCGCCGTTCGCCAGCTTCCACGGGATCAACTCCCGGCGCAGCCACTGCACCGTGCCGTCGGCACGCTCGAAGCGGTCTTCGTCTCTGCACAGGGATTCGCCCGCCAGAACGCGGCGATGTTCCTGTTTCCAGCGTTCGGGGATATCGGGAACCAGCTCGTAGTGGGAACGGCCGACAACGCTGCGGTCTTTGACTCCGTAGTCCTCAACCCATCGCCGGCTGAACGCCAGGACGCGCATCTCACGGTCATACATGGCCAGCGCGGCCGGGGCGTGCTCGATGAAAAGCTGCAGCAGCTCTTTGCTTTCGCGCAGAGTGGCTTCAGCCTTCTTGCGCTCGGAAATGTCCTGGATGGCGCCCGTCATCACCGCCGGGCGCCCCTGGGCATCGCACTCCATCCTTCCCAGGCCGTGCATCCAGCGCACTGCCTGATCGGTGCCGCGAACGATGCGATACTCCCGGTTGAAAGACCGGCACGACGCAACTACCTCGCGGAAGTACGAGCGCACCTCGTCGCGGTCTTCCGGGTGCAGTATCGCCACCCACTCTTCCAGCGTGTGCTCGCTTTTTCTCTCAATTCCGAAGAGCGCGTCCAGCACGTCCGAGCTGGCCCACTCGCCGCTCTGCACATCGAGCACGTAGCGGCCCAGCCCCGCGATCTCCTGCGCCTCTTTGAGCGCTTCCTCGCTCTCGCGCAGCGTTTCTTCCACCTGCACGCGTTCCGTGATGTCCCGCGCGATCGCGAAAAGACCGACGATTTCCCCGCTTTCATCCTTGATGGGATACTTGCAGTCATCCATCCAACGGGTTTCGCCGTTTTGACGCACCATCTTCTGCAGCTCGCGGGTAACTTCGGCGCCGGAAAAGATCTGCTTCTCCGGCAGGTAAAACGCATCGGCTTCCGCTTCGGAGAGAAAGTCATAGGCGGTCAGGCCAATCAGGCTGGCGCCTGCAAGACGCGGCCGAACCGCGTCTTGCAGGCTTCTGCTCGCAGCCGTGAAGACATGGTTGCGATCCTTGAAGAAGATGATGTCGTCGGTCTTCTCCATCATCGCCTTGAAGCCCGCCAGCAGAGGATGGCCCTCCGAGTTCCTGTGCAGGTCCTTGGCATCCTGCAGGCAGAGATCGAGAATCGGCGCGCCACTCTCCGGGTCCCACCGCTTCGTAAAATCCGCCCTGACACACAGAATCTGCCCGTCGGCGCACCTTACGCGGACGTTGCAGGTTCTCGGTTCGTCGCGCAAATCCGGCGCGAAGAGCATTTGGGCAATATCGTTGTCGTGGGGATGGATGCGGTCGCGGAAGGAGACCCGCGAGGAGAGGAAATCCGCCGGCGTAAAGCCCAGCATTTCCGCAATGTTCTCGCCGGCTGAAAGCACGCGGGGTTCGTCCGCCAGCATGAAGCGCAGGCGCGCTTCGAGCAGGGGAGCCCCCGTATCGATGAGTGCGAACGAAGATACCGCCATGCTAACTCGAAGAAGTCAAATAGCTTTCGACTCTTCGCAAATCCAGGGAAAATTTCAACCCGGTCCCCAAACAGCGGGCTCGGTGGTGCAAATCGTCACGGGATCGTCGCCGACCGGGTCGTCATCTGCATAAATGACTCCGGGAACTTGCGGCACCAATCACGCGCGGAGGATTGTTCGCCTCATCCATATCTATCGGCATTCCAAGGCTACCACTTGAGAAGCTTCGCACGATGCCCCTTTGGTTGTAGAAGCGCGCTGCAATCCTCTACCATGACCTGCGGGACGGCCGCGGGCTCAATATCTCGTGGAACTGCTCACATCGGCGACAGGCCGCGACTTTCGTCCCGGCATCAACCGGGCGAATTCAACCTCGGCCTCACAGGCTGCGGAAAAACTCGATCCGGAGGGAGGCGGGGGGTTTTAATCCCCGCATAAAGCCGGCAGAATCGAAGGGGCTTCAGCCCTTGAGGGACCCGTTCAATGTGTTTCGTACGCTTCAATTCTCTTCTGTTCGTTTCTGTTCTCGCCACCGCAACCGCGTTCGCCACACTCGCACGCGGCGCAGCGCAGAAACCGGTTCCCGCCGACGCTCCTTACAAGATCGCGACCCTTCCTGTCGACCGGCGCGTCGCCGACCTGCTCAGCCGCATGACGCTGGAAGAAAAGGCCGCCATGCTTTCCGGCTCAGGATGGATGGAGTCGGCGCCCATCGAGCGGCTCGGCATTCCCGCCATCAAAATGGCCGACGGGCCCATAGGCGTGCGCTCCTGGCTGGGCAGTTCGGCCATCACCAGCGGGGCCAACGCAACCAAGATCGAGACGACCTCGTTTCCCGCGGGCATCGATATGGCCGCGACCTGGGATCCCGACCTCGTTCAGAAAGAAGGCCAAGCCATCGCCCAGGAGGTCAAGGCGCTCGGACGCGACATGATCCTCGGCCCCACGGTGAACATCAACCGCCAGCCCCTGTGGGGCCGCAACTTCGAGGGCTACGGCGAAGACCCGTATCTCTCCGGCCGGCTCGCCGTGGCCTACGTGCGTGGCGTGCAGGGCGAAGGCGTCATCCCCTCGGTAAAGCACTTCGACGCCAACAACGAGGAATACGAGCGGCACCGGATCGACGCCACCGTCGACGAGCGCACGCTGCACGAAATCTATCTGCCCGCCTTCAAAGCCGCGGTCCAGGAGGGCGGCGCGTGGAATGTGATGTCGGCCTACAACAAGGTCAACGGCGCGCACTGCGGCGAAAGCCAGTACCTGCTCCACGACATTCTGCAAAAGGAATTCGGCTTCAAAGGCTTCGTCGTCTCCGACTGGGGCAGCACCTATTCAACCGCGCCCACCGTCAACGCCGGCATGGACCTCGAGATGCCCGGCGGCCTGCCGATGCAGCCGTGGCTCAAGAATCCGCGCACGCAGGAGCAAGGCAACAGCGACGGCTGGCTCACGGCAGACAAAGTGCTCGCAGAGGTCAATGCCGGCCACATCGCCGAGGCCACGCTCAATGACAACGTAAGCCGCATCCTCCGCGTCATTTTCTTAAGCGGAATCTTCGATCACCCGCGCGTTGCCACCGGTGAAGATACCGTCGACACGCCCACGGAGCAGGCCGTCGCGCGCCAGGGAGCAACCGAAGGCATAGTGCTCTTAAAAAACGACGCCAGCCTGTTGCCGCTCGATCCGGCGAAGGTCCACTCCATCGTCGTCATCGGCCCCAACGCCGCCGTGGCGCGCACCGGCGGAGGCGGCAGCTCGCTCGTGCGCCCCAAATACGCCATTGCCCCGCTCGACGGCATTCGCGAGCGTGGTAGCAATTCCATTCAAGTGAGTTATGCGATGGGTGCGGGAATGGAGGGTGAAGACCCCGCCAAAGACACGCCCGAGGCGCGTGCCGGCCTGCTGAAAGAAGCGACGGACGCTGCCGCGAAGTCCGATGTTGCCGTGGTGGTGGTCGGCCGCTACGCGCGCCTAGAATCCGAAGGCTTCGACGTGAAGACCATGGACCTGCCCGCCGGCCAGGACGATCTGATCGAAGCCGTCGAAAAGGCCAACCCCCACACCATAATCGTCCTCAACACCGGCGACCCGGTCACCATGACCCGCTGGATCGCCCAGACGCCGGCGCTCCTCGATATGTGGTACGGCGGCCAGGAGGGCGGCCACGCGCTCGCAGCCATTCTCTTCGGCGACGCCGACCCCTCGGGCAAGCTGCCCGTTACGTTTCCCAAGCGCTTCGAAGATTCGCCCGCCTACGGCCACTATCCCGGCGAGAACCTCAAAGTCGATTACGCCGAAGGCATTTACGTCGGCTATCGCTACTTCGATACAAAAAACATCGAGCCGCAGTTTCCCTTCGGCTTCGGCCTCAGCTACACAACATTTGAATATAGCGGCCCGAAAGTGACCCGGTTCACAACTCGGGGCGGCGCCGCCGGCGTCTCCGGCGCGATTGTCGACCTGAAGGTCCGCAACACCGGCTCACGCCCGGGCGCCGAAGTCGTCCAGCTCTACGTCCACGACGGCCACTCCAAAATCGACCGCCCCGTACACGAATTAAAGGGATTCCAACGCGTCGAGTTGAAGCCCGGCGAGTCCAAGACTGTGCGATTCACGCTCGACCGCGCCGCGCTCTCCTACTGGAACCCGGCCACGCATGAATGGACCGCGGATCCCGGCCAGTTCGAGATCCAGGTAGGCGCATCCTCCCGCGACATCCGCCTGCGCGCGCCGCTGAATCTTGCAAAATGATCCCTGCTTGTTGAGCAGCGCCAATCCCGACAGCAGGGAACGCCCGCAAGCACCCACAACACTCCGTGCCCCATCCTTTCCGCGTTCTTTGCGGAAAGGGTGGGAAACCACAAAAGCCAATGGTCCGCTTATCAGTCTCGTCGTCTCTCAATTCCGCAAAGAAGGAAGCCGCCTCAGGGTTGCGGCGGCGAATAAGGCTGCGCCCGCAGCACATCGCTCAGAATCGACCGCTCCTCGGGAGAGAACGTCGCCTGGTAGCGGCTCGAATTCAGCACCGTGGCCCGTTGATCCAGCGGCACCGAACTCAAGTCGTGAAACGCCTGCCGCATCACCGCCTGGCGATCCGCGGGCATCGTCTTCCAGCGTTGCACGGCCTGGGCAGTCTGTATGCGCTCCTGCGGCGTCAGCCGCTCCAGCATCTCGTTGCGCGCCAGCCGCTGCTGCCGTTGGGCCTCAGGCATCTGATCTACATTGTGCAACTGCCTGAGCAGCCGCTGCTGGTCGCTGGGCGGCAGCCGGTTGAAGCTGGGGTCGTTGCGCAGCATCCGGTCCTGCTCCTGCACCGGCAGATTCCTGTGCTGATTGAGCCACGAGCCCAAATGCCCCGGTGGCGTAGCCCCAGGATAAGTGCGATAACCCTGGTAGCCGGATCCCGGACCCGAACCCAGGCCCGAACCCGGATACGCCGGCCGCGCGGCGTTCGGAGCATAGCTTCCGCCCGGATACGCGGGCCGCGCCGCATTGGGCACATACCCCGGAGCCTGCCTGGGCGCGGGATAACCCTGCGGCCTTTGCTGCTGATTTTGCTGCTTGCCCTGCGGCTTCGCTTGTGGCCGCGCCTGAGGTCTTGGCGCC
>JBAUBR010000286.1:0-1768 GCA_049676965.1 Occallatibacter sp.
CACCACGGAGAACGTTTATATGCAGGTTCTCCTTCCGGGAGTACGTACGACGCTCGATGCAATCCATGCGGAGTTGTCGAAGAAGGCGGGGGCGTCACCTGCACCAGAGCCACCGATGACACCACGCGCGGGAACGGCGACGAATAGCTCGTCCAGGAACGATGTTCTCGGGATGCCTACGGCGATTCCAGAAAGCACTACCACTCAGGTTTCTGCAGTGCCTGCGAAGCCAGCTCGTGGTGTGGTTTTGGAATTTGCGACAAAGATGCGACAAAGTCGCGGAAGGGAGGTGGCGCTAAATGCTTGATGTAATTGGTGGACCTGGTCGGGATCGAACCGACGACCTCTTCCATGCCATAGCCCCTATTAAACGTACTTTCAACAACTTACAGGCCGCTGGGGACTGCCAAACAACGCGGAAATACGCCGAAGGCGGACATTTAACAGGTGATTTTGCAGGCGAAGAATGAACAGGGTTCCTTGGCGTCAGCTATGGCGGCAAGGTTGCACTCTTGCCTGGTCAATCCGCGCCGCAGGAGTTCTTGATGCTCGTGCATGGCCTCTCGCACGATGTTGCAAAAGGCCAACCGTCGCGCGGCAGCGGAGAAAACAGTCCGCAAGATAGAGGCCGGGGCGATGGCCTTTGTAGTGGCCCAAGCCATCGGCCTCAGCGTAGGCCGGTCACACACCTGCCCGGTTAGAATCGTTCAGTGCGAGATCGGTACGCATATGGTGGCCCGCCTTGCGCTTAGCAGAGAAGAGGGGAAGGTTTTCAAATGAGCGAGATGGCCCTTTTCGAAGAACGGCCGGTGCGCCGGGTGTTTCATAATGAGGAGTGGTGGTTTGTTCTCACCGACATCGTCAGCGCGCTGACGGACTCCCCCGCTCCCTCCGATTACCTGAAGAAGCTGCGCCGCCGCGATCCCTCTCTGGCCGAAGCCTTCAAAGGGGGGGGACAATTTGTCCCCCCCCTTGCGCTTCCCTTTGAAACGGAGGGGGGAATGCAAAAGCTCCAGTGCTGGAACGTCCCTGGAGTTCTCCGGCTGATCCAGTCCATCCCTTCCCCCAAGGCGGAGCCGTTCAAGCGTTGGCTTGCGAAGGTGGGCTATGAACGCTTGCGGGAGATCGCCGATCCGGCTTTGGCGCTGGAGCGGACCAGGGAGAATTGGCGCAAGCTGGGCCGCAGCGAAAAGTGGATCACCCAGCGCATGACCGGGCAGGAGACGCGCAACAAGCTGACCGACTACTGGGCCTCTCACGAGGTAAAGCAGGGGCAGGAGTTTGCCATCCTCACCAATATCATTCACGAAGAATGGTCCGGTATCTCGGTCAAACAGCATAAGGACCTGAAAGGGCTTGAAAGCCAGAATCTTCGCGATCACATGAGCGAGGCCGAACTCATCTTCACGGCCCTGGCCGAACTTTCCACGCGTCAGATTGCAGAGACTGAGGCGGCGGTGGGACTGCCAGCCAACAAAAAGGCCGCGAAGACCGGCGGCGGAATTGCCCATCGCGCCCGGCTCGAACTTGAAAGCAAGACCGGTCGAAAGGTGGTTACCGGCGAGAACTATCTGCCGCCGTCCAAAACGAAAAAGGGCCTCAGGCATTGAGAAAGGACTGCTCCCAGGTCCCCAAAAGCGGGACTTGAACGAAGCCGCTGCGGCGGCGGACGCTTCCGCGTGCGGTTGAACCAGCTTTTTCGGCTATCGGGGTAGTTTGGTTCGCAGAGAAGGAGGATTCTCTGTGAACCAACTACGTCAGCTCATGA
>JBAUBR010000287.1:0-1947 GCA_049676965.1 Occallatibacter sp.
TTATTCCGAGATCGATCGGGCACATCGCTGTAAGCGCGTTGCGCCGTTGATATTGGCGCGCCAATTACCATTGAATCGCGGATCGGGATAGACTTCCTCTCGGGGGAAGACGTGCGACCAAGAATAGGGGTAGTGGGTGGAGTCGCTGTTGTTGCGCTGCTCGCCGTTTTAGTTTGCTTTGTCTACCTTGCGGCGAGAGGCGGATATTACCCGACGTACGCTGCTGCGACTTTCTCCAATCTGTCGGCACCCAGTGCGAGCGGCCATGCGGCAGGTGATCTCGTGGCGCAGACTGAAGCGGGGGCGCTGCGGGGAACTTACGTGGGATCGGCAGCCGTGTTCATGGGAATCCCTTACGCGGGTCCGCCCCTGGGTGAATTGCGGTGGGACGATCCTCAACCGGCAATACCATGGACCGGGGTGAGAGACGCATCGCGGCCAGGACGCGCATGCGCGCAGGACCCTGCCGGACTGAGTCCGTTCTTAGCCCCTATGGCCAAGGCGTACGGTTCGAGCTATGAAGAACAGCCTGTGGAGTCGTCAGAGGACTGTCTCTACTTGAACGTGTGGGCGCCGGAGTGGCCCTCGAAACATGCTCTTCCGGTGATGGTCTGGCTGCATGGCGGCAGCAATAAGGTGGGAAGCGGGGCGCAATCAAGCTATAACGGCACCTCCTTGACCGCGCGCGGCGTAGTGCTGGTAACCATCAACTACAGGCTCGGCGTGCTCGGCTTCTTCAGCCATCCCGAACTTACCGCGAATTCGCCGCACCGCAGTTCGGGGAATTATGGATTGTTGGACCAAATCGCCGCACTTAAGTGGGTACAGAACAACATCGCGCAGTTTGGTGGCGATCCCAAAAATGTCACGCTGTTTGGCGAGTCTGCGGGGGCGATCGATGCCGCCATGTTGATGACCTCTCTGCTCGGGGACGGACTCTTTCGGCGGGTTATCTCCGAAAGCGGGCCGGCATTCAGCCCTGCGCAAACGCTGTCTCAAGCTGAAGAGTTTGGAAAAGCCGTCGGTGATCTGGCTCCCGGAGACCCACATGCAACACCCTTGGAGCGATTGCGCGCTCTGCCTGCTGCGGAAGTCGAAAGACTGGTCATCCAGGCCAAAACACACTTCACCGGGGATACCAATTCCTTCACGATGGATGGCTGGGTATTACGGCAATCACCGCAGAAAGCGTTCCTGAACGGATCGATTCAAAAGGTGGATCTGCTGATTGGCCTCAATGGACGCGAACTGAGCGCCTTCCGTCTTGCCGCGACCGCGCCGGGAAATCCCTCGCGGAATCAGAAGGGCGGAATAGGCGGCTCTCTGAAGCAGTTCTCGGATGCCGCCCGTCCCTTTTTTGGAATCTGGACCAAACCGGCCATCGCGCTTTACGTCGGGAATATCCTGATGAATCGTGCTGTAGGCGTGGACCAGGCTGCCAATGACATCGCGGTGGCCTGCCCGATTGGCGCGATGGCGGCGATGACCAACAACGCCGGCCAGCACGTTTTCGTGTACCGCTTTGATCGTTCGATTCCGGGCAAGGGGGAGGGAGGACTGGGCGCATTTCACGGCCTTGAAGTTCCCTATGTTTTTGGGGACCTACGCGACCGAACATGGCAATGGCTGCCATTTACTCCCGATGATGCGGCGCTTTCGAACCTGATTCAGACTTACTGGACGAATTTCGCGAAATCTGGCGATCCGAATGCTCAAGGCCTTCCCAACTGGCCAGCATGGAGCGATGAAAAAAAGGAATTCCTCGAAATCAGGAAGGACGGGAGAATCGCAGCACAACGCAATTTTCCTCCGCTCTTCAGCAGTCTTTCCACTGAGGATCTCAGGAAAAGCTTCAAGAGCGAATAAATTGATACGGATCAAACGAGGTTCGCCCGGCTTGAGTTCTCGTCCTGCATACAAGCCTTCATAGTTCCGGGAGCGTTGTCG
>JBAUBR010000288.1:0-27411 GCA_049676965.1 Occallatibacter sp.
TATTGAATGCTGCACAAGTAATGTCCTGTTCCCTTGCAACCATGCGAGTGCAGTTGTCCCGCCTGACTTGCATTCCCTCAGGGGCTAAAGCCCTCTATTTTATTGTGCATTTGCGGCACGGCTGAAGCCGTGCCCTTTCAAAGCCCGCGATCTCCAGAGTGATCCGAACCGGACATTTGTTTTGCAGCGTTCAATAAAGCCCGATCATTTGCAGGCTCTGATGTACGGGCTAAAAAGCCCGTACCCTTCATACAAAACTAAGTTTTTGGACAGCTTCTTAGATTAGAGGCCCGTCATTCCTGCGCGGGGAAGCGCGGCTCGCCTCGACACTGAGTCAAGACTCCGGATGATCGAGGTCCATTCGATCAGTATCTCCAGGACTTCGTGTCGGCTCCCGCGGGTGCGGTCGCCAGCATGTGTTCCGTCATCAGCGGCAGCACGCGCTGCGCCCAGTCGGCGTTGTTCTGCTGCATGGTGTACTCCGACGGGCCGCCGGTGTAGCAGTGCGGCATGCCGGGGCCGTACTGGAAGGTCGCATCGGAGTGCGGGTTGCGCGTGGCGTCGAGCTGCTTCTGCAGAATATGGACTGCATTGTTCAAGAAGTAAGTATCGCCATCGCCGACGGCAAAGTGCAGCTTGCCTTCGAGCTTTGGCCCCAGCGTGGGCCAGTCGCGCTGGAGAATCGCGGCGAGATCGTAGTGGTCGTGCCAGTAAGTCAGCACCGTCTTGTCGATGGCGCCAGTGAGCGGGTCGACGATTTGCGCGGGGTAGCCGTCGGCGCCGGCCGGCGAAAATACCGCCTGCCAAATGTCCCACTGCTCGGTCGAGCGGCCATGCGTGCCCAGCACATATTCGAAGGCGTATTCGTCGCCAGTGAGCGCAATGATGGAGCCGTCGGGCTTGCGATCGGCGGCGATAGGAACCTCGCCGAAATCGCCTTTGCGCACAAATGCGTTCGCATCTTCATAAAGATCGATGTTCTGATAAGCGTGAAAATCCACCGGATCGGGACAGGCGACGTACGCGCCGTTGTAGTAATCGGGATATAAGATTTGCGTGGCCGCAGCTTCCCAACCGCCCGTCGAACCGCCAAATGTGGCGCGCGCCCATCCCTGGCCGATGCCGCGATACTTCTTCTCGATGGCCGGAATCAATTCGTCGTTGATGGCCGAGCCGTAGGGGCCGACGTTGGCCGAGTCCACATCGTACGAGTCGTCGTAGTAGGGGTTCGCGCTCTGCACGTAGATCATGATCACGCGCGGCAGGCGGCCTGAAGTCCAATCCTGAAAGAAGCGGTAGCCGTTCTGCTCGCGCCGGTAGCCGGGCGACTTGGGATCGGGCTGCGCGGTCACAAGCGGCACCGGTGCGAAGCCGGGATGAAAGTGATCCTGGTAGACGACTACTGGAAAACGCGCGTCGGGATGCTCATCGAAGCCGTCGGGAAGCAGGATCCACGCGCCGAGACCCACATCGCGGCCCCAGAACGCGCTCAGCTTATCGCTTCTGAAGCGCATGTATTTGAGCCATTTCGCAGCCGGTTCCTTCTTTGCCAACACCTCCGGGTCGCGCTCCGTTCCCTCGATAGGCGGAACGACCTGATCGAGCGTGAGCTTGATGGTCGCACTCGATTTCGGATCGAAGTGTATCTTCGCCGGCTTGTTGTAAGGATTGCCGGGCTTCGAGTTCCAGTGCTGTCCTTCGCCTTTGTCCGGCGGCAGCCACACGGTTTTGCCGGAGGCGAGGTGAAACTGCTCGTAGATGTTGAAGACGGCCTGCACGTAATAATCGCCGGCATCGAGATCGGCAAGAGAGCGCCGCGGATAGCCAAAGGTCTGCGCATCGACAACAATCGGCGCGCCCGGCGCCAGGTCCACGGCATCCACGCCGAATCCCTGCGCGGATTGGTATTGTTCATCGAGCTGCATGCGCGGCTCCGATTCGTTATTCCTCGCGAAGACCAGAATCAGATGGCCGTTGAGCGGCTTGGTCGAGGGAACGGTGACCTCGATGCGCTGCGCGCGGCTGGCGATGGCAGGAAAGGAGAGCAGCACAAGGGCAAGAGCGCGGAGATTCGGCATGAAATGGTTCGTTCTCCTCGTGGAACTGCGCCAGTCCGGCGTTGTGACCGACATGAAACGAAGGGCGGGAGTCACTCTCGACCTGTGCGCTGCACCGTGCGGTAGTAGCTCACCGGCCAGTCTTTGGCTCCAAGGCCCGCCCGTCGCGCATCGGCCAATGTTTCGGCCAGCATCGTGGCAAGACTCAAACGCGCATCCGAACCGCTCGCCGCTTCAAGAAACAGGCGCAGATCCTTCGCGCCAAGATCGATCGTTGCGCCGGGCTGCTCCGGAGGATGAAGCATTACGTTTCCGTAAGCTGCGTAGAACGGGGACTGAAAAAGCGCGCTGTTTACGGTTTCGAGAAAAATCTCGGGATCGATGCCTTGCGCCGATGCGTAGACAAACGATTCGCTCAGCGACTGAATCATGGCGCCGATGAGGAAGTTGCCGCCGAGTTTGACTGCGTGCGCCTGGCGCGGCTCATTGCCCACGATTGAAATTCCGCGTGCAAGTTGTTCGAGCAGCGGCCGCGCCCTTGCCACCGCATCATCCGCGCCTGCAACGACGATCCAAAGGCGGCCTTCTTCAGCAACATTGGGCCGGCCGAAGACCGGAGCGGCGACAAATTCGATGCCGCGGCGCGCGTGCTCTTTTGCGAGCCGCTCGCTGAGCGCGACGCTGATGGTGCTGCAGGAGATGTGAAGCGCGCCCGGTTCAAGCGCCTCCACCAATCCGTTGGCGCCAAAGAGCACCTCCTCATGGGCGGCATCGTCGAAGAGCATGGTGATCACGGCGTCGGCGCCCAGTTCAGCCTCCGCGGGCGTGGCTGCGGCGATGGCGCCCTCGCGGAGCAGCGGCTCGGTACGGCCCTCGGTGCGATTCCACACCGACAATTCGTGGCCGGCCGCGAGCAGGCGCAAGGCCATGGGTGTTCCCATCTTTCCCAAGCCCAGAAAGCCGATCCTCATTCCGTTATTCTCCAATAGACAATGTTAGGCGAGCGAAGTGGCGTGCGGGTTCCGGTGAACCGCTAAACTGAATTTCGATGCTGAGGACCGTGAACGCAACTCGCTATGTGCTTCCGCTGCGCGAAGGCGGATCGCTGCCGGCCATTGTGGAGGCAGACGACCTGGGGCTCTACGTGGTGAAGTTTCGCGGCGCGGGCCAGGGGCCATTGGCGCTGGTCGCGGAACTGGTGGCGGGCGAGATCGGCCGCGCGCTTTCGCTCAACGTGCCTGAGATTGTGTTTGTTCAACTCGATGCCGCGCTGGGGCGCAACGAGCCCGATGCGGAGATTCGCCAACTGCTCAAATCGAGCGTGGGCCTGAACATCGCGCTCGACTATCTTCCCGGCTCTACCATGTTCGACCCGGCTGCGCACGATGCTGTTTCGCCGGGCGAGGCCTCGATGACCGTATGGCTCGACGCCTACACCCAAAACGTGGACCGCACCCCACGCAACGCCAATTTGCTCATCTGGCATCGCAAGCTGTATCTCATCGACCAAGGCGCGGCGCTTTATTTTCAGCACAACTGGGCGACAATGAACGAGAAGATCGAATCGCCCTTCACTCAAATCGCGCAGCATGTGCTTCTGCAGTGGGCGGCGGAGATTGAACAGGCGGCTGCGCTGGCGCATGAAAGGCTGAATGAGCAGAATCTGGCCGGGATTATCGGCCAGATTCCGGATGAGTGGCTCGAAGCTGTTCCCGGCAAACAAAGTGCGGATGAAAAACGTGCGGCTTACGCCGAGTTTCTCGTCAGGCGCCTGGCGGTCTCGCATATCTTCGAACAGGAGGCGATGAAAGCTCATGCCCGCCTCGTTTGACTACGCTGTAATTCGCATTGTGCCGCGCGTGGAGCGCGAAGAGTTCATCAATGCCGGCGTAATTGTCTTTTGCCTGGAGAAGCGGTATCTGGCCGCGCGCGTGCATCTCGATGCGGAGCGGCTGAAGGCGCTTTGGCCCGATGCCGATGCCGCTCTCATCGGCGAACATCTCAACGCCATCGAGCGCGTCTGCGCGGGCGACCCCACGGCCGGCCCCATCGCAAAGCTTTCGCAGCGCGAGCGGTTTCATTGGCTCATCTCCGCGCGCAGCACGATGATTCAGCCGTCGCCAGTGCATTCGGGACTTTGCGATACGACCGATGGCCTGCTCGATCGGCTGGCGAAGCAGTTCCTTGAGAGCGGAATGGACGCCGGACGCAAGCAGATAAAGAGCGCATGAGTACTACGGCACGGATCACGCGGCTCGCGCGTATGGCGCCGCTCTTCGCGCGGTGCGCAAGGCAACCGCCCACCAATGCAGGCGGGCAAGCAGAGCCTCGCTGGAACGCCGGTGCCGCTCAGGATGCAGAAGCTTTCCCGCATCGTCGAACTGCTCCCATGCGCCGGCAAAGCTGACCGCGTCGCGAATGGTCACGGTGTGCAGTTCGGCGAATACGAGACGCAATTGCTCCACCGCGCGCAAGCCGCCGGAGACTCCGCCATAGGATACGAAGGCAACGGGCTTGGCATGCCATTCGGCGCCGACCGAATCGATGAGCGACTTGAGCGGCGCCGGATAGCCATGGTTGTACTCGGGCGTGATCACCACGAACGCATCGGCCTCGGCGACGCGCTGCCACAGCGTGGGCGTGGCGGGCGCGCTCTCTTCATCGGGCCGGGCTTGGAGAGATTCGATCGCGGGATCAATCACGTCCAATGAAAATCCGCCATGACTCGCGATCTGTTCGGCGGCCCATGTCGCCACCTTGTCGCAGAAGCGGCCCTTGCGCGCGCTGCCGTAGATGAGTGCAACCCTGATTTTGTCGTTCATGCAAACTTGTCTCCTTTGAAAATGAAATTCCGCTACAATCAAAATACAACCTCAAGTTAGCTTGAGGTCAAGAGGGAAGTGATGAACAAGCCCGAAATCGGCGGGATGGCCGCAGAGCTCACAGTGGGAGAGGTCGCCGCGCGCAGCGGCGTGGCTGTCTCTACGCTGCACTTTTATGAATCGGCTGGATTGATCCGCAGCCGGCGTAACGCGGGCAACCAGCGCCGCTATCCGCGCGAGGTGCTGCGCCGCATTGCGGTGATCCGCGTGGCGCAACGCACGGGAATCTCGCTGGCCTCGATTCGGGATGCGCTAAAGGCATTGCCCAACGGCCGCACGCCTACCGCCGAAGACTGGAGCAAGCTCTCGGCGCGGTGGCGAGCCGAGTTGAACGACCGCATCGACAGGTTGATGCGCCTGCGCGACCAGCTCGACGGCTGCATCGGCTGCGGATGCTTATCGTTGGGCGTATGCCCGCTGCGCAATCCCTGGGACAAGCTCGGTGAGCTGGGGCCGGGGCCTAGACTGCTCGATCCGGATTGGCAGGAGGATAAGTAACGGCGGAAAAAGCTAACGTATTGAGAATTGACGAAGGCCAAACCTCAGGGGCTAAAGCCCACGGATTTTATTGGACTTCTTGCGGCACGGCTGAAGCCGTGCCCTTTCAAAACCTTCGATCCGCCGAATGCTCCAAGTCCGACATTTGTCTTGCAGCAATCAATAAAGCCCCGTTGATTTAGATCTGCCTCAATGTACGGGCTGAAGCCCGCACCCTTCCCGAGACCCGCAGAACTATGACGGCGCCACCACGAGCTATGACGGCGCGACCAACTGGTGCGCAATCGCAAACAGCGCCAGTTCGAGCCGCGTGGAGACGCCGGTCTTGTCGAAGATGTTCGACAGGTGGCGCTTTACGGTCTCTTCGCTCAGCGTGAATTGCTTGGCGATGTCGCGGTTGCTGCAGCCTTCGACGATGCATCCCACCACTTCGAGCTCGCGCGGCGTGAGACCGTAGGTCTTGCGCTGGGGCACCTGGGCCTGCTGCATCAGGTCGTGCAGGGCGCTGACGAGATTGACCACGCGCTTGCCGCCGATCCAGTAATCGCCGGCGTAGACGGTGCGGATGGCGGTTTGCAGGTGGCCGGCGAGCGCGTCTTTGAGGACGATGCCGCGCGCGCCGATGTGCAGCGCCTCGATGATCTGCTGCGGCGTGATGGTCGACGTGAGCAGCAGGATCTTGACCGTGGGCTGGCCGTTCATGATGGCGCGCATGGCCTCGAGTCCAGGCAGGCGCGGCATCTGCACGTCGAGCAGCAGGATATCGGGCGCCAGCTCCAGCGTCGCGGTGATGGCTTCGTCGCCGTCCGCGGCCTCGCCGATTACGTCGAAGCCGTCTTCGGCGGTGAGCATGTTGCGCACACCAATGCGGACAACCGGATGGTCGTCCGCCAGGACAATTCGTATGGTTCGTTCCACTGGAGCGGCCAACCTGTTGGACCCCCTGTCAATTATGCCGGAAACTCAACCTTCAGGATACGCTCCAGATTTGAGGCGGCGGCGCGCAAATCGCGCAGCAGCCTGGCTCTGTTATCCAACTGGTCACTCCCGGGCTCGAAGGTGACTGACTCCAGCATAGCTCCCAGCCGTGCCACCTGCGCGGCGCCGGCCATGGCGCACCCTCCTTTGATGGAGTGGCCGATGCGCCGGACGGTTGCTTCATCCTGCTTCGTGAAGGCCGCGTCCAGCGCCTCGATGCGCTGCGTCAGGTCGGTCATTACAGCAGTGTAAATCTCCCGCACCTTCTCTTCGCTCATGCTTTCGCGGAACTGCGCGAGGATCCGCGGATTCAACACCGGCGCCTCGGTCTCGCCCTCCGGGGTGGTGGAGAGCCGCACCGACGGGCCCTTTTCTTCAAGCGCTTCGCGCAGCCCATCGGAACCAAACGGCTTCAGCAGGAATCCGTCGGCGGCTTTGGTTACCTCGTCCGGGGCGGGGCTGCCGCTGATGGCGAAGACCTTTGCCCGGCTACGCGCGCGCAACTCCTCCACGAGCCGGACGCCGCTCAACCCCGGCATCCTGGTGTCCATCAGGATGACTTCGGGATCGGATTCATGGGCGTCGAGCAATGCCAGCGCACTGGCTCCGTCCGCGGCGGCGTGCACGGTGTACCCACTCATCGTCAGCACCGTTGCCAGCACCTCTCGGCTGACCATGTCGTCGTCGATCAGCAGCAGCCTGGGCAGCAGGAGGTGCGCATGGAAGTCCCGCATGTCCTCTAGTGTGCCACTTCGCGACTGGAATTCAGCGGGAATTGGCCTGCGGGAACCATTGCAGGTTCCTATTCGGTCAGTTCCCCACCACCAGCACCTGAAAGCTGCTGTCCTCGGGCGTCACCTCGAGGGTGCCAATGCCGTTGACTGGAGGCGGTCCGAGCTTGGCAACCTGGATCACCGTCACCAGATAGACCTGGCCGGTGGAGGGATTGACCGCCAGCGTTCTGGCCTGCTGTCGAGTGGGCAGCGTCTGGATCACCGCATAGCTGTCCGTCACATCCTGGCGAATGATGGTCAGGCTGCCGTCGCCGCCGCCGTTGGCGCTGTAGATGAGGCCGCGGTCGGGGTCGTAGCCTACGGCCTCGGGTCCGGGGCCAATGGGCAGCGTGGTCACCGTCGCTCCGCTGATCGAGTTGAGCACCACAAGCTTCTGGTTGCCGCACGCGGCGAAGACGCGAAGATCTTTTCCATCTACGGCCAGCGCGCTGGGCTCGCGGCAGTCCGATCCGAGGCGGTAATAGCCCAGGTGGGTTCCACCTGCCGGCGGATGGGCGCTGTCGCTCCAGTCGAGATGTTGCGGCTGGCTGATGTACTTGACGGCGCCCGCGACCGGAGCGGCTTCGCCCGCAGCCCCCACGGCCGATGAGCGGCGCAGTTGCGCGCCCAGCGCATCGAGATCGAGCCGGGCAATTTCGTCGCGGTCCTGCACGGCGATGTACACCTTGCCTTTTTCATCGCCCTGGGCAAAGCTGAACCGCCCGGCAACCAGGATCTGGGCCAGTTCTTCGCGGGTTTGCGTGTCGATTACGGAGAGGATCGACTTCGTTCGTTCTCGCGCGGCTGCGTTTTGCGGAGCTGGCCGCGCTTGGGGCCGGCCGGCCCGCCGTTGGGGGACCTGCTCCTGCTCACTCGGATTCGGCCCCGAGCAAACTGCGATCAGGAGGTTGTTTCCCGTGTCCAGCGTGATCGCGCGCGGCGAGGGTCCGGTGGGAATGTTGGCGACCACCTCAAATGACCGGCGGTCGAAGACCTTCACCTCGTCGGCCGGGCCGTCGCTTACGTAGCCGAACTCGCCGGTGTCGTCGAGGGCGATCGAATGCGCTTCTTGCAGGCCTTTCACCGTGCCGGCGAGGTTGCCTGTCTCCACATCGACCACCTGCACCTCGGGTCCGTGGGCGATGTAGAGCCGGTTCGCAACGGGGTCCATGGTCAGGTAGTCCCAGTTGCCGTGGCCGCCGATGATCCATGTGTGCTTGATGAAGAATGGCTGGCTCGGCAATGCCGTGGGAGGGGGCGGGAACGGGTTCTGCGCCGCCAGCGGAATGCAGCCAAGCAAGAGAGCAACCGGCACCTTCATCGTTTGCCACTCCTCTGCGTTTTGCTACTCCTCTGGTGATAGACGCGCATCAAGCATGACGCGTTCGATGGCGCGATCGACAAGCTGGTACGAAGCTGCAAGAGCGGTGATGGTGAACGATGGCTTTCCATTGATTATCGGCGTACCCTGAGAGCGGGAGCGGAAACGATGGAAGCGAAGCTGACGCCGGACCAGAAGGCCTTTGCCCGCCGTGCAGTAGCGGAGGGCCGCCTGCGCAGCGAAGAAGATGCGGTAATGGAAGCCCTCGCATTATGGGAGGAACGCGAGCGCCGGCGCGCAGAGTTTCTGGCCTCTATCGACGCCGCCCGCGCTGCTCTTTCCGGCGGCGAAGGACGGGTGATCACCGAGGAAGCCATGCGGGAACTTTCCGCCGAAGTCAGGGCGCGAGGCCGAGCCCGTCTGATTGCCGAGTTAGCTCACGCAGACTGATGGCTCACCGAGTATCGCCCCAAGCCGAAGCCGACCTGGACGATATCTAGCTTTACGCCGCCAAGGAAAGCGGAAGCATGGAGGTTGCCAATCGGCTAGTGGATAGCATCACTGATCGATTCCTTTATCTTGCCAGGTTCCCATACATGGGACGGGCACGCGATCATGATCTGGCAGAGGGGCTGCGGAGCTTCGCCGTCAAGGGCCACATTATCGTCTATTGCATTGAAGGCTACGAGGTGTCGATTCTCCGAGTCGTACATGGCCGACGCGAGCTTGAGCGATTGTTCGAGCCGTAGGTCGCTCAATCCATCTCATTGCTCATGGCCACTTCGTGCAGCCAGCCGGGGGCTTTGAGCAGCTCGCGGGGGCGAGAGCCGTCGGCGGGACCTACGAGGCCGTCGCGCTCCATCAGGTCGATGAGATGCGCGGCGCGGCCGTAGCCGATGCGCAGGCGGCGCTGCAGCAACGACGTGGAGGCTTTGCCAAATTCGAAGACCAGGCGCACCGCGTCGTCGAACATGGGGTCGTTCTCGTCGGGGTTGTCGTTCGCGCCTTCCATCGCCACGCGCTCTTCCCTGGGCGATTCGAGGAAGCCTTCGACATACTCGGCTTCGCCCTGCGACTTCCAGAAGTCGACAACTGCCGCGGTCTCCTTTTCGCTCACATAAGGCGCGTGCAGGCGCATCAGGCGGCTGGTCCCGGGCGGCAGAAAGAGCATGTCGCCGCGGCCCAGAAGAGCTTCAGCGCCGTTGGTGTCGAGGATGGTTCTCGAATCGACCTTGGTGGCGAGACGGAAGCTGATGCGCGTGGGTACGTTCGCTTTGATGAGGCCGGTGATCACGTCCACGCTGGGCCGCTGCGTGGCCAGGATGAGATGGATGCCGACGGCGCGCGCCATCTGCGCCAGGCGGGTGATCGATTCCTCGACGTTGGCGCGGTCGAGCATCATCAGGTCGGCCAGCTCGTCGATGATGATGACGATGCAGGGCAGCGGCTGTTCGTCTTCGGCGTTGTCGAAGAGCGAGGCCATGGTTCCATCGAACAGCTTGTTGTACTGGTCGATATTGCGCACGCTGCGGCTGGCCAGCAGCTTGAGGCGGCGCTCCATTTCGCGCACCGCGTTGCGCAGCGCGTTGGCCGCCAGCTTGGGCTCGGTGATGATGGGCGTGAAGAGATGCGGAACGCCCTCGTACATGCCGAGTTCGACGCGCTTGGGATCGACCAGGATGAGCCGGACCTGCGACGGCGTGGTGCGAAAGAGCAGGCTCATGATCATGGCGTTGATGGCCACCGATTTGCCCGAGCCGGTTGAGCCGGCGATGAGGACGTGGGGCATTGACGCCAGGTCGGCGGTGACGATGCGGCCGTTGATGTCCTTGCCCATGGCCAGCGTGAGCCGCGACTTGGCCTTGGCGAAAGTTTCGGACTCGAGCACGTCGCGCAGGTGAATGACTTCGCGCTCGTGGTTCGGGACCTGGATGCCGACGGTGCTCTTGCCGGCCATGCGCTCGATGAGGATGCTTTCGGCGCGCATGGCCAGGCACAGGTCGTCGGCCAGGCCCGTGACGCGGCTGTATTTCACGCCCGCTTCGGGCTTGAACTCATAGGTCGTAACCATGGGTCCGGGATTGATCTGCACCACCTGGCCGCGCACGTCGAACTCGCCGCATTTTTCGACCAGCACTTTGGCCTCTTCGCGCAGAGCGTCTTCGCGCACTGCCTGCGGACCTTCGCCGGGGTTGAGCAGGGTGCTGGGCGGCAGCTTGAACCCGCTGACGGATTTGGGCGCGACGGTCGCGGTGCGCACCGCGGCATCGGCGCGGTCGTGAATGGCGATCTGGCCGGCCGGGTGATGCACGGCAGGGGCCGGTTCCGGTCGAAGGGCCGTCGCTGGAACGCTCGAAGGACGAGGTTCGGGAAGTCGCAATTCGACGGGCCGGGCCTCGGCAGGCCGGACCTCGGCGATCCGGAGCTCCGCAGCGCGCGCCGCTTCCAACCGCGCTTCCATGGCCGCATTGCGTATGGGTTGCGCGCCTGCCGCGGCGAGTCCAGGCGGGGCTGGGGCAGGCGCTGCTTCTTCGGCGATGCTTTGCGCGACGATTCGACGCGCCGGAGGCGTAATCGGGATTGCCTCCTCTTTGGGCTGTGTGGCGGCGCGCTGGAACGCGGGAATCTCGTCGATGGGGTCCGGCTCGGGAACCGATTCGATTTGACCGCGACGGAACAGGCGGGCCCAGAGACTCAGCCGCGGCTCGGAGAATTCCTCAACCTCCGAGTCCCCGTCATTCCCCGCAAGCGGCGCGCTGGCAAAATCCAGGTCGGCCCTGGCCGCGGCGCGCTCGATGCGCCAGTTGCGCCAGCGGTCGCGCAGCGCCTGGAAATGAATCCAGCGGTCGACCACCCCCTCCTTGATCGCCCACAGGCTCACGGCGGAGGAGAAGTACAAGCCGGCCAATGAGAACACTCCGGCCACCAGCCACGCGCCCTGGATGTTCATGTAGCCGACCAGCATTCCGGCCAGGAGCAGGCCCACGACGCCCTCGACCGGCAACACATGGAGCCAGCGCCAGTGCCATGGCAGCAGCGCGAAGACCGTGGGCACAAAGGTGATCGCCAGCAGCGTGCCCACCCAGCGCAGCCAGACTGAGCCGCCGGGCTGCGAGCGCATCCATCCCCAGCCTAGCGCGCCCAGCCAGGCGGGCAGCAAAAAGGCTGTGATTCCGATGGTTTGCAGAAGCAGGTCGCTGAGCCATGCGCCGAAGAGGCCGATCCAGTTGCGGGCTGCGTGCTGCGCGGCCGGTGCGGTGGCGGTGTTCATGGAAGGATCCGACGGATGATAAGTAGCCAGTGCTAGGAACAGGAGCATGGAGACGAGCAGAAGCACCACGCCCAGAAAGAGGTTCAGGGGGCGGCTTCGCGTTGGCGAAAGGACAATGGGCTTCATGGCGGGCGCTCCGGCTCCAGGCCGCCCGGACACGAAAACGGGCAAGCGCCTGGGGAGGGCGGAGAATCCCAGAGCAGTCTTTATTATCGGGGCTGGAGAGGCGCGTTCCGGCCGAAACGGGTCGGGGGGAATCTGGTTGTCCAACAGCAGGGAGGAGGGATCAGGTTCAGACTAAGTAGCGTTTGTTGCAGTCTACGCCGATCAGTTTGCCATGAGGCGCGCGCCCCAGATGAGCAGCGCGCCGCCGATCAGGATCCGCCAAATCGCAAAGATGGCGAAGCCGTGACGGCGAACCCACATCAGGAACCACTCGACTACGCCGAGGGCCACGATGAATGAGACGACGAGGCCGATGAGCAGCACGATCCAGCGCTCGGAATTCATCACCACATTGCTCACCGGAGCTGCGCCTGGCGTGAGACCCGGCCCGGCTGCCTTGTGAAGATAGACATCTTTTACAAAAGACCAGCCGGTAGCGGCAACCATCGTAGGAATTGAAAGCAGGAAGCTGAACTCCAGTGCCGCCGGCCGGGAGAGCCCCGCAAGCTGGCCCCCGGCAATTGTCGACATGGAGCGCGAGGTTCCAGGAAACACGGCCGAAAACGTCTGGCAGATGCCGATCCAGATGGCCTGTCCCAGGCCGATCTCCTCGACGTGGTTGGTGATGGGCTCGTAACGATCGCTGCGCACATCGATGATCCACATCACAATGCCGCCGATCAGCAGCGCCCAGGCGATGGCCGCGATGCTGCCCAGGTGCTTGTCGCTCCACTTTTGCAGCAGCAGCGACGGGCCCGACGTAACCGCGAAGGCGATGAACGTGAGCGAGATGGGATGCGTGAGCCAGTTGCGGTCTCCCGACTCGCCCTTCGGAAAAGTCTTGATGAAGCCGACGATGCGGCCGGTGAAGAGGAGAATGAGCGCAATAATGGCGCCCAGCTGGATGACGATGGTGTACATCTTCCAGTACGCGTCATCCAACGGGATCTTCATCAGCGCTTCGGCAATGCGCAAGTGCGCCGTCGAACTGACGGGAAGAAATTCAGTCAGGCCTTCGACAATTCCCAGCAGAACCGACATCAGGTAAACGTTCAAGAAGCCTCCGGTGCACAGGTTGTTTGCGCGGGCGTTCGCGGCAGAAAGCGCGGGAGCGCCTCACTGCAGGTCGATGCCATAGACAGGGGTGCCTTCATCCAATTTGTACACCAGCGCCTGCGCCCGCCAGCAATAGTTCGAATCGGCGAAGTGGTCCTTCAGCTTCGCGGCCAGCGCGTGGGCGTGGTTTTTGGCGTCGTCGGCTTTCTTGTCGCCGCCGTCGGCGGCATACATATCGTGCAGCACCGCCAGCCGGTAAACGGCCTGGTAGAGCGCTTCCGCGGTGCGCGGGCCGTCGGGGTGCTCATCGGCGAACTTCTCGTAATACTCCGATTCCTTTTCGGGACACTTCTCCTGGCCCTGCCAGTCGCCGCAAAGTTTGTTGTCAATCAGCGCATAGGCCGCGAAATCCGCCTGGTGCGTATGCGGATAGTACTTGATGATCCGCTTCATCTCGGTTTCGTCCATCTGGTCGCGCATGTAGGGGTCACGCTCTTTTGCCGAGGGGCGCGTGGCGGCGTCGGCCTTTTGCAACTGCCACAGAATGTCGGCCCCGCGCCAGGCTGCTTCGGGCGCGAGCGGCGAATTGGGGAACATCTCGACCAGCCTGCGATAAAGAAATCTCGCGCTCTGCGCGGCATTGACCGGCCCCTTGGGATCTTCGGCCAGCGCCTCCTCGTTGGCCCCTGCTCCCATCAGCACCTGGTCGCCGTTGGGCGTGGTTTCGGCTACCACGCCCCTGGCCTCCATCCAGCCGGAGATGGGCGGCGGCGTGTCGTTGCCGTAGATCGGCGCGTCGCGCTGGTCCTGAATCTCCTGGACATCGGTGTTGGCGTAGACGCGAAGCCATGGGCCGCTCTTCTCGGCGATTACCATCTCGCGGCCAATCTGCACACGATCTACTTTTTGCGCGCCGGTGTCAGGCGAAATGTAGAGCCAGGTCACGCGCAGAGGCGTGGCGCGCGGCCCAGCCATCGGCTTGACCTGCTTTTGCTGGGCGGACAATGGCAGCGCGGCGCCGGCCAAGCAAAAGCCGAGGGCGAGCTTCAACGCCCAACTCAGTTTTTCGCTTCGCGGCCTGGCGATTCGGACAATCATCACGGGACAAATCATATTCCAAACGACGTCACGCCGTGCGTTCCGTAAGCACCTCGGCCAGCAGCTCGGGCGAGGCGTTGCCGCCGCTGACCACGGCCACGGCCTTGCGGTATGTGGGCAATTCCGACGCGTGAAAGAGCAGCGCAGCGGTAGAAACAGCTCCGCTGGGCTCGGGAACCAGGCGTGCCGTTGCCATGATGGCCCGCATCGCCGCGCGAATCTCCGCTTCAGTAACGGTGATAATGCCGTCGACAAACGCGCGAATGTGCGCAAAGTTCCGCTCGCCCACGCTCTGCGTGCGCAGTCCGTCGGCAATGGTCCGGCTGGTGAGCTCGGCGGGCCAGGAGACAATCGATCCCTTGCGAAAGCTCTCGGCGGTATCGCCGGCAAGCTCCGGCTCCACGCCGAAGACGCGCGCCTGGGGCTGCAACCGCTTTACCGCCGCAGCCACTCCGCTCAGCAGACCTCCGCCGCTCACCGGCGCCAACACCAGGTCCACGTCCGGCAACTCCTCGACAATCTCGAGACCGCACGTACCCTGCCCGGCGATGATCTGCTCGTCGTCATACGGAGGAATCACAACGTAGCCGTGCTCGCGCATCAGTTGCTCGGCAACCGCCAGCCGCTCGCTCGAAGCCGGACCAACATCGACCACCTCGGCGCCCAGCGCCAGCGTGGCCGCCCGCTTGACGGCCGGCGCATTCGACGGCATGACGATGACGGCCTTGGCGCCGACCTCGCGCGCCGCATACGCCACGCCCTGCGCATGGTTGCCGCTCGAATAGGTAATCACCCCGCGCGCGATCTCGTCCGGCGTAAGCTCAAGAATCTTGTTGGCCGCGCCGCGGATCTTGAAGGCGCCGATGGGCTGCAGGCTTTCCGCTTTGAGCCAGATCTCTCTTCCGGTTCCGCGGCCGGCCACACCGGGAAACGGCGCACGCACCAGCGGCGTTTCCACGACAATTCCGGCGATGCGCTCGGCGGCTGCGCGAATATCGACGATGGAAATAAGTTGGTCAGCCATGCATCGATTATCCGCCAGCAAGCTGAAGCGGGTGAACCGCTTCAATCCTGGAGAAACGTGTGAAGTCCCCGGCATTGAACGTGAGAATGCGATGAACGCCGTGAACGAGCATTGACGCAACAAGCCTTGCGTCGTGCACTTGGACGCCAGAGATGGCATGTTCAACGAGGAGCTCACGCCACATCAGGTGAACGGCGAGGCTGTCTGGAAGCAGTTGAAGGCTGGTCTCAACGTCAATGGCTCGGCGGTTTGCTTCTACGGGCGACAGGCCGTATCTATTGCGATTGGCGGGCCGTGCCAGGACATTCCAGAACTCACCGAGGTTTTGCGATGTGCAGCAAGGCACCACGCCTGACCGAGCCAACTGCTGAATCGACTCGTTCACAATCCGGTATTCACGAGCTTCTCGGCGAACCCACCGAATCAAAACATTGGTGTCAACGAGGTAACGATCCGCGGGCATTTATCCGCGATCCCCGTAATAGCTGGCTCGATCGTTGACTTCCGGTGGAAGGATGGGCAGATTCTCCGAACCTTCAGAGAGCCTCCTCGAAAGCTCTTCGACATCCTCGGGGGTCAGCACGCCTTTCCCGATGGCATAGGTAGGGAGATTGTCCTGCAGGATTTTTCCGGCGTACGCTTCCAATGCCATGCCGCGCGCCTGCGCCTCGGCCGACAAGCGGGCCTCAACTTCGGGGCTGACTTCGACCTGGATTGTCATGTGACTTTCCTTCTTCCTCTATTATCTGCCCAATATCGTTGAATGCGTAAGTCCTTTCGCTCAGGTTGTCGGCGGTTCTCTGCGCGGCCATTCTGTTGCTCTCATGGCAGATACTTCTCCGGCACCGGTTCGGCGGGCGTTTCGGCTTGCCACAGGATCGAAATCACCTTCCACCGCTGCCCGTCGAAGACCGCCTGAATGCTGTTGATGCCCCGCACTTCGGGCTTGCCATCGGGCGTGGCGCGGGTTTCGTAAGTGCTCCACAGGTGCGCCATGTGGCCCCAGGTTTCGGTGCTCACCTTCACCTGGCGCTCGTAGAAGACCTGGCTGCCGCGCTTGCGCACCGCGTCGATCCAGCCGTCCACGGTGAGGATGCGCGGCGCGAAACTTCCGTCCGCGCTTTTTACGATCGGCATCAGGCGCGCGTCGGGCAGCATCACGTCGCGGAAGCAGGCGCGGTCCTTGTCTGCCGGCCCGCTGACGGCGGCGTCGATCGCCTTGATCAACTGGTCGAGCGTCCCCGTCGGCTGACACGCCGGCGCCTGCGCCGCTGCTGCGGGTTGCTGCGCGTGTGCGGAAAGCCCTGGCGCCAATGCGCCAAAAGCCAGCAGCAGAACGAAAGCTTTCGAGTTCATACCGCGATTCTACAGAAGTATTTCAACCGGAAGCCGTGGGGTTCAGCCGGCTCAGGTTGACATCCGACCCAAGATATGCGAGATTTGGGTCGGATGACTACCCAAAAGAATGCCGACGACCGCATCGCCCTCCTGCAGGGCACGCTCGACCTGCTGATCCTGAAGACGCTTTTGCTGGGGCCGCGCCACGGCCAGGGCATTGCGCGGTCAATTCAACGCCAGTCGGAAGAGGTTTTCTTTGTCGACCATGGCTCGCTCTACCTGGCATTGCAGCGGCTGGAAGACAGGAAGTGGATCGGCGCCAGGTGGGGCGTGAGCGAGAACAATCGCAAGGCGCGGTTCTATTCGCTCACCGCCAAAGGGCGCGAACAGCTCGTGGAAAAGACCGGCGAGTGGGAGCGGCTGTCGCGAGCGATGGGCCTGATTCTGGGCGGCGCGAAATCGGGCGGCGAGGAGGCTTGAGACATGTTTGGGCGCAAGCGGAGCGAACGGGATTTTGCCGAGGAGATCAAGGCGCATCTCGCCCTCGAAGAAGACGAGTTGAAGAGCGAGGGCGTGAGTGAAGATGAGGCGCATCGCAGGGCCCGGGGCGAGTTCGGCAGCGTAGACGCGGCGCGGGAGCGGTTTTATCTGAAGGACCGGATCGCGTGGCTCGACAGCCTGGGGCGAGATGCGAGGTTCGCAATCCGTCAGCTCATCAAGTATCCAGGGTTTGCCGCCGCTGCGATCGTTGTGCTCGCGCTGGGGATGGGCGCGAGCGTAGCCATCTTTGGATTTGTCGACGCCGCCCTGCTGGAGCCGCTGCCCTATGCCAACCCCAGCCGGCTGATGTCGGTGAATGAAAACGGCGCTGCGTCGTCCCGCTGGCCGCTGTCTTATCCGGACTATCTCGACTGGCAGCGGATGAACAAGTCGTTCAGCTCGCTGGACGTTTATTCCTTCGACGGCTTTCTGTTGCGAACCGGCTCGGGCGCGGAGCAGGTGCAGGCTCTGCGCGTGAGCGGAGGGTTCTTCCGGACGCTGGGCATGCATCCCATGCTGGGCCGCGATTTCTACCGAGGCGAGGACCGGCTCGGCGGCCCGAACGTGACTCTTCTAAGTTACGGAGCGTGGCTGCATCGCTTCGGCGGACGAGAGGATGTGGTCGGCCGGACGGTGGACCTGGATAACAATGCGTACACCGTCATCGGCGTCCTGCCGCGCACGTTCAATTTTGCGCCGGCGGGCAATGCGGAATTCTGGGTTCCCATCAACGCTTTGTCTCACCACGAGTACTCGCGGAACTTCTATAACTTCTTTGGAATCGGAAGGCTGCGCGACGGCGTCAGCATCGAGACGGCGCGGACGGAAATCTCGGGCATCGCAAAGCTGCTGCAGCGGGAATATGGCATCACCGGCCGCGAGCTGAACGGCAGCGTGGTTCCATTGTCCGAGCTCATTGTGGGCGAGGTGCGGCCCATCCTCCTCACCCTGCTGGGCGGCGCCGTGCTGCTGCTCTTGATTGCGTGCGTCAATGTCGTCAGCCTGGTGCTGGTGCGCTCCGAGAGCCGCCGGCGTGAGATCGCCGTTCGCGGTGCGCTGGGCGCCACGCGAGGACGGCTGTTGCGCCAATTCATCACCGAGGGCCTTCTGGTTGCCCTGGGCGGCAGCATCGCGGGCGCAATGGTTGCCTCCGTCACGATGAAGCTCCTGGGTCCCATGGTTCCCAAGGATATGGCGAATAACATGCCGTTTCTCGAGAGCGTGAGACTCAATGCGCACACTGGCCTTTTTGCCGCCGGGATCGCGCTCGTCGCCGCGCTCATGTTTGCCGCAATTCCTGCGCTGCGCCTGTTGTCGAACTCGGTGCGGGAGGGCTTGTCCGATGGCGATCGAGGGTCCGCGGGCCGCTTGTGGCGCAGGCTGGGCGCGAACATGGTCGTCGTGGAACTGGCGCTCGCGGTAATGCTGCTGGTCGCGGCGGGATTGCTGGGGCAAAGTTTCTATCGTTTGCTGCACGTATCGCTGGGATTCGAACCCAGCCACGTCGCGACCATTCAGATCATGGCTCCGGGCAACATTTACCAGAGCGCCGACCAGACCACCGGCCTCTATCACGAGATTGCGCGCCGCGTCTCGAGCCTGCCAGGCGTGCAATCGGCGGGCCTCACCAGCCTGCTTCCCGCGCAGTGCGACTGCAGCACCGACGGGATCACGATCGTAGGCAGGCCGGCGAGCGGCGAGCGCAACGAAGTAGACGAACGCCATGTGAGCCCGGATTATCTGCACGCGCTGGGCGCAAGTCTCGTTCGCGGACGCTTTTTCACCGAGGACGACGATGCCTCCCGGCCGGGCGTTGCCGTCATCAATGAGGCGCTGGCACGCAGAACCTTCCCGGGCCAGGACCCGATCGGCCAGAAGATCGCCGACGACGAGGGCGGAGTCGCGACGGTGTGGGAGATTGTCGGTGTCGTGGACGATGTCCGCGAAGGCCCGCTCGACGCCGCCGTATCGCCGGCCGAGTACTTCCCCATCGACCAGGCGCGGCAGAACTTCTTCACCTTGGCAGTGCGCACTTCGCAGGATGCAGCGACTCTTTTGCCGGTGCTGGTGAGCACTGTCCGCCAGATCGATCCCAACCTCGGCGTCGCCGACGAAACCACCCTGGACGCGAAGATCGGCGGCACGCAGGCGGCGATGCTGCATCGCTTTGCCGCGTGGCTGGTGGGAAGATTTGCGGCCATGGCGCTGCTTCTCGGGATCGTAGGGCTCTACGGAGTGATCGCCTATTCGGTGAGCCGGCGAACGCGGGAGATCGGCGTGCGCATGGCTCTCGGCGCGCAACGAGCTTCGGTCCAGCGAATGGTGCTTGGCGAAGCGGCGATGCTGGCGCTGGCGCGAATCGTGATCGGATGCGGGGGCGCGTTGGCGGCAGGCAGACTGATGCGCGGGCTCCTCTTTGGGGTGCGCGCTTGGGATCTTCCCACGCTGGCCGGCGTTTCCATCGTGCTGGGCGCGGCCGCGCTCGTGGCCAGCTATCTCCCCGCGCGCCGTGCCGCTAAAGTCAACCCGGTCGACGCACTGCGCGCCGAATAGACGCGCGCGGCGGGCCGCAAAGCGAGCCATGGGACAAGAGCCGGCGATGCGAGGAGGAATGGAAATGTTAAGGCACAAACGCAGCGGAGAGGATTTCGCCGAAGAGATCAAGGCGCATCTCGCGCTCGAAGAAGATGAGCTGAAGGGCGAGGGCGTGGGTGAGGGCGAGGCTTATCGCAGGGCACGAAGCGAGTTCGGCAGTGTGCCCGCGGCGCAGGAGCGCTTTTACATGAAAGACCGCATTGCATGGTTCGACGATCTGCTCCGCGACTTGCGCTACGGGCTGCGCGGCTTGTGGCGCAATCCCGGCTTTACGCTGGTTGCGGTCATCACGCTGGCGCTGGCCATCGGCGCGAACACCAGCGTGTTCAACCTTCTCGACCAGGCGCTGCTCCGGGCATTGCCGGTGCACGATCCCCATCAACTCGTGGTGTTCAGCTTCGCAGGCGCCACGGACGGTCACCGCCACTCCGAAGGCGGAAGCTCTCCCGGCCATATACATGAGTTTTCCTATTCCATGTACAAGGACCTGCGCGATCAAAATACAGTCCTGAGCGGGTTAATCGCCGAAGCGCAGTCGGACGTGGGGCTCACCTGGAACAACCGCTCCGAACCGGCGCCGGCGGAGATGGTGAGCGCAAATTATTTCGATATGCTGGGCGTACAGCCGGCGGTGGGCCGGCTCTTCGTTGCGAGCGACGAGACCGCCGAGAACGCCAATCCGGTCGCCGTGCTCAACTTCGATTACTGGAAAACGCACCTCGCCGCAGCGCCGGTCGTGGGCCAGACGCTGCTCGTCAACGGAACACCGTTCACGATCGTGGGCGTCTCGGCGCCCGGCTTTCACAGCATGGTGTTCGGGCACATGCCGGCTCTCTATGTGCCCATCACGATGCAGACCGTGATCGAGCCGGACTGGAAGTACCTCAAGGATCGCTTCTCCTACTGGCTGAATATAACCGGCCGGCTGCGCCCGGGAGTGACACGCACCCAGGCTGAAGCCTCGCTGAACACGCTCTTCATGTCGCTGCGCACGTCGGAGTTCTCGCTGCAGAAGGATCAATCGGCCGATGCCCGCGAGCACTTCGTGAACGTTTCCTACCTCCATCTCGAAGCGGGCGCGAACGGGTTCTCGCCAATGCGCGGCGATGTGCGCATGCCGTTCCTCGTTGTCATGGGAATGGTGGTGCTGGTATTGGGCATGGCGATCGTCAATGTCGCCAGCCTGCTGCTGGTGCGCGCGGCCACGCGGGTGCGCGAGTTTTCCATTCGTTTTTCGCTCGGCGCAACCCGCGGCCAGCTCGTTCGCCAGCTCCTTGTGGAAGGCGTGCTGATTGGCGCGGGGGGCGCCATCCTCGGCCTGCTGCTGGCGCCGCGCGCGCTGGCATTGCTGATCCACTGGATGTCGGGACGATCGCCGGATGAGCCGGTTTTCTCGAGCGCGCTCGACTGGCAGCTTCTTGCCTTCACCATCGCCGTCACATTCGTTGCCAGCTTGCTCTTCAGCCTGGCGCCGGCGGCGCAGTTCTGGAGCCCGAGGCTGGCCGATGCGCTGAAGCAGCAAGCCGGCACCGGCGCCGGAGGGTCGCTCAAGTTTCGCCGCACCTGCGTCGGGCTGCAGGTCGGCTTTAGTTTGCTGCTCATCATTGCCGCGGGGCTCTTTGTGCGCACCATTCAGAACCTGCGCAACGTCGACGCCGGTTTCAGCACCGATCGCATTCTGGCGTTTCAACTTTCGCCGGAGATGGCCGGTTATCCGCAGGCCGCGGTTGCGCCCGTGGAGCAGCGCGTTCTCGATGCGGTTGCGGCGCTGCCCGGCTTGCGCAGCGTGGGCGCGACCAACGATCCCGATCTCTCCGACGATAACCGCGGAGGCGATGTCGTCGTGACCGGCTACGCTCCCAAGCCGAATGAGGAGTTCGATGTCGAGCTGCCCTGGGTGAGCGACCACTATCTGCAGACGCTGGGCGTGCAGCTCGTCGCCGGCCGCTACTTCACTGCGGCCGACACCGCGACCTCCACCAAGGTCGCAATCGTCAACCAGAGTTTCGCCCGGCACTTCTTCGGCAGTGCAGGCGCGGCGCTCGGACATCACATGAGCCGGCCTGAACGGCCGAATACCGATGCAATGATTGTCGGCGTGGTTCGCGACGTGAAGCACACCACAATCCGCGACCCGGCGACGCCCATGGCCTACACGCTCTTTGCGCAGGCGGAGAGACCGTCGGCGCTCACGTTCTACGTGCGCACCTGGCAGTCTCCGGACTCGGCCATCAACAGCATTCGCGCGGCGGTCGCCAACATCGATCCCAAGCTGGTGATGAGCGGCGTGAGCACCATGAACGATCAGATCGACGACACGCTGCTCTTCGAGCGCACCATCGCGCTGCTGGCCGCGGTCTTCGGTTTTCTGGCCGCGCTGCTGGCCGGAATCGGGCTCTACGGGATTCTTGCTTACTCAACCGCGCAGCGCACCCGCGAGATCGGCATCCGCATGGCTCTGGGCGCGCAGCGCGGCACGGTGGTGCGCCTCATAGTTCGCGAAGTGATGTTGCTGGCTGGCATCGCGATCGCAGTAACGATTCCGCTGGCCATCGCGGGTTCAAATGCAGTGCGCAGCCAGTTGTTCGGCGTCTCGATCGCCGATCCCGCGACCTATGGAGCAGGGATCCTCGTGATTGCGCTGGTCGCGGTCATGGCGGGATTCATTCCGGCGCGGCGTGCGGCCTCGGTCGACCCGGCAAAGGCGCTGCGCAACGAGTAGCCGGCGGCACGAGCGCTTTAACTGCGATCACAGGTTTGGTCGGGAACGTCGGGCTCAAGCCAGCGAAGCAAAATATTGCTATCGAGAAGCACATACATACGCGCAGTCTAATCGCGATCCTCGTAAAAGCTCTCCCGACTGAATGCGGACGTAGGGAGTTTGGGTAGATTTTCCGCCCCTTCCGCGACCTCGCGCAGCATGGTCCGCAACTCATCTGGCGTGAGTACTCCAGTCCCTGTTCCATGGGGCGCAACCGCTTCCTGCAATAGCTTGCTTGCGTACGCTTCGAGCGCCATTCCGCGCACGACTGCCTGCGACGAAAGCCGGGCCCCGACTTCCGGGCTGAGCTCAATGTGAATTGCCATCGCACCACCACTCCCGATAACCATTATCCGTCCGGCTTCGCTGCGGCGACAATCAAATCTCCAGAATCACCGGCATGATCAGCGGCCTTCGCCCCGTGCTCTTCTGAATCAGCCGCTTCAACTCCACGCGCACTTTCTCGTTCACCATGCCGTAGTCGGACTTCTGCTCCGCCGACAGGCCATCGAGCGTCTTCATCACGGTTTCGCGCGCCTGGTCGGAGATGTCGGTGGCGCCAAAGCCGCGCATGATCAGCTCCGGCGCTCGTTCCACCTTGCCGGTGCGCTTGTTGATGGCCACAACGGCCAGCACAATTCCGTCCTCGCTCAGGATGCGCCGGTCGCGAATGACAAGATCTTCGACCACATCGATCGAGGAGCCGGAATCGATGAGCACGCGCCCCGCAGTCACCTTGTCGCGCTTGCGCGCGTCGTCGCGGTCGAGCTCCAGCACGTCGCCGTCTTCGAGCACCATGGCATGTTCCACCGCACCCGTCTCCATGGCCACAGCCGCGTGGCGGCGCAGGTTGCGATAGTCGCCGTGAATGGGGATGAAGAACTTGGGGCGCACCAGGTTGATGAGCAGGCGCATCTCTTCCTGGCTGCCGTGGCCGCTTACATGAATGAGCCCGTTGGAGCCGTCGTCGTAAATCACGTTGGCGTCGCGGCGGAAGAGATGATCGATCACGCGAAAGATGCTTTTCTCGTTGCCGGGGATGATGCGCGAGCTCAGGATCACGGTATCGCCGGCCTCGATCTTGGCATGGCGATGGTTGTCCACCGCGGCGCGGCTTAGTGCGCTCATGGGCTCGCCCTGGGTGCCGCTGATCAGCACCATGAGCTGCTCCGGCGCATAGTCGCGCATCTGCCCGGGATTGATAATCAGCCCCGGCGGCACGTCGATGTATCCCAGGTCCTGCGCGATCTCGGCGCTTTCCACCATCGACCGCCCCACTATGACCACTTTGCGCCCATGCGCGCGCGCCAACTCCATGGCGATACGCATGCGGTAGATCGACGAGGAAAAACATGTGAAGAAAAGCTTCTTCTCGGTGCGCGAAAAGATCTCTTCGAGGCGCGGCCGCACGGCGCGTTCGCTGGGCGTATAGCCATGCCGGTCCACGTTGGTCGAGTCCTGCAGCAGCGCCAGTACCCCGCGCTTGCCGTACTCGGCAAAGGTATGCAGGTCGAAGGCCTTGTCGTCGAGCGGCGCGAGATCGATCTTGAAATCGCCGGTGTGAATGATGACGCCCACTGGCGTCTCGATGGCCAGCGCCACGCAATCCACCAGCGAATGGGTGACGCGGATCGGTTCGATGGTGAAGGGGCCGATGGAAAATTTCTCTTTCGGCGCAATCTCGATCAGCTCGGTCTCATCGAGAAGGTTGTGCTCTTCGAGTTTGCCCTCGACATAAGCGAGGGTGAATTCGGTTGCATAAACAGGAACCTTCAGCTCGCTCAAAATCCACGGCAGGCCGCCAATGTGGTCCTCGTGGCCGTGGGTCAGGATAATGGCGCGGACGTGCTGCTTGTTCTCGACCAGGTAGGTGATATCGGGCACGACAATGTCGACGCCGAGCAACTCGGATTCGGGAAACATGAGCCCGGCGTCGATCACAACGATGTCGTCTTGCCAGCGGACGGCGAGGCAGTTCATGCCGAACTCGCCCAACCCGCCCAGGGGAATTATTTTCAGCTTCTCGGTTTGCATCTGTCAGGATTGATGCTACCACCGGGAGGGGGAGCGAATCCGGAATAGACAGAGCGCGCCTTCAAGAGAATTGTGAATGGATGCCCGCCGGGGGCGGCGGGCGCCAATTTGTAGTGGTGGGAATTTATCGCCGCCGGTCGCCAGTTCCGGCAAGCGGGTTTGACCCTATCTCAATGCCCGTTCCAATGCGCCTTGTTGCGTTGCGCGGCTCTTGGCGCGCTTGAGGAGCCAGGCCTGATACTCCTCGTTGATGGAGCTGCCGGCCCTACGATGCGTGGGATTTCGCGACGCCAGATGCCGCAGCCACTCTTCGTTGTCCTCGCCAGTAGCAGTTAAGATCAGATTGTTACTTTGGGAATCTTCAACTTCGGCCTCTCGATTATCCTGAACATTTGGCCGGTTGCTCGACTTGCCAAAAAGCTTCAACCACGTTGCCATTTCTATCTATCCTCCACCGTGGGATCTTTATGCGAATGTATCTCAAATATTTATGAGATTTGTTTGCAGCTTATCATTCGGTTTTCGGCATGGTCCATGCCGAATTCGGGGTAGACAGCGATACCCCGGGTAATCCCCCATCGGATACCTGCCCTTCCCCGGTTAGTCGCCGATAAACTTCACTCCCAGCGCCGTTCGCGCACCTTCGAGCAGGCGCGCCATTCCCAGCGATAGAGCGTGCGTAATTTCCGGGCTTTCGCGTAAGCCCGAGCGCATCAGATCGCAGAAATGGTTGGTCTCATAATTGAATCCGCCGGCAATGAAAGGCTCGTGAATATCCACCTGGCGGCCGTCGATGTAGCGAATCGTGGCGCGCGCCGGGTTCCACCAGTTTTCGTGGAGGTGGACATAGCCGCGCGGCCCGGTGAGCAAAGCGTCGCCGCGGCCAAACAGATCGAGCCCCGCATGCAGTTGCGCCATGCCGCGTTCGTGCTCGGTCTGGAACAGCGCCAGCGCGTCCACGCCCGCGTCGGTCAGGCGACCCATGGCCTGCACGCGCTTGCACTCGCCCAGCCAATCGATGGCCAGAAATGCCTCGTAAGGCCCAATGCCCATGATGCTGCCTCCGCCCAGCTCGAGGCTGTGCAGCGCGTGCGTCTTCGGCAGCGACGCATCGACGTGGCCGGCGCGCACAAATCCGACAGGGCCCACGGGGTCGGCGGTGAGGTGCTCGCGCAGGCGCCGGTAGAGCGGAAAGAACGGCGGCTTCATCGCTTCCATAAAGAGCCGGTCGTGGCGGCGCGCCGCTGTCAGTACGCGTTCGAGTTCACGCACGTTGATGGCCGAGGGCTTCTCGCACAGCACGTGTTTGCCCGCGGCGAAAGCCCGAACGCAGAGCTCCGCATGGCTGTCGGGGTGCGTGCCCACGTAGACTGCGTCCACATCGGCGGCCAGCAATTCATCGAAGGAGCCACACGATTGCTCCACGCCAAACCTGCGCGCAAACGCTTCGGTGCGCTCGCGATTGCGCCCCCACACCGCATGGAGCACTGCTCCGTGAACCGCTGTGAGCCCTTCGGCAAAGCGCGCGCTCGCGTGGCCCGGCCCCACCACGCCCCAGCGAATAATCCGCGGTGTTTCATTCACTTTTCTTGAACTCCCGAATTCCAATTGCTTCAATATTACTGAGCGCCGCCTTCGTTCATGCACATGGCGGCATGGCCGCACGGAACAGGATGAAAGCCCAGTGAAACAGCCGACGAAAACCGAATCGCGCGCCGAGACGGACGCACGCCGCTTGCCTCTTCCCACGCTGCTATCGCACGCGCTGGTGGCATTCACCATCGAGTTCGACAACGAATTCGAGCACCGCATGCCGCACTCGACGACCAGGGCGCGCGGCGCCGGCAGATTTGCGGGCCCGTGGCTGGTTTCGATGGTCATGTATTCGAATCTCATGCGCCTCGTCAGCGATGAAGGCGTGAGTGTGCGCGAGCTGACCAGACTTTCCCGGACTCCAATGCTGCAATTGAACGGAATGGAGCGCTGGGGATACATCACGGTGGCGCCGGATCCTCGGGACACGCGTCCTAAGCCGCCGCAGAATGACTGGATGGTGCGGCCCACGGAGAAGGGCCGCAGAGCGCAAACGGTCTGGCAGCCGTTATTTGGCGAAATTGAGCAGCGCTGGCGCGACCGATTTGGCAGCGCGGCGATCGAGCGGCTTTGCGACTCGCTCTCGGCATTGGTCGCCGCGCTCAATCTCGATCTGCCCGAGTATCTTCCCGTGCTGGGCTACGGACTCTACGCGGAAGTTCTCGACGACGCAAAGCAGGCGCCGGCGCCCGGCCTATCCGCAGTGGATGGTTTGACCTTGCCCGCGCTGCTCTCCAAAGTTCTGCTCGCATTTACGCTGGAATTCGAACGCGAGTCCGAAGTCTCGCTCGCCATTTGCGCCAATCTCTTGCGCGTGCTCGGCGACGAACCGGTTCGAGTGCGCGATCTTCCGCGACTCTCGGGGGTTTCGAAGGAGGCGATCGGCATGGCGACGGGATTCCTTCGCGCCCGGAAGTATGCAGTGATCGAACCCGATTCGACGTCTGCCCGCGGGAAGGTGGTTCGCCTCACGGCCAAGGGTAAACTCGCGCGGGAAAACTACTTGCGATTACGCGACGGGATTGAAGAGCGATGGCAGGCGCAATTTGGCGCCGCTGCCCTGCGCGAGCTGCGCCAATCGCTTGAGGCAATCGTCGGCGATGCAGCCAATGCGGAGTCGCCTCTTCTCCGCGGGCTGGAGCCCTATGCCGAAGGCTGGCGGGCATCGGTCGCAAGACCCGCAACGCTGCCGCATTATCCCATGGTGCTGCATCGCGGCGGGTATCCCGACGGAAGCTGACCGTAGCGGATGGGCAGGGAAGTCTCTGCACAAGGCCATATTTCGGAGCCAGTATTCCCGCAGGGGCTATTGAAGGCTGCAAAAATAATGCCCTGTTTCCTCATTGCTATACAAGGAAATATGCGCTGATCGACTGGCGATCCCGCAGGGGCTAAAGCCGTCGATTTCATTGCGCATTTGCGGCACG
>JBAUBR010000289.1:0-25034 GCA_049676965.1 Occallatibacter sp.
GGCCCGCGCCGCCGCCCGCCAGCGTGAAATCGCGCTGCGCTCCGCCCTCGGCGCCGACACCCGCCGCCTCGTCCGCCAGATGCTGACCGAAAGCGCGGTGCTGGCCGTGGTGTCCGGTTCGCTGGGGGTGCTCCTCGCTACGCTCAGCCTCGACGCACTCAAGCTGGTGCTGCCGGCCGACACGCCGCGCATCGCCAACCTGGGCCTCCACGGCGAAGTCCTGCTCTTTGCTTTGGGCGTTTCGGTCTTCACCGGAGTTCTCTCCGGCCTGGTTCCCGCGCTCCAGGCGGGGAAGAAGGATCTGCAAGGCAATCTCAGAGTGAACTCGAGCGGCGTCTTCGGCGCCGCGCACCGCTTTCTTGTTTCGCGCATTCTTGTCATCGGCCAGATCGCGCTCGCCGTTGTGGTCATCACCGCCGCCGGAGTCATGCTGCGCAGCCTCTACCGCTTGGCTAACACCGATCCCGGCTTCAGCACCGCGCAAACGCTCACCGCGCAGATCTCGCTCGACCGCAGCGCGTGCACGCAGAAGGGCGCCTGCGCCGGCTTCTTTGAAACGCTGCTCAACCGTGCGCAGGGTCTGGCCGGCGTGCAGTCCGCCGCTCTTGTCAACGCGCTGCCCATGACCGGCAACGATCTCTGGTATAACTTCGACGCTGAAGGCCATCCCCGCAGCGCTACACAGCTTGCTCTTCAAGCCTCGAGCCGCATCGTTTCCCCGGGCTACTTTCAACTCATGGGCATTCGCCTGCTGCGCGGCCGCCTGCTGAACGACTCCGACCGCTCCGGTGTGACTCACGCCATTGTGGTCAACGCCGAGGAGGCGTCGCGCCTCTGGCCCAACCAGAACCCGATCGGCAAACACCTCATCGACGTCGGCGACGAGCCGCAGCCCACCGTCTGGGATATGAACAACGCCTCGATCGTCGTTGGCGTCGTCAGCGGCACGCATCATCAGAGCCTCGACCAGGACTCCGGTTGGGAAAACTACATGCCCATGACTGCAACGAACGAAAAGCCGGTCATGAACATCCTGCTGCGCTCGCGCACCGGTTCCGCCGAGCTCGCCGCCAGCCTGCGCGAGTTGGTCGCGCAACTCAATCCCACCGTGCCCGTCACCAGGGTGCGCACGCTCGAAAGCGTCATCTCGTCCTCCGAGGACGCGCCGCGCTCGCTCACTCTGCTGCTTACGGCATTCGGCGCGCTGGCGATCGTCGTCGGCAGCATAGGCGTCTACAGCCTCATCTCCTACACCGTGAGCTGGAGAACGCGCGAAATGGCGCTGCGCCTGGCCCTCGGCGCCAACCGCCGGCAGATCGCGCAGCTTGTGCTCGGCCAGAGTCTCGCGCTTGCCGTCGCCGGATCGATTCTGGGTATCGGCGGAGCCGTAGCCGCCACGCGCCTCATGAGCCGCTTCCTGTTTGAAACCAGCCCGCTCGATCCGCTCACCTACGCGCTGGTGCCGGTGCTCTTTTGCCTGCTGGCGCTGGTGGCAGCCTGGGCGCCGGCTCGCCGCGCCGCCGCAGTGGAGCCTATGGTGGCGCTGCGCAACGAATAGAAGACTCCCTTTGGCGGAGAAGAATCGATGAAACTCCTGCATTGGTTGGCCGTCCCCATCGTGACCATGATGAGCGCCGCTGCTCTGCCCGCATTTCAGGGCTCGGATGCAGCGCTCCCCAAAGCCCAGGAAATCGTCGAGCGGTACGACCATGCGCTGGGTGGGCGCGACGCGATCGTGAAGCACACCTCGAGCACCATGCGCGGCACGCTCGAGATTCACAACGCTGGCAATGTGTTCCGCCTGCCATTTACCTACTACGCCGCCCAGCCTTACCTCCGAATGGAGAAAGTTACGCTGCCCAACGGCGCCGGGGACAATTTGGGCGGCTTCGACGGAACCACGGCCTGGGGCTTCGATCCCCGCTCCGGCGCTGAGGTTCAGGAAGGCAACGATCGCGAATCGACCAAGCGCGACGCCGACTTCTATTGCGCGCTCGACGAGCTCACCTGGTTCAAATCGATGGAAACGGTCGCCGTCGAGGATTTCGAGGGCCGGCCTTGCTACCACCTGCACGGGATCAACAACTGGGACAAGTCGAACGATCATTACTACGACAAGGAGACCGGCCTGTTAACCGCATATGAATTCGATTCCGAGCTCGGCCCCACTCACGAGATTTTCTCCGATTACAAAAAGATCGACGGCGCGCTGTTCCCGATGAAGCAGACGGTGAAGGTCAAATCGAAGACCGGCGAGTGGGAGATCCGGCAGGTCCTGATATACGACTCGGTCACATTCAACGATGTCGAACCCGCAGTCTTCACCCCGCCGCAATCCGTCCGCGATCTCGCGGCCAAGGCCAAAGCTCCGCCTGCAAAATAGGGCTACGCCCGGCCAAATTCTCTACAGGGCTTCGATCGTCACATTCTCGTCCTCGGACGAGGATCTCCGCGGCACTCCGCTGGATAGCAACCCCTTATCTGGAATGATTTGGATCGTCGGCGAAGAAAAGCCGAAACAGAAGAATATCTTCGCCTTTAATTCGACAGAACTTATCGAAATCGTGCGCGAGATAAGCGTGTTTCCTTGCAATGCAACGGAGGCGGCGAGCGGCCGAATCGGCACTGGCGCACATCGCTTTTCTGCCGGCTCGCATCTACCTGTCTTGTCGTTCGTGGTCGCATCAGAAGCTAAGGCGATCACGAAGGAGGAAACCTGAAATGCAACCGATTCGAACCGTAATGACTACACTATTAGCCACAAGCTTGGCATCGCTGGCCTATGCTCGGCCGCCTGCGCTCGCTCCAGGTCTCGCGGTCGGGACCACACTGCAGCAGGACGAGCCGAAACCGCAGCAGGACGATCAAAAAAAGAAGGAGACCCCCGATAACAAAGCTCCAAAGACCGAAAAGCAGGACAAGACGGCGAACCAACAGAAGGCGGCAGATTCCCAAAAACAGAAGGACGAAGATCAAAAGCCGGATTAAGAACCTGGCGAAACAGGATCAGAAAGAAAACGGCAACCAGGGAGCTAAGCACGGCCGCATTGCTGACAAGGATTACCAGGCCCATTTCGGCCAACAGCACGCCTTCAGCGTAAGACAGGTGGTTACAACTACGACAATCGTGCCCAATCAGACGCGATTCGTTTACACCGGATATACGTTTATTTTTGTGGATCCCTGGCCCGCAGGATGGGCGCTGGGCGATGACTGCTACATCGACTACGTCGACGGCGGATACTTCTTATTTGACGTGGCGCATCCTGGAGTCCAGATAACACTGACCATCCTCGCATAATCGGAGCACTTAGGCTCCACTTAGATAGAAACGCCAGCCATCAAGACACTCGGTGGCCGGCGTTCCCACATTCTTGGATGACGCTGCAGGCGCGCTCTCGAAGTGAATCGGGCCTTTCGAGCCCCGAGTCTAGCGAAACTTCCGAATAGGCGGTGATCCACTCACAACCGTTGTCCTAATGCCTTACGCGGTCCAAGCACCAAGTAATCCCGACGATTAGTAGACCCGCGCCAGCAGCAGGCTAGTGGTCCCCAATTCCGCGATCACAGCGCTTCAATCGTCACATTGCCGTCGCTGGTGTGAATCTCCAGCGGCACTCCGCCGCCATTCAGGTGGCCGCGCAGGTTGTGCCCCGACGAATGCGAGGAGTCGTAGCCGTTCATGGTCAACGGAAGATCGCATTTGATTCCGCCGTCGCTGGTCTGGACGTCGAGATCTACAGCCAAAGTACGCGGCAGGCGCACCGTCACTCGCCCATCCGATCCCTCGATACGCGACGATGTGTTCAACTGCGACCCCTCGTCAACGGTTACCTCCAGGCTGCCGTCACCGGCATGCACCTCGAGGGCCGTGAACTTGCCATCGATCTGTGCATGCCCGTCGGAAGTGCGCGATTCGAGCGTCCCTGTCACATTGTGAATGCGGATCGAGCCGTCGCTCGCCGTCAACCGCAGCGAGCCGGCCACGTCGCTCACGTCCACCGCGCCATCGCTGGTGTGTAGTTCCAGAGCGCCCCGCACGCCGTTGACCTTCAACGCACCATCGGCGGTCCGCGCTTCAAGATCGAGCACCGAAGGCGTCTCCACCGTAACCTGCGGCTGGCGCCAGTTTCCAGTCACGATGTGAATGCCGAAATGAGACTTCTCTTTCAACTCGAAGTTCACATGATTGCCGGTCTCGAACTCATTGATGACGTAGTCGCTCGCCTTGCGGTCTCGCCATTCCACCCGCACGCTTACCGCACTGCACTCGCCACAGGAGTGTAGCTCCACCGACGCGTCACCGGTGCTGAGAGTGAGCGAAGTCTTCCCCGCAACCGGATAGGACTTCTGCCAATCGCCCGCGCCCGACTGCGCGGATGCAAACACGCCGGCCGCAAGCACCGGCACCAGAAAACAAATCGATCCAAGTCGCAGATTTCGCATAAAGTCCTCGTGAGTGAACGTACGCAGCAGCGGCGCGAGCGGTTCCGAATATAGTGCGGAGCGTCCGCAACCGCAATGCAAATGTGACGAAGCTCGCGCTGTCAGCCCTCCAGCTCTCGAACCATCGGACTTATCGCGAGCCTTTGGAAAACCTTTACTCCTCCGGCCACTTTACCCGCGTCAACTGCGTTGAGACCTCCCACAATCTGCGCGCAGTCTCCGGATCGTTCGCGGCCCGCGCAATGCGCGCCTCGCCCGGCGGACCAATCAGTTCAAGAGGCCCCGAAGGCCCGTAAAACCCTCCCCGTCGCACTTCCGGCGCAGTGGAAGCAAACAGCGCGGGAAGCGCGCCGACCGCTGCCGATTGGCTGACCAGAAATCCAAGAGATCCCTGCAGCCGGCGCGCCAGGCCCCTCGGGGTGAATCCGTTGCCAAAGGGCTCTCCGCGCCAATAGCCGGCATGCGCCGCCGCCGAGATCAGCCCCCAGCCGTGCACATCGCTCCGCCGCTGCAGTTCGAGCGCAAACATCAGCAGGGCCAGCCTCGACTGGCAGCAAGCCTTCCACGGGTCATACGCGCGCTCCGACTGCAAATCGTCGAAGTCGATTCTCCCGCGGCGATGGCTCAGGCTGCTGATCTGCACCACCCTCGGCTGCCGGCTGCGGCCGAGCAGCGGCAACAGCAGCGCGGTCAACGCGAAATGGCCCAGGTAATTCGCTCCCAGGTGCAGCTCAAAGCCGTCGGCCGTCACAGGCCGCTTGCCCGGCGGTCCGATCGCGGCGTCCATGCCCGCACAGGCGCCCGCTGCATTGACCAGCAGGTCAACCGGCCGTCCCAGCCTGACCATGCGCCGGGCAAAATCCATTACCGAATCCAGGCTTCCCAGGTCCAGCTTTTCAAACCTCACCAGCGCTGCGGGAGCCGCGGGACGAATCATGGCCAGCGCATTGCGCCCCTCGATCTCGTTCCCTGCGGCCAGCACGATATCGGCGCCGGCTTTCGCCAGGGCCAGACCGATCGCGTAACCAATCTCATCCGTTGCGCCGGTGATTACTACCTGTCTTCCAATTTGTTGGGGAATACGGGCCGTAGTCCAGCCCTCGTACTGCGTCTTCACGTTCTCGATTGCAATTTCTCCTTGCGGACATATCCAGGCCCTCCGTAAACACCTATTTAGTGACTGAGTACACACTCATAATAATTTAGGGAACAGCCGGCTATTTTGCCGTCAGCCCCTTCCATAGCATCCTGAATCCCATCTCCCGGCATGCCGCCTCGCACTCCGGGTGGACATTGATGAATTCGATTGTCGCCTCCGCATGCGCCCGTATGGCTAAAACCAGGTACTCCGGCGGCGCATCGCGCAGTTCATTGATCCGCACTGCCTCATGAGTCGCATTCAATACCTCGAAAAATACGAAGGCGGGCTTCTCGTTCTCCTTGAACAGCGTGCCGGAAGCGCGCAACTGCGCCAGCACCTTCAGCCGCTCCGGATGCGCCCTGCCAATGTCCAGGTACTTGTCCCAGATGTAACGCAGCCGCGTGCGAGCGTCGCCCTTGTGCGGGAAGTCCGTCAGCGACCGGCTGAACTCCTGCCGCAGTTCAAAGTAGAGCTCGTTCAGCAGCTCGCTCTTGGTTTTGAAGTACGTGAACAGCGATCCCTCGGCGATCCCCGCAGCCCGCGAGATCGCGGAAGTGGGCGCATTGGTGATTCCCTTTTCCGAGCAGACGCGCATCGCCGCTTCCAGAATCGCTCTGCGTTTGTCCTCGCTCTTGGGCCGCGACATGGACCTCCCTTTAATCAAATGATGAGCGCGTGGTCACTCAATTTAAAATGTAAACGATTTCTCGACCCGCCGCAAGCACTTTTTTCATAATTTCGCGTTCATAATGTCGCAATAACGATCCACTGCTATTTCGTAGTAAGGATTCGCCAGCCCCGAGTCCCGAGTCCCGAGTTGAGTCCCTAGTCCCTGGTCACGCCTCCACCGGCACATTGGCCATTCCCGCCGACCCGAAAACCCGCCGGTACCGTTCCACCTCCTCCGGCGGCCCCATCGCCTTCGAGTAATTGTCGGAAAGCTTCACCGCCGGCCTGCCCTCGGCATCGGCCAGTTTGCAAACCAGGCTCACCGGATTGAAGCTCTCATCGCCCAGCGGATTGCAATTGCGAAAATCGTTGGTCAGGAACGTTCCCCACCCCGCGCTGAATCGTATGCGCGGCTCGGGAATCCATCTGCGCTCGTCCAGAAAATCGCTCGCCCGCGCGAAACCACCCGCTCTGGCGTCATTGCGCAGCGTTCCGCCAAAGTGGGCGTGCAACTCCAGGATGCGATCCACATCGAGCGCGTCGGAAGCGATGAGCCGTTTCTGCCTGGGATCGCGCCCCCGTTTTTCCAGCCACGCAATATAGTCGTCGCCGGCGACAAATGGGTCCTTGCTGTCCACGCGCTGGCCCTTCCAGTCGGCCACCCAGTCCGGAGCGTTCGCGAAGAACTGCGTCGTGCCAAACGTATCCGGGAGCAGGATGAGCAGCTCCCCCTGAAACGTTTTCTGCCACAACTCGAGCAGCCGATATTGCGCCGCCCTCAGCTCCTCGTCGCCGTTGGCCATCGCCGCCAGGGCCATGGGCAGCTCATGCGCATTCGTGCCGATCGCTTCCAGGTCGTGCTTATATGCGAGATAAGTATTCGAGGTGCCGACGAAGCACCCGCACAGCGCATCGCTCATCGCCTTCACCACATACTCCTGCCAGAGGAAACTGTGCCGCCGCCGCGTCCCGAAATCGCTCAGGTTCAGCCCCGGAACGCCGCACAGCCGCTCCATCTTCTCCCACAGCCGCGTCTTGGCCCGCGCATACAGAATGTCCAGCTCCAGCTCGCTCAGCCGCTTCAAACTGGCGCGCGTCTTCAGCTCGTCGATGATCGAGAGCGCATAAATCTCCCACATCGTCGTCTCGGTCCACAGTCCGTGAAAACGCAGCGAGAACTGCCCGTTCTCCACCGAGAGCTCGAAATCCGAGAGCCGGAAACCGTGTTCGAGCCATTCCAGAAATCCCGACTCGAAGATACCCCGCCGTCCATAAAATGTGTTGCCCGCGAGCCAGATCAGCTCCGACTTGTGGAAGCGGAGCTGCTTGGTCGCCAGCAGATGCTCGCGCAGCGGCTGAACGCCGACGATATCCGCCAGGCGCACGGCTCTGGTGCGGTTCTCTAACGCAAATGAGGCTTTGGTCCTGGGAAAATGCTTCCAGATAAATTGGAGCATCAGCAGCTTGTAGAAATCGGTGTCGAGCAGCGACCGCGTGATGGGATCGAGCTCCCAGTTGTGGTCGTGCGCCCGTCTGGCCAGATTGATAATCACACTGTAACTTTACGCGACCGCCTTGCAAAAAGAAGGGTACCCGGGAGCCTTCCCGGAGTGCTTGCCGGCCCAAGGCGCATCCAACCGGTTGAAAATCCGCGTTGACTCTCCTCCGCTGGCTCGCAATCCGCAAACTTGCTAGCGTGCTAACTTGCTAACTTGCTGCCTCCCTCCAAATCGAACCTTTCGCCCGGTCATCGCTCGATCGCCGACGCAATCTCCGCCCTTGTCTCATCGGGCAACTCGGGCATCGCCCCCGACTGCGAAGCCATCCATCCGCCCCAGCGATTGCCCGCTTCATTCAGCGTGGCCAGGCTCGCGCCGCGCAGCAGGTAGTGCGTCATCGCCGCCGTAAACGCGTCGCCGGCGCCAATCGTATCGGCAATCTTCACCGCCACTCCGCTGTGCTCGTCGCAGCCCTCACGCGTCACCAGCAGGCTGCCGTTTCCGCCGCGCGTCACAGCCGCCATCTTCAGCCCGGGAAATTCACGCAGCAGCCGTTGCGCGCCCAGCCGCAACAGGTCTTTCGCGCCGCCGGTGTCCAGCTTCCGGTCCGTGTTCTGATTCCGGTCCAGATCCAACAGGCTCAGCACCAGCGGAACCTCTGCATCGTTCATCTTCATCACCGTGGCCAGTCCCAGCGACTCCTGCACGATCTCGGCGGAGTAAAACGGAGCGCGCAGGTTCACATCGAACACGCGCACGCACGTCTCAGGCGTCTCAGCCACCAGCGTCTGAACCGTCTGCCGCGAAATGCTCGACCGCTGCGCCAGCGATCCAAAACAGATCGCGCTCGCCCGCTCGGCGAGTTGCAGCCATTCGTCGGAAAGCTCCAGAAAATCCCACGCCGCCGGCTCATGAATCGTAAAGCTCGGCTGGCCGGATTTGAGCTCGACGGTCACGCGTCCGGTATCGTGCCGTGCGTCGATCTGCACGTGCCCGGAATCAACCGGCAGCGGATAGAGCAACTCCATCGCGCTACGTCCCAGCTCGTCGCGCCCCACGCGGCTCAGGATCGCCGCATGATCGCCCAGCCGCCCGGCCATCACGGTGAAGTTGGCCGGTGCGCCGCCCAGCCGCGGGCCCTCGGGCAACATGTCCCACAGCAGCTCGCCCACTCCGAGAATCAAATGCGGTTCGCGCAGGTCCATGCACGAAATAATACGGGACCAATTCTGGATCAGCCCAGGCGCGCACCAGGAGAAAATTTCATTCCGTGCAAAAAATCGGCCGCTGCCATGCGCCTCTTCCCTTCAAGCTGGATTTCGAGAAATTCAAGCCAGGTCTCGCGCGCACAGGCAACGAGCAGGCAGTTGTGCTCGACGTGAACCTGGCCGGAAACATGTCCAGCAGCAGCGGAGACCGTTTCCGAAGCTGGCTCCGCAACATCGAGCCGATGCACGATCAGCTTCTTTCCATCGAGAACCGTGAACGCCCCCGGCCACGGCTGAAAACCGCGCCAGCGATTCTTGAGCTCCTGAGCCGTGTGCAGCGCAAAATCCATACGCCCGTCTTCGCGATCGAGGATCGACGCCAAGGTTGCCAGCGAGTGATCCTGCGGCTGGGGCAGAATCACCCCGCTATCGAGGCCTTCGAGCGTTTGCAACATCAGAGGCGCGCCCTCCTTTGCCAAGACCTCGAAGAGCTCAACCGCGGTCTGCTCGGGCGCAATGGGCAAGAATTGCTGCAACAGAATCGGCCCGGTGTCGAGGCCTTCTTCTAGCAGCATCGTAGTGTTGCCGGTGACAGTTTCCCCGTTAGCCACAGCCCACTGGATCGGCGCGGCGCCGCGATACTCAGGCAGCAGCGAAGCGTGCAGATTGATGCAGCCAAGCCGCGGCAACGCCAGCATCCACAGCGGAATGATGCGGCCATACGCCACCACCACAATCGCGTCCGGCGCAATCCCCTCGAGCTGCGCGCGAAACTCCGCATTGTTGCGGATCTTGTCCGGCTGCGTGACCGCCAGGCCCGCCGCCAGAGCCGTCAACTTCACCGGCGGAGCGGTAAGCTGACGATCGCGGCCCATCGGCCGATCCGGCTGCGAGACTACCAACGCGATTTCATGCCCCGCTCGAAGCAGCGCATCAAGGGTAGGCACCGCGAAGCGCGGTGTGCCGCAAAAAACCAGCTTCAGCGCCGCCACGCGCCGCCTACCACTTCCCCTCGCGCTGCGCCTTGCGAATTTTGCGCAGCGTCAGGTCGCGCTTCAGGGCGCTCATGCGGAAGATAAACAGCATCCCGTCGACGTGGTCGACCTCGTGCTGCATGCAGCGCGAGAGCAGTTCCTCGCCGTCCATCTCGAACCACTTGCCGTATTCATCCTGAGCACGAATGCGCACCTTGGCCGCGCGCGCGATCTTCTCGCGAATCTCGGGAAAACTGAGGCAGCCCTCTTCCTCGTAGAGCTTGCCCTCGCGATGAATGATTTCGGGATTGATGAGCACCAGCTTTTGCGCCGGGTCTTTCCCCAGGCTGAGATCGATCACCGTCAGGCGCTTCGACACGCCAACCTGGGGCGCTGCCAGCCCGATGCCCTGCGCCGCATATGTGGTCTCGAACATGTTCGCGATCAGCTCGCGCAGCTCGTCGTTGAATTCGGTAACCGGCTCGCCGGGCTCGGAAAGCACCGGCGACGGATATTTTTCGATTTTCAAAATCATCTTGACCCGTCAATAACTCCTTATCTGTTCGATGTAACTGTCGAAGTTACGCTTCATCTCGCCCGCCGAGTCGCCGCCGAACTTCTCCTGCGCCAGCCGCGCTACGACCAGCGCAACCATGGCCTCGGCGGCCACGCCCGCCGCGGGCACCACGCAGATATCGCTGCGCTCGTAGCTGGCGCTGGTGGCCTCGCGCGTATCGAAGCGCACCGACTCGAGCGGCCGCCGCAGCGTGGAGATGGGCTTCAAATACCCGCGCACCACAATATCTTCGCCGTTCGAAACCCCGCCCTCGATCCCGCCGGCATTGTTCTGCTCGCGCGTGAACCGCGTAGGCCGTCCGCTGTCTTCCTTCGCATAATGGATCGCATCGTGAACCTGCGAGCCGAACGACTCCGCAGCCGTCACGCCGCGGCCGATCTCGACTGCTTTGACCGCCTGCAGGCTCATCACCGCCCAGGCCAGCAACCCATCGAGCCGCTCATCCCAGTTGGCGTAAGTGCCCAGTCCCGCCGGCACGCCATGCGCCACAACTTCAAACACGCCGCCCACCGTGTCACCCGTGCGCGCCGCCTCCTCCACTTCCTCTTTCATGCGCGCCTCGGTCGGCTCATCCACGCAGCCGAGAACGATTTCGTCGCGCCCGCCAAGCGCGGCAATCTCCTCCCAACTCGCGGCCCGTTCCAGTTCCACGCGGCCCACGCGAATCACATGGCTGGCCACTTCCATCCCCAAGTGCCGCAGCAGCAGCTTGGCAAACGCCCCTGCCGCCACGCGCGCCGCGGACTCGCGCGCCGAAGCGCGCTCCAGCACGTAGCGCGCATCGGGAAAGTCGTACTTGAGCGCACCCGCCAGGTCGGCGTGGCCCGGCCGCGGCGACGCAACAGGCTGGTGCTTGGCCGGGTCGCCCGCCGTCACCGGCAGCTTCTCTTCCCAGTTCTTCCAGTCGCGGTTCGCAATCTGGGTTGCGATCGGCGACCCGATCGTTTTGCCGTGGCGCACGCCGGAAAGAACGTGAGCCGCATCGGTCTCGATCTTCATCCGTCCGCCGCGCCCATAGCCCTGTTGCCGCCGCCACAGCTCGCGATTCACGAAATCGAGATCCACCGGCACGCCCGCAGGCAACCCCGAGATCAGCGCAATTAGCGCCTCGCCATGCGACTCCCCAGCCGTTGAAAAGCGGATCATAACCTATCGATTGTAACGAACCAGTGCTCAGTTGCCAGTGGTCAGTTGTCAGTGGTCAGCCTTCATTCGGCCCAAAGAATTCCGCGCTGTTGCCTGGAGGTAATCCCTGCCGTATTCTGGATGCGCGATCGATATGGTTGATCTTCCCATCGGCAACTGCCCGCTGATCACTGACGACTGACCACTTTATGAGCTACTTCCTCTTCAAATCCGAGCCGGACGTCTACTCCTTCGACGACCTTCTGCGCGACAAGGAGACGGTGTGGGACGGCGTGACCGCACCCGCGGCCGTCAAGCACCTGCGCGAATTGAAAAAGGGAACGAAGTGGATCTTCTATCACACCGGCGACGAGCGCACCGCCGTAGGTACGGGAACCGCGGTGAGCGTGGACGCTACCGATCCGAATGTTCCCATCGTGCGCGTCAAAGCGGGAGCACGGCTGAAGAATCCCAAAACCCTCGCCGCTGTCAAAGCCGAGCCGCTCTTCGCGAAATCGCCCCTGGTCCTCATCGGACGCTTGTCAGTCGTTCCCCTCACCGAAGAGCAGTGGGAGTGGTTTTTGGCGTAGTTCTCGCTCTTCTCTTAGCGTTATTCGCCTTCCCCCAGCCACCCCCGCGTATTCAGCAACTGCCGCTGATCGAGCGCCCACACTTTATTTGTCAGCTCGTCTGCGGCCTTGCCTTCCTTCGCGGACTTCTCGAACTCTTTCGACACGGCCTGCATCTTGGCGTCGAGATCGTCGAGGAAATGCAGCACCAGCGCCTCGGGAATCATGGGCAGCTTGGGTGAGCCGAATTCGAGCTTGCCATGATGCGAGAGAATCATGTGCACCACCAGCGTCCTCAGCCGATCAGGGAAGCCGGGCAGCGAATCGATCGTCTTCTCCACCAACGCAATGCCCATCTGAATGTGCCCGAGTAGCTGGCCTTCGACCGTGTAGTCGAATCCAATGTCCCAGGCCAGCTCGCGCACCTTGCCGATATCGTGCAGGATGACGCCGGTGAGCAGCAGGTCGCGATGCAGGATCGGATAGTGCGGCGCGACGCGATCGCCAAGGTTGAGCAGGCTCACCACGTGCTCCAGCAACCCGCCCAGCCAGGCGTGGTGCAGCTGCCGCGCGGCCGGCGCCTCGCGATAAGCCTGTGCAAGCTGCGGATCGGCGAGCAGCGTGTTGAGCAGTCGCTTCAAGTCCGGCTGCGTGAACGACTCGACAAAGCCAAGCAGCTCGCGCCACAGTTCGTCCACGTTGCAGCTCGTCGCCGGCATCAGGTCGGTCTTGTCTGCCTCGCCGGTCATGGCGCGGCGCAACTGCTCCACCTTCATCTGCACGCGGTCGTCGAAGCGCGAGACACTGCCGCGCGCCTTCACGATGTCGCCGCGTTCGACGTCTTTGGCGATGCGCGGGTCGCCCGGCTCCCACACCCGTCCCTCGAGCTGCCCGGTCTTGTCGCACAAGGTCAAGCACAGGTAGGGTTTGTTGTTCTTGGTGGTGCGAAGCTGCTTCTGCAGCAGCAGGAAGAAGCCGTCGAAGTTCTTGCCTTCGTCGAAGCCGGCCAGGTCGGCAATATAGATATCTTTCATCCTGCGGGAAAGATTAATGCATCAGGCTCGCTCTCGGAAAAAACACGAGTTCCAAGCTCGCGGTGAGGCGGCAAACATACTACACCCCGTTGTCGACGAATAAGTTTCGCGGATTGCGAAGCCGGTTACCGCAAGCGCAGCGATCGAATGGCCGCAGGCAGGCGCGCCTCAATGAGTTTGGCGCGTTCGGCAGCAATCCCGCCGAGATACGACGGGGCAGGCGTCGCCGCGAGCACCAGCACAAAGGCAATGATGGAGAAACACAGTCCCGCGAAGGCCGCCGACACCAGCATTTCGTACATCGACACCGTGTCGAGACCCAGCACATTGAACGCAACATGCTCAAGCGGCTTGATATGCCGCAGAACAGCCAGGGCGAAGAGAAAGGAAATAGCCGAGAGCGACGTAAGAACAGCCAATGTTGCGTCGAGTCCGCGATGAAACCTCTGCCGTGCGCTGCAACGGCCGCACTCGGCAAGGTGCTGTTCGTAATCCCTTCGCATCTCCGGAGAAATTCCCGAGATGTCATATCGCCAGCTTGCCAGAATGCCGCCTATCACTCGGTCAGTGCATCTGGTTCTCGCCATAGGCTTAACACTCGCTTTCCAAAGGAAATATCCAACCGCAATGCCTTGCGCTTTCGCGGCTTCCGAGGCAAAGAACGTTCAGGCCTATAGATGCTCCGCCAGTCCCGATTGATGCAGACTCATTCAACTTGGACCGGCTTGCCAGGACATCTACCGTCCGCGATTTCTTTACCCGCCAACCTTGGTTCAGAGTGACGGCCTTCGCTTACTATTGTAACCGAATCTTCCTCAAAAATGCAGTGGCGCAAGAGGTTCGTGTTGCATTGCAAGCAACAGCCGGTTGGCCAGCAGGCTGGCCCGGCCGCTCAAAGCGCGCTCGGCGCTCAACCGCGCCAATTCGGGAAGGTTGTTGTTTTCAGACAGATGACCAAGAATGACGTAAGCCGCCTGGCCGTCGTATCCACTCTCGAGAAAATCGGCCGCAGCCTCATTCGACAGGTGACCAACGCGCGAAAGTACCCTTTGTTTCACCGCCCAGGGGTAAGGCCCATCGCGCAACATTTCCAGGTCGTGATTCGACTCGAGTAATAAGAGATCCACTCCCCTCAGTTGCGCCTTCACGTTCGGCGAAACATATCCGAGATCGGTCGCGATCGCCATTCGCACCCCTTCCGCCGCGAACACAAAGCCGACCGGGTCGGCGGCATCGTGGGAAATGGTAAACGGGCTGACGGCAATGTCTCCGATGGCAAAGTTCCGGCCCGATTCGAAGTACTCGACCGAAGGCAGCCAGGTGGGATCTTCTTTCTTCGTAGCAACTGCATCGCAGTCGGCTTCGGCGATCCGATCGCCTCGAATAGCCGCTGGCTCAGGCGAAAGCCCCTCCGATTCCGCGCGCACGGATGCGGTGCCCCCGCATTCCAACAGAATCTCCGCCTCGTCCGAGTCCGCCTCATCCGCAGGCGCCTCAGCCTGGCGAGCCGCGTTTTGCCGCCGGCACTGCTCCAGCCACTGGGCGTAGGTCATCTGCCGCCGCGGAGTCAACCAGCGCATCCACGCCCGATGCGTGGCCTCGGTAAAGTACACCGGAATCCCCAATTTGCGCGCCGTTACCGCCAGCCCGTTGATGTGGTCCTGGTGCTCGTGCGTCACGATGATCGCGTCCAACTTCTCCGGCTCTTCGCCGGCCAGCTTCATGCGGCGGAACAGCTCCCGGCAGCTCATTCCGGCATCCACAAGTATCCGCGTCTGCCCGCCGCAGACAACCGTGCTGTTGCCCCTGGACCCCGACGCCAGCACGGTGAAGCGAACCATAAAACCGAGGATACAGCCTGCGCACCTTGAGCGGATATGGTCCAAAGAACCCACAGTTAACCGCGATGGAACCTCCACAACCTCTCCAGCCAGTTGTTCCACAACTGTGGGTGCCCCATCCTTGCCGTCCGCCGCGGCGGATTTTTGCGGCAAGGGTGGGAGCGCACAAAACCATGCAGTCAAAGACCGAACCCGCGCCACTTCGGACAAATTTGCCCCCGGCGCGCCGTTTCTGCCGTATGCTGACAACAATCCCGGTTGCATTTCCCCGCCGGCGGCTGGATTTCCCAAACCTCGCAGCGCGGAGAGCTGGAAATATGACCCTCAAGCCAATCTTTGGCCTTTTGCCCGCGTCCGCGGTTGCGGCGGCAACGCTCGCTTTGTCCATCACATGCCAGCACGGCAGCACCGTGATGGCCGCCGGAAAATCCGTGTCCGTAGCCTCCGGCTGGGACGCGCCGGCCGCCCAGCGCTACCTCGACGGCCGCGAAGTCTGGTGGCAGGGGTGGGACCGCGCGCAGAAAGATCATGGAACATATTGCGTCTCCTGCCACACCCAGGCGACCTACGGGCTGGCGCGACCGGCGCTGCGCCGTGACCTCGACGACCCCGCTCCGGCAGGCGCCGAGCAGGCCATGCTGGCCAGCATCGAGAAGCGCGTGCGGATGTGGAAAGAAGTCGAGCCGTTCTATCCGGATGCAAAGTACGGCCCCGGCAAGGAGGTCGAATCGCGCGATGCCGAGTCGGTGTTGAATGCCGTGATCCTCTCAAGCTACGACGCCCGCCAGGGCCACTTGGGCGATGCGACGCGCATGGCATTCGACAATGCCTGGGCGCTGCAATCGAAGTCCGGCCCGACGGCGGGGGCGTGGGTGTGGCAGAACTTTCACTTGAGGCCGTGGGAGTCGCCGGAGAGCGAATATCACGGCGCGGCATTGATGGCCATGGCCGTGGGCCGCGCTCCGGACAATTATCGCGACGACCCGAAGATCGCCGCGAGCCTGAATGCCTTGCGCGGCTATCTGCAAAGCCACTACGACGCGCAGCCGCTGCTCAACAAAATCATCGCTCTCTGGGCTTCGGCGCGCTTGCCCGGCCTGCTGACGAACAAAGAGCGCAGCGCGCTGATTGCCGATTTGAAGGGCCGGCAGCGCGACGACGGCGGCTGGAGCCTCACCGATCTCGGCGCCTGGAAGCGCATCGACAATACGCCTCTCGAAACCCGCTCCGACGGCTACGCAACCGGAGTGGTGGTGCTCGCGCTCGAAGAGAACCGCAAGCGCGATGCGGCGACAAAGCGCGGCCTCGCCTGGCTCGAGGCGAACCAGGACAAGACCACCGGCGCCTGGCCCGCATGGTCGCTTAACAAGAATCGCGATCCCAACTCCGATGCCGGCCCCTTCATGAACGACGCCGCCACAGCCTACGCGGTGCTGGCGCTGGAGGAAAAACAATAGCGCGCCAAATTGTTTACTGATTCGTCGAAATTTTGCGAGGGACCGCCGCCCTTCGTTTCCCTATCATCGCTGCACGATGAACTCAATAACCCGTTTCCGGCTAATTCCGCCGCTGCTTGTCGGCCTCGCGGTCGCTCTTGCCCTTCCAACGTACCCGCAACAAAAAGCGCCGACACGATTCATCGATTATCGAAATGCGGAATTCGATTTTTGCTTTTCACTCCCTCGAAGTTGGAAGGGCTACACGATCGTGACCAGCCAATGGGATGGAGGCGCACCCGGTGAGCCGCGATCGGAGAAAGGGCCGGCCATCAGCATCCGGCATCCCAAATGGACTGAGGACAATCCTTATGAGGACATCCCGATCCTGATCTTCACTCGCGCACAGTGGCGCCTGGTGGAAAAAGACGAACTCGTGGTGAGCGCAGCACCGATCGGCCCCAGCGAGCTTGGGCGCAACTCGAAATATGTATTTGCGCTTCCGCCGCGCTATAACTTTGACGCGAATACGGGCTGGCAAGAAGTAAATGAGTTAGTGGAACACAAATCGCTTCACGCACCCTGCGGGGCAAGCGCCCTTCGCACAGACAACTCCGCGCCACAGTAACTTGCCTGCGCAGCGGATTGCAGGAAGAAATCGCGGGTTCCCATCCTTTCCGCAGGAGAACGCGAAAAGGATGGGCTCCGCCTTCGGATGCATCGGTTAGTCGGTCGAGTTCAACGGCGAAAGGCCTGGTCGGCATCGAAGGCCATCTCCTGCAGCAGGTCGAGAAACTCCTGGCTCTGGCCGGTGAAGAGGCCGCTCGCGATGAAGCCTGCAATCGCAGCCGTGGCGCCCGAGAACTCGTCGGAAGTCGGCCGAATGATGGCCACCTTGGGCAGATCGGCGCTGATGAACTGGCAAGGAACGGGAAAGATCAGGCTGGGTTGAATCACCTTGTTGAGCGGGTCGAAAAAGTTGGGGAAAGTCAGGCCGGTATCCGGATCCGTTACCGGGGCCACCGGCACCTGCACCCCATTGCCCGCGAAGTCCACCCACTCCAGAAAGTGAGCGATCTCGTCTCCACCGATGCTGAGAGTGATCTTCAGCACCTCGGGATGCGTGACCTTTTGACTCAACGTTGCGTAAAGACTCGTGCCGCCCTGCTCGATGGCGCCGAAGTGAAATGCGGCCGTATTGGCGATCACCTGGATATGATCCGTATTCTTGAAGTCCGCATCGGTGATCGGAATGGCGGTGCGGTCGGTAAGTGTGATGGCTTGTGGAAAGGTCGCGCCCAGGTCGGGGTTGGTGGTGCTGCGATAGCGGACGAACCAGCTGGTGTCGACGTTGAGATGAGTGAGGTTGGTAAGGCGCTTTTTCTCGGAGGACCCGGTAGCCGTGCTGCCCAGCGGCAGAAGAAACTTATCGAAGTTTACCTTTTCGGCTCCTTTGGATTTGAGATATGCATTGAGAAAGGCAGCGTGACTTATCTCGTCGAGCGTATTGCTGGTGATGTATTGCGGCCCATCCGTATCGAGTTGCGACAGGGCTGTTTGATAAGCATTCAGTGTTTGGGTGGGGTCGACTTCGATGGGCTTTCCCGAAGTTAGCCCGCCTAACTCCGCGTACTGGGTCCAAAGGTCGGCTTCAATCAATTCCGCGGCCGCCAGAAAGCGCAGAATGGCCGTGTCTCCTTGATTGAGCCGGCCGCTTTCGGATCGCTCCTGCGCACGGGCCAGATTCGCATGCGATAACAAACCGGCGCCCAGAGTTGCTGCGCCTCCTGCCATCAGGCCGCTCTTCATGAAAGAGCGGCGATCGACGGCACTCTTGTTCGTGCTGACTGTTGTTTTCATATTCCTCTGCTTGCTCCGCTTCGATGAGGTAGGCTTTCGCCTGGGGAGGGTGCCCCGGACTAACCATAAGCGCAGGCCGCGAGGTTACTTGTCATCCGCATGTCATGCACTGTCATCCGCATGTCTCGCAATTGTTATTTGTTATGAACGGCAGGCGGACAAACTATTTTTCGATAAATCCCTCGGCACTTAGCTACCGATTTTCGAAATGATTCGTCTAAGGTGCCTCTGAATAAGTCGATGCCCGGAAGGGTACGGGCTTCAGCCCGTACGCAAAACCCGATAAAACCGGCAGGGCTTTAGCCTCTTGGGGAACGCCGGCTCGGAAACGAGGCCTTATTCAGAGACTCCCTAAGTTACTCTTCATTCGTAGATTCCATCTTTATCTCACCCGGCATCGGGCAGATGCGCCGGAATCTCGATCGAAACCAGCGTTCCCCGTCCCGGATTGCTCACCACCGTAAACCGGGCCTGGTCGCCATAGAGCACCTCCAGCCGCTCGCGCACATTCTTGATGCCGATGCCCGCCCCGGTCCGCGGCAGCGACGAAGGCGCCTTGTTGCCCACGCCCACGCCGTCGTCGGCCACTTCGATGATGGCGCGGTTTCCTTGCAGTCGGCTGCGCAGCGTCACCGTTCCGCCATTGATGCGCGGCTCCAGGCCATGCTTGATGCTGTTTTCGATCAGCGGCTGCAGCAGAATGCTGGGCACCAGTATCTCCAGCGTGCGCGGATCGATCTCTTTCTCCACGCGCAGCTTCTCCGCGCCAAAGCGCACCACTTCAATGTCCAGGTAATCGTCGGTAAAGTGCAGTTCCTGGCTCAACGGGACAAAAGAGTCGTGATCCTTGAGCAGCGCGCGCAGAATATTGGCAAGCTTCACCGTCATCTCCCGCGCCAGCTCCGGCTTCACACGTACAAGTGAAGCAATGGAGTTGAGCGTGTTGAACAAAAAATGCGGGTTGATCTGCCGCTGCAGCGCGTCCAGCCGCGCCTCCAGCAGCAGCCGCTTCTGCTCTTCGAGCTTCAGCTCGATGCGCAGCGCATTCCACACCTTCAGCGCGATGCCCACCACCATGGGCGCGCACAGCCACACCAGCACCTGCAGCCAGGGAACGCCGGTGTTGAGCGCAAACAGCCAGCGCGGCCGCGGCGGCCGCGGAATGGTGCGCGCGATCCATTCGCGGGTCACTTCCAACGCCAGGATGAGAAACAGCATCAAGATCTGGCGATCGATCCGTGGCTGGCGCAGGGTTCGCCGCACCCAGCGGTAAAGGCTCAGGTCGATGAACGGCGTGAACGACCAGATCTCTTCCCTCTCGAGAAAGCTGCCCAGCGTTCCCGCGGCCAGGCCCAGCGCGGCGTTGAACGGCAGCGAGAGGTATTCGCGGTGCAGTTCAGCCGGAATCGACAGCACCACGCCGCCCAGCATGGCCCAGCCGGGCCCCACGAGCAGTCCCAGCAGAATCACCGTCTCAAAGGAGATATCGCCGGCGAGAAATGTCGGCGCTGCGGTGCGCGTCCACACGCCGAGCGTGAGCGGCACCAGAAAAAATGCCAGCAAAGCCGCCGTCTGCCCGTGCGTGCGGCGCTCGGCAAACAACAGCCGCTGAAAGGTGCGCGACCGCGCCAGCGCGCTCGCCACCGCCGCCGCCACGCCGAGCTTGACCAGCAGCGTGATCAGGATGAGCCGGTTGTCGACCACGCATTCAATGTATCGTGTGCTGCTTCAAGCCATCTAATCGAAGAGCCGCAGCCGCGCGGTCGCGGAATCCAGACTGCGCAAGAGGGAATGTACTGACGAGGGAATGACACCAGAGTGACACCGCCCCATCGCCGCCGGTCGTAAAATCGAATCATGGGCTATATCCTCGTGAACAAGGTTGCCGAGGCGGATTTCCCCACGCGCTGGGGGGCGTTTCGCATTTTGGGCTTCGAAGGCCTGCTTCCCGAGCCGCGCCCCTGCTGCGAAAACTCTGCAAAGAGCGGCCGCCGCGTCGAAAGCCTAGTCGCGCTGGTCATGGGCGACATCCGCTCCACGCCGCCGCTGGTCCGCATCCATTCGCAATGCCTCACCGGCGACGTCTTCGGCTCGTTGCGTTGCGACTGCCGCCCGCAACTGGAGCTGGCGCTGGGTAAAATCGCCGCCGAAGGCGCGGGCATTCTGCTCTACGAGCAGCAGGAGGGCCGCGGCATCGGCCTCATGGCCAAGCTCAAGGCCTACGAGTTGCAGGATGACGGTCTGGACACAGTAGAAGCCAACGAGGAGCTGGGTTTCGCCGCCGACTGCCGCGAGTACGAGTTGCCCGCCGAAGTGCTCAAGGTGCTCGGCGTCACAAAGGTCCGTCTCATCACCAACAATCCCGAGAAAGTAGCCGCGTTGGAGTCGGCCGGCATCGCCGTCGCCGAGCGCATCTCCGCTGAAGTCGAGCCGCTGGAAAGCTTCGCCGGTTATCTGCGCACCAAGCACGAAAAGATGGGCCACATACAGGATTCGGCGCAGGAAGCCTACGTCGCCGACGAGCAAGCTAGTTAGCGGTTTTCGTCCGTCCATCGCTCTTCGCGTTCTCTGTCGGCTTCATCTCGTCCAGCCGCGCCAGAATGGCGCCCAACTGCGCCCTCATCTCCCCGATTTCCTTCTCCGCCTTGCGATTCACGTCGTAGTCGCGCTTGGCTCGCTCGTCGGCGCCCTTGCCCTGCAGGTTTTGCCCGATCAGCAACAACGGCATCAGGAAGAGCTGGATCATGTTGGAGATAAAAAGCCAGAGCACGAATCCCGGAAATGGGTCGAAGCGCAGGTGCCGGGGCGCGAACATATTCCAAAGCAGCCAAACCACGGTCCAGGTGAAGATGACAAGAAAGAATCCCATCGACCCCACGCGCCGCGTGATCCACACCGCCAGGCTGTTCAGCGGATGCGCCGGGACGTGAAGTGCGTCCTTCGCCGCCTCCTGCGCTCGTTCAACTTGCCGGATCGCCATCGCCTAGCCTCCTTCCGATAAGATGCAGGAATTCATCTCACCTGAGAATCAGTAGGGCCAGTTTACCCTTACCCGCACCGGTCGCAGGTCGCTATAAAAAATGGGTTTAGCTCCAACGCAAGAGCCCACTTGCGGTATACTGTTTCAAGCCTCGAACATGCAGGGAAATCCCTGCATGCTGGCTGCTTCGCGGCGGAGCCATTCACCCGCCCGACAAACGAGACCAATATGCCAAAGTTGAAAACCCATTCGGGCGCGGCCAAGCGCTTCAGCAAGACTGGCACGGGAAAGATCAAGCGTGGCCAGACGAAGACGCGGCACATCCTTACCTCGAAGCCGCCCAAAGTGAAACGCAAGCTGGGCCGTACCCTGCTCGTTTCCGACGGCGACTACAAGAAGGTAGCGCGCATGATTCCCTACGCCTGACCATTGCATGGAGCGGACTTTTGGATCGAGTCCGTACCACTGCAATCTATGGGCCGCAAGGTCCCCGCGAGTGCGAGATGCGTTCGCACAATCGAGATTCAGGCTCGACGAGCGAGTGAAGAGGTTGACCGCGTGGCCCGCATCAAGGCCGCGCCTCCTGCCTCCAGCCGCGTAACCCAGGAACGCCAAAAGGAGAACCACCCATGCCCCGCGTAAAACGCTCCACCAAGCGCAGCGACCGCCGCAAAAAGATTCTCAATCGCGCCAGCGGCTACTTCCTTACCAAATCCAAGCTCTACCAGGCAGCGCAGGAGGCCGTCGAGCGCGGCCTCAAGTTCGCCTACACCGGCCGCCGCCAGAAGAAGCGCCAGTTCCGCTCGCTGTGGATCGTGCGCATCGCCGCCGCCGCCAAGCTCAACGGCACCAGCTATTCGCAGCTGATCAACGGCCTCAAGAAGGCCGGCGTCGAGCTCGACCGCAAAATCCTCGCCGACATCGCCGTCCACGACGCCGCCGGCTTTACCAGGCTGGCGCAGCAGGCCAAGGCTGCGCTGGCGACGGAAAAGGCCGCGTAGCACCCGGCGGATCGCAATCCACGGCCCGAAATCCGCCAGGGATTTCGGGCCGTTGTGTTTCGATTCAAAACCATTGGACAGCGTCCGCCAGGCACTGCAGCCGAGTCGAGTTTGCGTTTGTAGAAGTGAAAAGGCTGCTCCATGCAATGGTTTATTCTTGCTCTTTGCGCATGACAATCGATCCAATTCCCAATCTGTCGGCATTCGACGACGACTCGCTCAACCGGGCCTTCGCCGCGCTTGAAGCCCAGGCGCGCCAGGACGCAGTCGCCCTCGACGACCCCGAAGCCATTGAAGCCTTCCGCCTGCGCTGGCTCGGACGCAAGCAGGGCTTGCTCAACGAAGTTTCCGGCCGCTGGCTGAAAGCCGTTCCGCCGGAAGCCAAGAAGCCTGTAGGCGAGCGTTTCAAAACGCTGAAAGAACTCGTCGAGCGCCTGCTCGAGCAGTCCGCCGGCTCCGGCCCCAGCGACGCCGCGCTCGCCGTCGAGGCCATCGACGTCACGCTGCCCGGCACGCAGCGCCTCATGGGCGCCGAGCATCCCATCACCCGCACGCTGAATGAGATCGTCAGCGTATTCGCCGCGATCGGCTACTCGGTCGGCGTCGGCCCCGAGGTCGAGACCGACTACTACAACTTCGAATGCATGAACTTTCCGCCCGATCACCCCGCGCGCGACACGCAGGATACGCTGGTCGTCGCCAACCAGAACCGCCGCCCCGCGCGCGACCGGCTGCTGTTGCGCACGCACACATCGCCGGTGCAGATGCGCACTATGGAATCGCAGCCTCCGCCGGTGCGCATCGTCATCCCCGGCAAAGTGCACCGCAACGACGCGGCGGACGCCACCCATTCGCCCATCTTCCACCAGGTCGAAGGCCTGTGCGTCGATACGCATGTCACCTTCAGCGACCTCAAAGGCACGCTCGACCACGCCATGAAGGCACTCTTCGGCTCGGCGGTCAAGACGCGCTTCTTTCCGTCATTCTTCCCCTTCACCGAGCCCTCAGCCGACGTGCAGATCAGTTGCATCTTCTGCGGCGGCAAGGGCTGCCGCAAATGCAAGCACTCGGGCTGGATCGAGTTGCTGGGCTGCGGAATGGTCGACCCCGTCGTGTTCGCCTTCGCCGCCGAAAAGCAACCCGCATATGACCCGAAGAAAATCTCCGGCTTCGCCTTCGGCATGGGCGTAGAGCGCATCGCCATGATGAAATACGGCATCAGCGAGATTGGACAGTTCTATGCCGGAGATATGAGGTTTCTGGGACAGTTCGCGTAGAGAACAGGCGATTTGGAAATCCAGCAAGTTAGCTGCGGAGATCGCGAGTTAGCAAGTTAGCACGGAGAAACAATTGGCTATGGCAAGGACCAGGTTCTTTCGCGATTTGCATGTCTGGCAAAAGGCAATGGAGCTGGCGCGTCTTGTCTATCTTCAAACGGAGGAATTTCCGAAATCTGAAACATTCGGTTTGCGAATGCAGCTGCGCCGGTCTGCGGTGAGTATTGCCAGCCACATTGCCGACGGTCATGGAAGGCTAACCGATGCGGAATTGCGTAAATCTTTGAGCGCAGCGCGAGGCGCTCTTTATGAGTTGGAGACTCAGGCGGAACTTGCCTGCGGTCTCGGATATTTGACCCATGAATCCGAAGAACGCCTGCTCGATTTGGCAACCGACGTCGCCAAACTGATCAACGGGCTCCTGGGAGTCCTCGAACCCGACCCGAGTCACAAGAAGCCCGCTAACTAGCTAACTTGCGAACTCTCGCGAAGCGCGTGCAAGCTCGCTAACATGGTAGACACGAAATGAAGATTCTGACCAAATGGCTGCGAGCTTATCTCTCCGATTTGACGGTGAGCGACTCCCAACTCGCCGATGACCTCACTCTCCGCGGCATCGCCGTTGAAGGCATCTTCGATCTCGGCCCCGGCAGCGGTACGCTCTTCGAGATGGACATCACCACCAATCGTGTCGATGCCATGAACCACTATGGCACCGCGCGCGAGGCCGCGGCGATCTACGGCGTGCAGCTTTTGCCGTTAGATACGCCTCTACCTGAGGCCCGCCCGGCCGGCCAGGCCTTCCCCGTTCACATTGAGGCCGAAGACGGCTGCGGCCGCTTCACCGCGCGCGTGCTGCGCGGCATCGCCATCGGTGACTCGCGCGACTGGTTCCCCGGCGGCGAAGTCGCAACTTACTTCGGCCTGCTCGAACAGAAGCGCATCTCCAACGCGGTCGACGCAACCAACTTCGCGTGGCTCGCCATGGGCCAGCCCACGCACGCGTTCGATCTCGACAAGCTCGAAGGCGGTATCATCGTGCGACGCGCGCGCAAGGGCGAGCGCCTCAAGACTCTCGACGGCGTAGACCGCGCGCTCGATCCCGACGACCTCGTCGTCGCCGATCACGCCAAACCCGTCGGCCTTGCCGGCGTTATGGGCGGCTGGGACACCATGATCACGCCCGCTACGACCAACGTCCTGATCGAAGCCGCATGGTTCGATCCCATGACGGTTCGGCGGACCGCGCGCCGCCACGGCCTGCACACCGACGCCAGCCATCGCTTCGAGCGCGGCGCCGACTTCAATGCCCCTTTGGTCGCCTCGGCCCTCGTGAGCCGCATCCTGCTGGCCAACGGCGGATGGATCGAAGGCGACCTGGTCGACGCGCGCGTCGC
>JBAUBR010000290.1:0-4881 GCA_049676965.1 Occallatibacter sp.
ACTCCCGGCCGCGCGCGCAGCCCCGCCGCAACCGACTCCAGTCCCTCGCGCGACCGCAGCTTCACGTCGTAAACCGTCTTCGCGCCGTAGCGCTGCTTCAGCTCCTCCGGCGTGCCCAGCGCCAGCACCTTCCCATAATCGAGTATGGCCAGCCGGTCCGACAGCGCATCGGCCTCCTCCATATAGTGCGTGGTCAGCAGCACCGTGATGCCTTCTTTGCGCAACCCCTCCACCGCCGCCCACATCGCCATGCGGCTCTGCGGATCAAGTCCCGCGCTCGGCTCATCGAGAAACAGCACCCGCGGCCGGTGGGCGATGGCGCGGGCAATCTGCACCCGCTGGGCGAGTCCCCCCGATAGCTGCGCCGGATACACCTTGCCCCGCTCGCTGAGCAAAAACTGCTCCAGCAGCCCCTGCGCCCGGTCCCGCGCCTGCCCATGCCTGAAGCCGAAGTACCGGCAATGAAAGTAAATGTTCTCGTAGACCGTCAGCGACCGGTCGAGAGTGTTGAATTGAGGAACCACCCCGATCAGCCGCCGCGCCGGCGCCGGCCGCTTCACCACGTCCACGCCGGCAATGCGCACCGTCCCGCTGGTAGGCAGCGCTCGCGTGGTCGCAATCGATATGGTGGTAGTCTTTCCCGCGCCGTTCGGCCCCAGGAGGCCAAAGATCTCGCCCTCGCGAAGCTCGAGATCGATCCCATCCACCGCCACCACACGGATCTTGCCTTCGTAAACCTTCGTCAGCGCTTCAATCTCGACAATCAAGGCATCGCTCGCGGGAAACAACAAAGTGCGTACGATTCAAGGCTATCGCACCCGACCCATCGACACGGTTCGCTGGCGGAGATGCGGCGGCAGGCCAGTTCAATCCAGCCGTCTGCCTTCAGAAAGTTCGCATTATTTTCGGAAAGATGAATATCAAGTTTGTTCCGGCGAAGAGCGTTTCGGGAGCTTGAACGCCCGCGAGCCATTGGATCGCATGCCTCTCCTCTCAGAGGATTGAGCTGGGCGCCGGGATGAAAGCCCGGGCCTAAAGGCCCTCGACTCAATCCGCATTATTCAGGGGTCTGAAGACCCCTGCTCCCTCCGAACAAAGCCGGATCCGACGAGTTTGCCGGGATGCCGAAGCTGATTCCGGAATGCAAGGGCTAAGTTGATATTCATCTTCGGAAAATGCCTTAATGCAGTTTCGCGTACTCGGCCTTGGCTTGCTGCAGGATGGGAATCTCAGGGTCGGCATCTTTCCAGAGGGTGAGGAAATCCTGATAGGCAACGCGGGCTTTGGCGGTTTCGCCTTGCAGGGTGAAGGCGCGCGCGATTTCTAGATGTGCGAGGGCGCCGATGGGCGAGTTAAGGACAATTCCGCGGTGGTCGAGAATTTTCTGGAATTCTGCCGCCGCTTCGCTGCCTCTGCGCGCCATCAGATAGGCCTGGCCGCGCAGGAAGACGGGAAATAGCGTGTTGCTTCCATCGGCGTCGCCGAGTTCATAGGGAGCCGCCATTTGCAAGTCTTGCAGGGCCTTCGCGGTATCCAGACGATTGAGTGCCAGTTGTGCACGCACCGAAGGTAAATAGTTCGTCTGCACGAGAGTGCTCTCGGGAAAACGCCTGGCCAGATCGTCGGCGAGAGATTGCGCGCCCGCGTCGTCGCGCGCCAACGCCAGAGCTAACGCCCCGACACCTTCGACATCGCGCCCTTTGGATCGCGCAAGAGCCTCACTTGCTTCTTTTCTGGCGAGCTCGGCATCGCCGAAGAGCGCGTCCGCTTCGGCGTCAAACTCCTCGAACAATCCGCCTATCTCCTGCCGCTCCGATTGCCGAGCCGACAAAACGACCCGCCGAATCAGCTCGTTCGACTTTCGCAACTGCCCGTAATACGCCGCGGTCTGCGCCTCAATATTGGAAAAGGGCATATTCCATTTATCCCGTGAAGCATTCACAACACGCGCCATCTCCGATCGGTCGTTCTCCAGGAAAGCAAGTGCATATCGGTTTAATTGCAGGCGGAGGCAATCGGTCTTGGGCTGACCGGCGCTCTTCATCATCGCGCGGGCTTCATCGAGTCGATCCAACCGAATAAGGTAGCCTTGCAAGTTCCCATAGCTCAGGCAATCTCCGAGGAGCAGCCGCAGGCTCTCCGCCGCCTCCGTCCTTGCATACTCGTATTGCCCCAGACTGGCGTAGACCCCGCTCAGGTTCAGGTGCGCAATATCGTCGCGCGGATAAAGTTGACCCCATAGCTCGTAAACCTCCCGCGCCTCTTCCCAGTCGCCCGTGACCGAGTCATGATAGTGCGATTCAATGTAGAACTTTTCGCGGTCGCTTACGCGATCGCGCAGCTCGTACGCCTTGCGGTAGTTCGAAACGCTTTCTTCTTCCGAATAATCGGAATACGCCAGGCCGAGAGAGGCGTAGGCCATGGCGAAGTTCGGATCGAGAAGGATGGCGCGTTGAAAGAGCGGGATAGCCGCGGAATGGTCCTCCATGTCGATCATCGTCGCGCGCCCCAGGCTGTAGGCGTGAAGCGCCTCAAGTGAAGGCGTGGTCACTTGCTCGAGAGGCGTATTGTATTTCCGCACTGTTCCTACCGATTCGCCGAGCTTGGTGCGCAGGCGTGATGCCGCCTGGGCCATGGCCTTCAGCACTTGCTCTTTTCCCTCCGCGGTCGCTTGCTCCTGCGCAAGCGTGTCGCCGGTCGTGCAGTTAGTAGCCTTCAACCCCAGCACGTACTGGTTGCCCAGCTTTGCGACGGAGCCGTTCAGCACCGCGGCGCTTCCGGTGCGAATGCAAAGCTGCTGCGCGATCTCCGGAGTGAGCCGCGCGTCCGGCGGCTGCTTCATGAGCCGCAGCGTCTGTTTCACGGTCGCGTCGGAAACCAGGCTGAGGAATGGCGACTGCTCGAGCTCGACGGCCAGGCCCTGGCGAATGGTGCCATCGAACACCGCGTCGCCCGTGGTGTTTTCGAAATCGGCCAGAACCACCGTGTCTTTGTCGGTCAATATTTTTGGTTTCCGCGAAGCGTGCCACCACCAGGTTGAAGCGGCGAGGGCGGCCGCTATCACGCTTACGGCGATGATTGGCAGCCACGGGAATTGTGCCGTCTTCTCTACCGGCGCTCGCAGCGGCGCTCGCGCGGGTGCGGAGTGCGCCGCGCCATTCGCCTGCGCCTTCTCTTGAGCGGGCGTGACCGGGAACGTGACCGGATAAATGAAGCGGTATCCCCGGCGGGGCAACGTTTCCACGTATCGCGGCGTGTCGGCCGAATCCGACAAGGCCGCCCGAAGCTTGGCTACGGCCACATTCACGGCGTGGTCGAAGTCTCCAAAGGAATCGTGCGGCCAGATGCGCCGTTTCAGTTCTTCGCGGGTGACAACCGCACCGGGCTGTTCCAGCAAGGCAACCAGGATCTTCAACGGCTGGTCCTGGAGCCGGATGCGTGTTCCTGCCTTCCGCAGCTCGCCTGAATCGAGATCCAGTTCGAAGACCCCGAATCGCGTCGAAGAATTTTGAGCAGGCTGTTCCATTTTGCACCTTGAGAACGGCCGCGACGGTCCGACTTCCCGTCTTTGGCGCGGAGACTTTCAGGATAGACGAAATCCGGAGACCGAAGTCGCAATACTACACAGGAGACAACCGCGCCCAAGCTGTTTGCTATCAGGCGGCTAGCTGTTGACATAAGCAATGCACAAAGGAGACCCACAGTGAATTGAGAGGGCCGGGCTGCCGCCTCGAATCTCGATGCCAGCCGCGAACCGGCTGAGGTCGGCATATGGCTCTTAGAATGCTTCTGGCAGGAGGGGTCCGGCTGCTTCTTGCTGCCGCGTTAGCCTCGCAAGCGAGCGCACAGGACCTTCAGCGCCCCTGTCCGGATTCCCCCCTGTCCTTCGACCTGGTGTCCGGCTTTGAAGTGGTGGTCCGAGGACAGGTCGGCGAAGTGGGTGGGTTGAGGTTCATTTTAGACACCGGTTCCTCTTACAGCGTGATTGACCGTAGAGTCGCGGACAGGATGCGACTCGATCGCCACCCCGGAAAAGTGTTCAATTTCGACCGCAACCTCGCCGTCGAGTGGGCGGACGTTCCCGATGTTGGCATAGGCCCGCTGCGTGTCACAGGTCTGAGCATGATGGTCGCCAAACTCGCCGGCATTACCGAGCTCGCCGATAATGCCGACGGAATCATCGGATTGGACGTGCTGAGCCGGGCCCAAAAAATCGCCATCGACTACGAGCGAAGGACGGTTTCTTTTGAGTTGGATAAGGGGTGCGGGATTAGGCCTTCCGCTGTGAAAGCCTTTGTGATGCCCGTGGCTATCCAGGGAGTTCCCATGCGCCTGTTGGTCGATACGGGATTAGGATACGTGCTGCTCTATAAGGACCGTCTCAGCAGTGCGCTTCCGCACCTGCGCACCGAAGGAGAACCCAGGTACGCCTGGTTCGGACGCTTGCAGGCCACACGGGTCAATCTGCCGGGAGTGCAAGTCTTCCGCCCCGAAGCCGTGACTCCGGTTTTCCTTATCGAGGGTCCTGGACAAAGCGGCGTCGATGGAATTGACGGCTACCTGGGCCCAGCCTCCCTCCACGCCAAGCGCCTCGAACTCGATTTCGCCAGAATGACTCTGCGCTTGCAGTAAATTCGTTTCGGGGACCAGTTGCGCCGCTTCGGCTGCGGGTCGCTTGAGAGTGTTTGCCACTGCGAACCGCAAACCGAGAATTTTGAACTAGGGAAGCGCTGAACAATCGACTTGGCTTCCCTCAGGGGCTATTGAAGGCTGCAAAAATAATGCCCTGTTTCCTCATTGCTATACAAGGAAATATGCGCTGATCGACTGGCGATCCCGCAGGGGCTAAAGCCGTCGATTTCATTGCGCATTTGCGGCACG
>JBAUBR010000291.1:0-4601 GCA_049676965.1 Occallatibacter sp.
CGTTCGTAAGCGCTCGTCGAATCTCTCTGCCCTCACGATCACTCAGTCTTTGAGTCAGCAGAGTCTCTTCGGCTTCAACCGATTGCAAGAACTCGGCAAGCTGGCGTGCAGTGACAGCAAACGCAGCAGAATGCTGGTGGCAACGTCGGCGGATCTCCTGCGTGGCCAGCATAAGTTCCTTTTCTGACCGGCCTCTAAACACGGCGTAGTACTCGGAATGACACTGAACCCATTGCCTATGCACAAAAGCGTAGGCGATCCCGACGTCAAATGGATCAAAACGCACTGCAACCTGCAGTCCCTGAACCTCCGGATCGCGAAAGAGTTCGCTCCAGTAATACACATGATGAATCTCTACACCGTTGCCGGGCATAACTTTCGCCGTTCCCTTGATGGTCGTGGGCATGGTAATAATCAAAAACTCGTCATCGTAAGGAATCATGCGATGTTGCCGCTCGCCTGTTTCTGCCAGCCGCGCGAGGAAAGCCTCTCTCGGATTCTGTCCGAGTGCGGGGTGGCTCACTGAATCATAGATTTCATACAGGTATTCGCAGAGTCGCGCATGAAGTTCCGTCAGGGACCATACTGCGAGCCCTTTGGGATTCACGGATTTGGTGACCTGCCGGACGTTTCGCATAATCTGAGTGTTCCCGCGCAAGTTATGTACAAGCTGGGTGTTGCTTACCCCAAAAAGGCGTTCACACAGAGACCCAAAACGCGGCTTACTGGCCGGTCTCTTCTTCTTGGTGCATTGATGAGTGGCGAGGAGTGCTTCGAAATATGTGCTTTCAAATTCCTTCCCGCCGTCGACCACCACGGTTTGCGGCAGACGGTTATAGCGGCGGACGCACTCGCGCAGAACCATCATGCAAGAGCGATAGCTCGGCGGATCGAACGTGAGATATGCGGCCAGTACCCGGCGACTGTAGGCGTCAATCAGAACGGTCAGCCAAGGTCGGCCCAACCCGTGCCCAGTCCGCGAGCAGACAAGTTCAACATCCAATTCAGTATGGTCGATGTGGCCAATCTCAAACGGCCGATCTCCATGCCGGGGTGTCTTCAGCTCAAGTTCCAGATAGAACGGTTCCAAGCCGTAAGCGCTGCGCCGCCCCTGACGCTTCATCTTCTGTCGATAGGGATCACGCCGGCGCGAAGCGACCGTAAAGGCCTTATAGCTCGGTGCCATCACTCCGCGTTCTTCGCAGGAAAGCTTTAACTTGATCCAGGAGGCGTATAGAGTCTTCTGTTTCTTTGTCTCGAAATCCTGCTCCAATGCTTCTGTCATTGCCCGTAGCGATGCCTCGGGCAATTTCGATGTCCGGTTGCCTTTCGCGTTGTGGTGTGGCAGCAGGCCGAGATATCCGCTTTGATAGTTTGCTTCCGCCCACCGATAATCGGCTACCCAGCGGTAAAGAGTGCGGTGAGTTACGTCGAGCGTCACGGGAAGCGAGTGGCCGTGGATATAGCTTCTAACCAACTCAGAGCGGGAATTGGCAGTTCGCAGATCGTCTTCACTGGCCACGCTTAATCGCTCAAAAACCTTCGCTCTGGCTATCTTCTTGAGTTCATCTGGTGCTAGCACAATTTTCTTTCGATAGGCCAAGTCTTCAAGCGCCTTTTTCGGTAGCTCAACCAAATTCCCATCTTCAGATACAAGGGCTATAGACGCATCGCCAACGTTGATCACCTTCCATATCCGAGAGTCCCAGATCAACGCGTTCCCATTGCGAAACGTAATGGGAGACGAGATGTTTGGGCTATCGGAAGTGTCCAGTGTCGTTACCGACGCTGCTTCCGGAGCGGAATAGACCAAAACGCGAGACGGTTCGGCGAGAGGGGCAGCATATAGATCCGCGTAGAGGATATTTGCCGCGATCATACTGAAAATCGCGTCCGCCGATATGCGTTCTCTGGTGAGCTGTAACAATTCATCCAGATGGATGCCGGATATGGCTCCGGTAGTCGCCCGCACTATTTCACAGCTTCGTGCAGGAATCGTTAGTTGGTCTGCTCTGAGGTAGTCGTCGAGGAACTGAATGTTTCGCTGGAATGTCCAATCGATTTCTGCCGAAGATCGAACGCGGTAATAGAGCCCGAGAGGTTCTGCATGAGCTCTGCCCGGTGGGCAATCCCAGCTAACCGGAGGGTTGGGAGCATAGCGATTCGGACATTTGGACGTCAGGCGCTCAAGCTCTTCCTCGGTTTTCCATTCTTCCCATCCTGCTTCACCGTCACGTATGACAAAGAAGTCTGGAGTATGCCATACCCCGAGTTCTCTACCGGTCGTGGTCTTATAAGCCAGTTTGATTGGTGCAGGCTGATCGTAGTACTCGCGAACCGAAGAGTCATGTTCCATTTCATAGATGCTAGCCAATTCAACGCGGTGACTCTCGAATTGAATGGTCGCTCCCATTTTCTTACTGGGATAGCGGCCACAGACGTTGGAGGAACCTCCTCCAACTCTGCGTGAAGGGGGGATGTGCGAATTGCATCGATCACAGTTCGGGTTGTCTCCGGAATCTGGTTTCGTTCCAACCAGACCTGCAGACCTTCAGAGTCAAACATGCGTCTTCCGATAGTCGGGCTTCGCCAAAAACTCTCTACCGTTTCTCTTGCCTTGCGCGCTTACGCTCCTTTATGTAGCGTAGGCCGGCCTCCTTCATCAGCTCCTGCAATTGCCGCCCATTTTCGATTGCCTTCTCTATTTCTGGTGCCAACTCATCGGGCACATAGATTGAAAATCTTCGCTTGCCATGGTAGCCCGACAGCGCGTAACTGAGGTGACCGTGGCCGGATGCGCACGCTGAACACTGCTTTCGAATACAGGGGCTCTTTCGCAAAGACAATGAGCCTAACGCAATCGGCCACAACTCTTTAGCGCCACCGAGGAACCATTGTTTGAGCTCATCGAGCAGTTTTTGTTTCGACCTATGCACATGCGCAATATAGCACATATACATGACCGAATCGCAAGTACTTTTTTTCGAGAAATGTAGCCAGGCTGTTACCTCGAGAGATACCGGGCGCCCTTCGGCCAGGCAAGGCGCTCCGCTCTTACTGTCACTTTATGCCCACATTTCAGACTCACTGACAACTTATGGTTCATAACGGTCTTGCAGGGCGCCAAGGGTGCATCGGTTTCAAAGAGGTTAGTGGAGAGGAACTGTCATCATATGCTTCAAAACACTGCCATCATATGCGTCAAGTCACATCTCATGTCTCATGCAGCCGCGGGCGCCTCCATGTACGCGGACATCCGGGCGAAGATGTCGTCGGCGCTCGGGTTCTCAGTGGGTTGTGCCGCCTCGCGACTGCGCAACAGGCCATCCATTTCGGCAACGATGTTGGCGGCGTCCGCAGCCGTGGTAACCCGTAGGAGATCGTGCTTCTTGAGGTCCTGCGCCGAGTAGTTGCACAGCCGATCTTTGACTTGCTCCGCGAAGCGATTGAGGTCCGTGTCGCCGTTCACGTTTAGCCGCGGCAGAATTTCCACCATATCCAGGACATTGGTGACCAGCGTCGAGTGAAAGCGCGAATCGGGCTCGTTCAGCCGGTCAACCATGTGCGAAACGACTTCCCGAAGCCGCTTCCAAAGATCTTCGGTCCCACGCGTCAGGGACTCGCGAACATTGGTGTCGATCTCGCGGGCCACTCGCGCCTGCTCCTCCGCCGACATCTGGACCCGGAAGTCGTTTCCGGAAGGGATGGGCAGAATCTCCAGCTTCACGCCGAACTTCTTGCGCAGCTTGTCGGCTGCTGGGTAGTCTTCCTCGCGAAACAGGCCGTTCAGCTCCGGCCGGACCTGCTCGATGTACCTGGGGGTAGACCTGAAGAAAGCTCTCAACACCAAGCTCGAAGCCGGCTTCAAACTCGCGCATCCGGGATGTCAGGTCGAAGTAAAGGTTCGACGGCAAGAGACGAAATCCCTCATCGGACCAGGGTAGAGTGATCTTGTAGAAATACTGCCTCACCTGTCCTGCCAAGGTGCGCAACTCATCGAGCTTGTCGGCGCCGCGCAGCAGTTGCTTGTTATAGCGCCCCGCACCCTGGTGCGCTCCATGTTGATCCGCAACGTCGCGGCTGATCTTGCGATCGTGTTTGACGGCCGTCCAGATGCTGATGTGGACTGCAGCGAGCATTGCGCGTTCGGTAATCATTGAACTACCTCCCGTTATGTGGTGAGCAACATAACTCCCGGTATTCCACTCCGAAGCGAACGAACTCCGGCGTGTGGGTTATGGCGGTGTCCCGCGCCGCCGCATCGCGCATGGCCATCACCCGCATCTCAGTTGGCATCCGGTCGAGATACGCGATTCCTCTCCCTACCGAGGTGTCGCTCAAGACCCTGCCCAAGGCGGTAGCAATGGCGATTTGCGCGGAAGGCTCCGTCGGAAGCGGCGCCGTCGTGGGGTTCAGAAGAATATCGTCGATCGACGGCAACTGGCGAAACAGCCGAATGAAAGCCACAAGTTCCGAAGCCGCTGCCGGCCCCACCGTTCCATCCAGGAGTTGCGCCTCAAACTCGCTGGCTCCCGAGAGAAACTGCGTCTTCTGACGACGGGCGATACCGCAAAGCACCTGTGAGGCCATCTCCCAGGAAC
>JBAUBR010000292.1:0-2396 GCA_049676965.1 Occallatibacter sp.
GTTGCATTCTGCGGAGCCGGCGCCTGCGTCGAATCCGCCTGCGGCGGCGCTTGCTGCGCAGCCTGTCCGCTGGCCAGCGCGAGGTTCACCTGCAAGAGAAAAATCGCCGCAACGGCCGATACGCGCCGCCACGCAGGGGCAGAAATTCGCGCGGCCGAATTGTTCAGCTTGATCTCGTTCACCGGGGACTGATTCACTGTGTGGAAACCTCCGTGGCCCTTGCAGGCAGGGATTCGTCGCGCGTCATCCATCCGTCGTGCAGCTCGAGGATGCGCGATCCATAGCGCGCGTTCTCTTCCGAGTGCGTTACCTGCACGATGGTGGTGCCGCCGCGATTCAATTCGCGGAACAGTTCCATAATTTCGCGCGCCTGCGTGGAGTGGAGATTGCCGGTTGGCTCATCGGCAAGCAGGAGAGATGGTGCGTGGACGACTGCCCGGGCGATGCCCACCAGTTGCTGCTGGCCTCCCGAGAGCTGGTTGGGAAACAGATCCTTCTTGGCGACAATCTGGAAGCGGTCGAGTATGTCGGCCACCATCCCCTGCCGCTCTTTGGCGGGAAGGTTCTTATAAGACAAGGGTAAGTCGATGTTTTCGGCGACGGTAAGATCGTCGAGAAGATGATAACTCTGGAAGACCATGCCGATGCGCTGGCGGGCGAGATCGGCGCGCTGCTTTCGATTGAGCTTTTGCACCGGCGTTTCGCCGAACCAATACTCGCCCAGCCATCCGTCGTCGAGCAGCGCGAGCACGTTCAGCAGCGAGGACTTCCCCGCTCCCGACGGGCCCATCACGGTGACAAACTCGCCTTCGTTGATCTTGAGCGCGATGCGGCGCAGCACCCAGGTTTCGGTGTGGCCGGTCTTATAACTACGTTCGACATTCTTCAATTCGATCATGGTGTGTGAGTTACTCCGATCTTAAAGCCAGGATAGGGTCGACCGACGCGGCGCGCCGCGCGGGCAACCATGCGGCCACAAAAGAGGCCGCGGCAAGTACCAGGAGGACGGCGATAAAAGTAAGCGCGTCGTGGGGCTGGACGCCGAAGATATAACTCCGCGCCAGCGATACTGCAAACCAGGCCAGCGTGACGCCGGCGGCCAGGCCGATCGAAACCAGCAGCAGCGCGCGCCGCAGCACCATTGTGAGTATATTGGCTTGCGGCGCGCCCAGCGCAATGCGCAGGCCGATTTCGCGGGTGCGCTGCGCCACGGCGAAAGAAAGCAGGCCGTACAGGCCGACTGCCGCGATCATCAACGCCAGCCCGGCAAAGGTTTCAAGGAGATGCGCGGTCAGCGTCTGGCTTCCAAACGAGTCTTCGACAGCTTCGTGGATGGTCTTCACATCTGTAGTGGTAGCGTCCGGCGCAACCTCGTGCAGCGCCTTGTCGAACTGCACCCGCAACGCCCCGGCGGGAATCCGGCCGCGAATGGCGACCTCGACGAACGCCGTCGCAATGCCGTAGAGCGGCGATCCCGGCTCCATCTGCGCCATGCAGAAATAAACCTCCGGCTTGGTGGCTTTGGTCACGTCGGTTTGCTTCATATCGCCGATCACGCCGACGATGCGCCCCGCGGCGAATCGGCCCTCGCCCAGTCCATAGGTGTGGCCGATGGGATCGGCGCCAGGCAGATACTTCTTCGCAAAGGCCTGGTTGATGACCACAACGACCGGCGAACTTGCTGTGTCGTCCTCGGTGAAGAAGCGGCCGCGCACGATGGGAATGCCCAGGGCGTCGACTAACCCGTCGGATGCCAGGCGTCCATCGGCCAGCGGCGCCTGCTCGCTCGGCACCTTCTTTCCATCGAGTCTGCCCCCAATGCTTACCGCGAACTCATTGCGCAGCGGCAGCACCGAGCTGAGAGCCGCAACCTGTACTCCAGGAATCGCGCGCAGCCGCTCCAGCAGCGGCAGATACGAGTCGCGGACAATATTCGCCTGCTGTCCCTTGTCTCCGTTGCTCAGATCGCCGCGCGCATTGAGGATGACCCCACCCGTAAGAACGTTTTGTTGCGAAAAGCCCAGCGGGACCTGGCGCAGCGCGTTGATTGTCCGCAGAAACAGCCCCGCGCCCACCAGGAACACCAGCGTGAGCGCAAGCTGCGCGACCACCAGCGCTTCGCGCGTGCGATTCTGGCTCGCCGACGCGGTGCTCGTCGTCCCATGCAGGTTCGCCTGCACATTCCGAGCCGCTGCGCGCAGCGCGGGAATGATGCCGACCACGGCGGCCGTAATGAGAGTAAGCACGGCGAGCCATGCCAGCACCCGCCAATCGAGATGAATTGTGCTGGTGAGTGGAAGGTGCCGATCGAGCTGCCTCCACAGAATCTTGATCGCCGATTGCCCCAGCAGCAGGCCCGCAAGCGCGCCGATGCCGCTCAGTAACAGGCTCTCGAC
>JBAUBR010000293.1:0-48080 GCA_049676965.1 Occallatibacter sp.
CTCAGTGGCTAAAGCCCAGAATTTTATTGGCTTTTTTGTGGCACGGCTGAAGCCGTGCCCTTTCAAAGCCTCCGATTCGCGAAGCGATTCAGAGCGGACATTTGTTTTGCAGGAATCAATAAAGCCCCGCCGATTTTGCTGGGCTTTATGTACGGGCTGAAGCCCGTACCCTTCGATCGATCGAATTATTCAGAGGCTTCGTAGGTTGGTCGTGAGGCCGGACATCTGAAGAACAAAAAAATCGGCGGCAAAGGGATCGCCCCTTGCCGCCACCGGTTTCGACTACAACCGTATTTGCTCTCTGCCTGAAAAACGATGCTGCTTGAAATTCGGTTATTGCGGCCCTCCGGGCGCCGGAGCCGCTTGCGGGGCTTGACCACCCTGCCTCCAACGGCGCATCGCACCGGGATGCTCGGCACGGAAGTCCTGGATCTGCTTCCATTGGTCCGCCGTCAGCTTGGCGCGAATCGCCAGCAGGAAGCGCGCGTTGGCCTTTTCCAGCTCCGCCCGCGCCTGCGCCACCTGGTCGATCTGGGCCAGGATCTTGGTCTCATCGGGCTGGTCGGCTTTGATGAGCGGTTCCAGCGCCAACTCCGACTTCTCAAGGTTTCCCCGCAGGTCGACGAGCGTCTCGCGATGCTGAAGGAAAATATCGTCCATCGACTTGCGCTGGTCGTCGGTCAATCCCAGCTTTTGCACAACGTCCGGGTTATTCCAAAAGCGGCCATGACCACCCATTGGGCCCAGAGCCTGTTCCATCGGAGGGCGATGTTCGCCGAATCCGTACCCTCCCGCCGGAGGCGCCGGCGCTTGCGCTCCCGCCGCCGCTCCCACCAAAGAAAGTGCCGCAATGGCAACTCCGATCCGTAGCGTCCTACCTGCCTTCATCCTGTTTTCCTCCCCCGTTTTTTCTTTGCGCTGTCTTCGCGCTATTGGTTCCCGCCATCGGCCATCAGTTGAGCCAGCGGCTCCATCGCGGCCGGAACTTCCTGCGAAACATCGCTGTCCACCTTGGCCAGCAGGTCCTCGTCTTCGCGGGCCTTCAGCGCGGCCATTTGGCGAGCCTGTTCGGCTGCCCGATCCGCCTGGCGCTGCGCCGCGATCCGGGAGATCTCAAGCTGGTGCTGGTGGCGCTCGTAAAGCGCTCCCGAAGCTCCGCCGACGACCAGGACGCACCCCATCGCCCAGCCCAAAGCGAGCCTCCAGCTCCGCTGCCGAACCGTCATCGCCATCGTCCGCGGCCGGCTCAGCTCGGCCTCGCTCCAGGCGTGAACGCTCAGGCGAAAGTTCTTGAGCGCCTGCTCGAGCCGTTCGTTCTGGCCTGCGTTCTGGGCCGGATTCTCCCGCCCTTCGCGCCGATCTTCGAATTCTCTCCGCAAACTCATCGTTTTCCTCCCACTTCCGCGCGCACTCTTGCCAGTGCCCGCGAAAGGTGCGCCTTCACCGTGCCCTCGCTCAGCCCGGTCGTCCGCGCAATCTCCCCCAGTTCCATCTCTTCCACGTGGCGGAGCAGAAACACGGTCCGCTGCCGCTCGCTCAATCCCTTCACCGCCTGCCATACATGCTCGACCTGTTCGCGCGCCAGCAGCCTCTGCTCCGCAGAGCTCTCGTGGCTGGGCAGCCAATCGCCGGCCTCGTCCACGTCCACCGAATTGGTTCGCGTCAGCCGCCAGAACTGCATCCGCCGGTTGCGCCAGTGGTCCTTCTGCAGGTTGATGGCGATGCGCATCAACCACGTCATGGCGCTGGACTCGCCGCGGAAGCTCGCCCAGTTGCGGTGCGCCTTCAAAAAGCAGTCCTGGGTCAGCGTCTCGGCCAGGTCGGGGTCGCGCGTCGACGCCAGCAGAAAGCGGAAGATCTGCGGCCGGTGCGTGGCGACGATAGACGAGAACTCCTGCGCGGCAGATTCTTCCGCCGTGGCCATGGTCACCGTTTCCAATACCGTGCCGGCTGCCATCACTCTGGTAGACGCCCGCACTGCGGGCAAGTTTACAGCGCTCTAAGCCAATTAGCAGGTTTCGTACTGAAAGGCGCGAAGGACACGCGGGTTTGACAGGAGCCGGCCGGCTGAACTACCTTCCGGCCTGGATTTTTGGGAGGCCCGCCGGGTCCTGCGTCCGGCTGGAGGCTTCTCCTGACAGGAGCAACGAATGATGACGCGACGCGAGTTCCTCGCCGGCGCTTCCGCCACACTGATTGCATCCCAAACCGCCGCGCGAGCCCAGGCCAGGCATCTTAACATCGGCCTCGAGCTCTACAGCTTCCGCGAGGACGCGAAGCGCGATCTGCCGGGAACGCTGGCCAAGTCGCGCGCCATGGGATTCGACCACATTGAGACCGGCAGCGACTTTTACGGCCGGACGGCTGAGGATTTCCGCAAGATGCTGGACACGGCGGGGCTGAAGGCCACTTCGTTCCATTTCCAATACGGCGAGTTCAAGGATCTGGACAAGGTCCGCAGCACTCTCGATCTCTTCGGCGCGAGCTGGGCTTGCCTGCCATGGATTCCGCATCAGCAGAACTTCACCCTCGCCGATGCCCAGCGCGCCGCCAGCGATTTCAACGCCTGGAGCGCGGCGCTGGCCAGGAGCGGGCACAAGTTCGCCTATCATGCGCATGGATATGAGTTCGGGCCGGGGCCGGATGGGACACTGTTCGATTTGCTGGCCAAATCAACAGATCCGGAGACGGTGAAGTTCGAGATGGACACGTTCTGGATCGTGGTGCCGGGGCAGGACTGCGTGGCGCTCCTCGAACGCTATCCCAACCGCTGGCGCTTGATGCACCTGAAAGACCTGCGCAAAGGCGCGCCCATCGGCAACCAGCAGGGTCGCGCCGACGATCTCGACAGTGTTCCGGTGGGCGAAGGCATCATTCCATGGGACAGGGTGCTGCCGCTGGCGCGCAAGCAAGGAGTCGAGGATTACTTCATCGAAGACGAATCACCGGACGCGATGAAGCAGGTTCCCATCAGCCTCAAGTATCTGAACAGCCGCGGTTGGTAGCCTGTTTTTCTCCAGAACGTGTGCGCCGAGCCCGAACGTTGAGCGCGAGTCACTATCGCGACAATGAAGATTCGAATTCATCGCGATTCGATTGCGCATTCAATCGCGGCAAGAATAGAATCGGCTGCGGATGTCCGCGAGGGAAGCTCAGAACTAACAACTTGAAATCCCTGAGGAGTTAGAACCCATCATTATTCTGCAGCGTTTGCGGCACTTCTGAAGCCTTGCATTTTCAAAACATCGACTTATTCGGAGGCTCGCTGGAATATATCTCCGCGCAACTTCCGCGTTACCCGCCAACGTACGACAAACCCAGGAGGAATGCATGTCCCACGATCCGAAGTTCGGAAGATTTGCCGCGTCCCGTATCTATTCCCGTTGTCTCCCCGCCATCGCGTTGCTGATTCTCACCGGGGCCGCCGGCGTGGCCACGGCCGCTACCTTATGCGTGAACAAGGAAAAGAAATCCGGCTGCTACAGCACCATCAGCGCCGCCGTTGCCGCCGCATCCGCCGGCGACGTAATTCAGGTAGTGGGCGGAACATATAAGGAGCAGGTCGTCATCACCAAGTCGCTTTCCCTGCTGGCATTCGACGGCACGCAGCCGGTGATCGACGCGACCGGTTTGGCCAACGGCATCTTCGTCAACGGCATGTCCGCCGCTCCCAAGACCGGCGTGGCTGACGTGATCATCTCCGGCTTTGCTGTGCGCAACGCCAACTTCGAAGGCATCCTGGTCGCCAACGCCGCGGACGTATCCATCGTCGGCAACAATGTCAGCGACAACGACCTATCGGTCGACCTTTCCGCGGGTACCTGCCCCGGCCTGAACACGAGCTTCGAGACCAACGAGCAGGACGACTGCGGCGAAGGCATTCACCTGATGGCGACTCGCCACTCGACGGTAGTGCGCAACGAGAGCGATCACAATTCGGGAGGGCTCCTCATTACGGATGAGACCGGCGTGAGCGAGGACAATCTCATCACCGGCAACGACATTCACGACAACCCGTTCGACTGCGGCATTACGCTTGCCTCGCACGGACCGGCCACGGCCATCATTTCGACAGCAACCGTTTCCTACGGCGTGCGCCACAACACCATCGCCAACAACACCTCGGCGCACAACGGCTATCAGGTTCCCGGCGCGGGAGCAGGAGTGGGAATCTTCGCGCCGTTTCCCGGCACCACAGCGGCGGGCAACGTCGTCATCGGCAACAACCTGCTGAATAATGGCCTGCCCGGCGTGGCCATGCACAACCACGCGTCGGCTCCGGCACCGGCGCCGCCTATCAATATGAATGGCAACGTGGTGGTCGGCAATCACTTCTCCGGCAACGGAGCGGACACCGAGGATACGGCCACATCCGGCCCCACGGGCGTCAACGTCTACAGCACCGCTCCGGTGTACGGAACCATCGTTTCGCAGAACGTGTTCGACGATGAGTCGATCGACGTCGCATTCAACGCGCCCTCCGGCCAGCTCGATGTGCACTTCAACGACTTCTCCACCGGAACCGGCATCGACAACATCGGCGCGGCTCCGGTGAACGCAACGGAGAACTGGTGGCACTGCGCGGCCGGCCCGGGCGGCAAACATTGCGCCACCGTGGTGGGAACGGACGTTTCCACCACTCCCTGGCTGACATTCCCGTTCGGATTGGGGATTCCTGCGGATTCGACGCCGTTCTAGAGTAAGAGACAAGTGGCCTACAACCGGCGATGGGCGACCTGAATTCCGGGAGGCGGAGAACTTGCCTCCGGCATGATTCCGGGAGCCCATTTCGCTGGCGCAGGCAGAGGCCGCAGCTGACCGCGCTGCGGTAGCAATCCAGACGCTTCAACGGAGAGCTGAACTGATAGACTGCGTGGGTAAACGCTTTCCGCGCGTCGATCCCGATACGCCTTCAAGGAAGCCCCATGCTGCTTGCCTCGCTTCGCGAAGAAGTTCTCCACGCCAACCAGGAGATCGCGCGCCGCGGCCTGGCTCCGCATACTTTTGGCAATGCGAGTGGAGTCGACCGCAGCGGCCCGGAACCGCTGGTGGTTATCAAGCCCAGCGGCGTGGATTACGCGAAGCTGACGCCGGCAGACCTCGTGGTCACGGATCTTGACGGCAAAATCGTCGACGGTGCGCTGCGGCCATCGAGCGACTTGGACACGCACACGCTGCTCTATCGCGAATTTCCCCAGATCGGCGGCATCGTACACACGCATTCCGAGTTCGCGACCTCATGGGCGCAGGCTTGCCGGCCGATTCCCTGCCTTGGCACCACGCATGCCGACTACTTCCATGGCCCGGTCCCGGTCACCGAGCCGCTGACGGCCGAGGAGGTTCGCGAGGGCTACGTGCGCAATACGGGCGCGGTGATCGTCCGGCGGTTTCGGCGAGACCGACTCGATCCGGTGGCGGTGCCGGGAGTGCTGGTGGCAGGACATGCGCCTTTCGCATGGGGAAGTTCCGCTTCGGAAGCAGTGGAGCACGCCGACGTGCTCGAATTTATTGCCCGCCTGGCCTTTCGCAGCGTGCTGCTGGCGGCGTCCGAATCCGGACTGCCTGCGTACGTTTCCGAACATCACTACCTGCGCAAACATGGACCGAAAGCTACCTACGGGCAGCGATAGGCGCGCCAACGGCAGGTGGTTCATTGGGCAAAATCAATGCTCCCGTGATGGGCCTAAGAGCAGAATGGCTATGGGGTGCCCGGGGATCAAACCAACCACTTGAATGCGTGTCTCAACAACAAGACTCGCGTTTTCAGCTTGTTATTGATTTGCGGATATCGATACGCTTCGCAATAATCTGGATTCCATTTTCGAGATTATTCTCAAATTCAGGAAGATGGGAAGTTGACATTTCAAGGAACCTTTCGTCTTTATCTTGCGTATTCTCAAGCGATTGCCGGCCGAGTACCACGGTGCGGCAGCCCCTGATCCGCTTGGCAACTGACGTGCAACTGTCGCATTCGTGGTAGTGTGCTCCCCCGATGGAGACAAATCTCTTCAACCGTCTGCAAGCGACGCTGCTGGCCGTGGCCACGGTCGGACTGGTGCTGCTGGCGGTGTGGAATTTCCGGCAGGAAGGCCAGTTCCAGCAGCCGGAAGATGGCGTCTGGTGGGCTGAGGCTCAGGGCGGATTGATCGCCCAGCATGTGACGCCCAACAGCGCGGGGCTGCGTGCCGGCATTCAGACGGGCGACCTGCTGACGGAGATCGACGACGACCCGATCGTCCACCTGTCGGATCAGGGGCGCGCGCTCTGGCAAACCGGCGTCTTCGGAAAGGCGGACTACTCCATTACCCGCGACGGCGTGAAGCTGGACACGCCGGTTGTTGTGTACCCCGAGCCGCCGGACCGCAGCCTGCCGGACGCGCAGCGCGTCATCGGCCTGATCTACCTGCTCATTGGCCTTTATGTGCTGTTCCGGCGCTGGACGGCGCCGCGCGCGACGCACTTCTATCTCTTTTGCCTTGTTTCTTTTGCCCTGTTCACGTTGAAGTACACCGGGAAGTTGGACGGCGTCGACTGGACGGTCTACTGGGTCAACGTGATGGCCGAGGCGCTGCAGCCCGCGCTGTTCCTGCACTTTGCCCTGAGCTTCCCGCAGGAGCGGCTGGCGCGCCATGGGCGGCGCTGGCTCTTGCCGGTGATTTATGCGCCCGCCGTGGGAATGGCCGGGCTGTGGATCTGGTCCATCGCCACCCGTGAGGCGACGGGAATCCTGCTGCATCGTCTCGACCAGACTGCGACTGCCTACGACGCTCTCTTTTATGTCGTCGCGGCAATCCTGTTCCTGCTGAGCTACCGGAAGGCGGATACGCCGCTTCTGCGCCAGCAGTTGAAGTGGCTTACCCGTGGGACGCTGCTTTCGGTACTGCCCTTCACGCTGCTCTACGCTATTCCTTATCTGATGGACTGGCCGGTCTGGAGTCCGCTGACCAAGCTGGCCAGTCTGTCGCTGGTGTTCCTGCCGCTGTTCTTTAGTTGGGCGATCATCCGCTACCGGCTGATGGACACGGATTTGATCTTCAAGCGCGGCGTGGCCTACACGCTGGCTACGGGCTTGATCCTGGGCGGGTACTTCGGCGCCGTCGCGCTGATTGCGGTGGTGGTGCACAACAGCATGCCCGAAAACATTCGGGAATGGAGCCTGGTGCTGGCCATCGTGATCACGGCGGCCGTGTTCGATCCGCTCAAGCGCAGGATTCAAGGCTGGGTCGACCGCGTCTTCGATCGGCATCGCTACGACTACCGCAAGGCGCTGGTGGATTTCGGGCGCAACCTGGGTTCGGAAACCAACCTCGATGCCCTGCAGCTTTCGATCGTTGAGCGGCTGCCGCGGACGCTGCTCGTAGCGCGCGTGGCGTTGTTCCTCGCTGAGGATTCAGGCCGATTGCGCCTGGCCGCCTCGCACGGCCTGCAGCCTGAGGCAATCGCTTTCCGGGAGCGGCTGGCGCTGGGCTTCCTCGATTTCGACCGGACCCCGAACCACACGCACATCTTTCTCGAGAACACACAGGCCGCGTTGCATTTGCCGGAGGACCAGCAGCGTTCCGCGGCACTGCTCGACCTGAACTATTACCTGCCTTGCCGCGTGCAGGATGGCGCTACGACGCGCACCATTGCCGTCATCGGCCTGGGGCGTACCGTTGGCGGCGATTTTCTGTCCAGCGAAGACGTGGAGCTGCTGGAGTCGCTGGCCAGCTACATCGGCATTGCGCTGCAGAACGCCAGCCTCTATTCGCGCCTCGAAGAGAAGATTACCGAATTCGAGCGGCTGAAGGAGTTCAACGAAAACATCGTCGAGTCGATCAATGTGGGCATTCTGGCGGTGGATCTCGAAGACCGCATCGAAAGCTGGAACGCGCAGATGGAGGCGATGTATGCCCTGAGCCGCGCGGAGGCGCTGGGCCAGGCGCTTTGCGATGTCTTCCCGCGAGAGCTGGTTGAGGCTCTGGACAGTTTTCGCAACGAGCCCGGCGTGCATCACCTTTATAAATTCCGGCTGACCACGCGGGCCGGCGAGCAGCGCACCGCCAACGTCGCGGTGGCGCCGCTGCTCTCGCGCGACTTCGTTTCCGTGGGCCGCATCATCCTGGTCGACGACATCACCGAGCGCGTTTCGCTGGAGGCGCAACTTGCGCAAGCGGACAAGCTCAGCTCCATCGGATTGCTCGCGGCCGGTGTCGCTCATGAGATCAACACGCCGCTGGCGGTGATCTCTTCCTACGCGCAAATGCTCTCGAAGCAAATGCGCGGCGACTCGCGGCTGGGCCCGGTGCTGGACAAGATTACGCAGCAGAGCTTCCGCGCCGCGGAGATTGCCAACGGCCTGCTGAATTTTTCGCGCACTTCGACAACCGAGTTCCGCGATACCAATCTGAACCAGGTGATTCGCGATACCCTGTCGCTGCTGGAGCACCAGTTCAAGACGGCGCAGATCGCCGTCGATCTGGATCTGGCCGCGGAGCTGCCCGCGATCCACGGCAATCCCGGCAAGCTGCAGCAGGTCTTTCTCAACCTGCTGCTCAACGCCAAGGAGGCCATGCCCGGCGGCGGGCGCCTGCGCGTGACCACGCTGGTCAATGGGCACGTCGAAGCCGTGGTCTCCGATTCCGGCGCCGGCATTGCGCCCGAGCACCTGAAACGCATCTACGATCCGTTCTTCACCACCAAGACGGCGCCGAAGCCGGGGGACAAGCGCGGCACCGGGCTCGGCCTTTCCGTCTCCTACGGCATCATCCAGGAACATGCGGGCAAGATTCACGTCGAAAGCGCGGTGGGCGCCGGCACCACGTTTCATCTTGAGTTTCCCCTGTTAAGGAATTCTGTCCATGCCTGAAGTCGAACTGCCCGTGAACCTCGCTGCTTCCTCGCCAACGTCGAACGGAAACTCACTCAACGCCAGCATTCTCGTAATCGACGACGAAGTTGCCATTCGCGAGTCGCTGGAGGTGCTGCTCTCGCTCGAGGGCTACGCGGTGAGAACGGCCGCTGACGGCGAACAGGGGCTGCGCGCTCTGGAACTGGAAAACTTCGACCTGGTTCTCCTCGATCTTGCACTGCCCGGCCAGAACGGCCTGGAGCTTTTGCCGCAGATCAGGGACCGGCAGCCGGAGTTGCCGGTCATCATGATCACGGCCTACGGCACCGTGGACAACGTAGTCGAAGCCATCCGCGCCGGCGCGGAAAACTTCGTTCAGAAGCCGTGGGACAACGAAAAGCTGCTGGCCGACATTCGCTCGGCTGTCGCCCGCCACCGCGCCGAAGAAGAAAACCTGCAGCTCAAGCGCACGCTCAAGCAGCGCTACAACTTCTCCAACATTGTGGGCAAAAGCGAGATCATGCTGCGCGTCTTCGATCTTGTCGCGCAGGTCGCGCCCAGCCGGTCTACAGTGTTGATCTCAGGCGAAAGCGGCACCGGCAAGGAACTCATCGCCAAGGCCATTCACGCCAACTCGCCGCGGCGCGACAAGCCGTTTGTGCCCATCAATACCGGCGCCATGCCGTCGGAGCTGCTTGAATCCACGCTGTTCGGCCACGTGAAGGGCGCGTTCACTTCGGCCGTTGCCTCGAAGAAAGGCCTCTTCGAAGTGGCTAACGGCGGCACGCTCTTCATGGATGAGATTGCGACCATGGGCATGGATACGCAATCGAAGATTCTGCGCGTGCTGCAGGATAAGCGCTTCATGCACCTGGGCGGCATCCAGGAGATTCAGGTGGACGTGCGCATCATCGCCGCCACCAACACCGATCTGCGCCAGGCGGTGCGCGACGGGCGCTTCCGCGAAGATCTCTTTTACCGGCTCAACGTGATCACCGTGGACCTGCCGCCGCTGCGCGCGCGGCGCGAAGATATTCCGCTGCTCGCGCAGCACTTTCTCGAATACTATGCGACGGAGAACGCCCTCGCGCCGCGCAAGCTGTCGGCCGACGCGCTGCGGGCGCTGGTGGATTACGACTGGCCCGGCAACGTGCGGGAGCTGGAAAACTCGATCGAACGCGGAGTGGTGCTTTCTTCCGGCCCCATCATCGGCTCGGACCTGCTGCCCGGCCACATCACCGGCCGCAGCTTTCAGGACGCGCTGCTCGAGCACAACCCCAATGCCTCGCTCTTCGACATTCTCGAAGACATCGAGCGGCGCATCATCATCGAGAAGCTGGAGCGCTGCAACTGGAACCAGACCGACGCCGCGGAGCAGTTCCACATTCCGCTTTCCACGCTGAATCAAAAAATCAAGCGGCTGAATATTGAGATTAAGAAAAAGGGCAAGGAGTAGGCTCACAGGAGCGGCGTATGGAGCAACTGGATCGCATCACGCAGAACCCGGAAGTGATGGGCGGCAAACCGTGCATTCGCGGCATGCGCGTCACTGTGGGTATGATCGTCGGCCAGATCGGGGCCGGACGCACGATCGATGATTTGCTGGCCGAGTACCCCTACCTGGAGCGCGAAGACATTCTTCAGGCGCTTCGGTACGCCGCCCGGCTCGCCCAAGGACGAGAGGTTGTGCTGACTCCGGGATGAAAGTCCTGGTCGACATGAATCTCTCTCCGGATTGGGTCGGATACCTCTCCGACGCGGGCATCGAGTCCGCACACTGGTCGTCAATAGGATCAGTCGATGCTCCGGACCGGCAGATCATGTCCTTCGCTGCCCAGAATGAATACGTCGTCCTGACGCAGGATCTCGATTTCAGCGCAATCCTGGCCGCAACGCACGACTGCAAACCGAGCGTGGTACAGATTCGATCGGACAACCTGAGTCTGGACGCTATCGGCAAGGCGGTTGTTGCAGCGTTGCTGCAGCTTCGAACTGAGCTCGAAGCCGGCGCGCTCCTCACGATCGACCAGGCGAAACGAGTGCGCCTGCGACTGCTGCCGTTCCATTTTGAGGAATAGCAGCCAGGAAATCCGGCGTGAATGGCTTCCGGTCGCGTGAAGCCATCCTGTTATCATTACCCGTTCTCACACTGCACCCCAGCAGGCATCGCGGAGGTCAGCTTGAAGCTGCTCGCAAAATTCAACCTGGTGCTCATCGTCGTTTTTGGAGTGGGCATGTACCTGATCGCCCACTTCGCCTACAACTTCCTGATGAACGATGCGCGGCAGCAGGTGCTGCGCGAGGCGGAGCTGATGACGGCCAGCGCCAGCGCCACCAAGGACTATACCGACCAGCAGGTGAGTCCGATCCTGGAAAAGACGCCGCAGCACGGCGCGAGCTTTCTGCCCGAAACCATCCCCTTCTCCGCCGCGACCGTCACTTTCAAGCTGATGCGCGCCTCCTATCCGGATTACGACCTGCGCGAAGCGGCCCTGAACCCCACCAACCTTGACGACCGCGCCACGGAGTGGGAGGCGGACCTGATCAATTACTTCCGCAACAATCCCAGCCAGACGCAACACGTGGGCGAGCGCAACACACCCACCGGCCAGGTGCTCTACGTCGCCACTCCCATTGTCGCCGCCGGCGGATGCCTGCAGTGCCACAGCCAGCCCTCGATTGCGCCGAAGAGCATGATCCGCCACTACGGCGCGGATCACGGATTTGGCTGGAAGCCGAACGAAGTGGTGGGTGCGCAGATTGTCTCCGTGCCCACGTCGGTGCCGATCGCAATGGCCAACCAGGGGTTCCGCAATCTGCTCATCAGCCTGGGAGCGATCTTCCTGCTCACCATCGCGCTGATCGACCTGGCCATGTACTTCATTGTCATCCAGCCGCTGCGCCGCGTCTCGAAGAACGCCGATGTGATCAGCAAGGGGCAAATCGATCTGCCGCCCCTGGAGGTGAAAGGCAAGGACGAGATTGCCGAGGTGACGGCATCGTTCAACCGCATGCACACCAGCCTCATCAAGGCGTTCGAGATGCTGAACGAATAATGAGGCGATGGGATTAGCCTGGATGTGGAGCGATTTCTGCCGAGTGATAGTGGTGTTGATTACCCGGGTCTGCAGGCGATGTGTTCGGCGAGAATCTGGCGGATGCGCGCCGAGTCCGGACGAAGCGGTTCGGTTGCGAATACGCTGCGATACAACGCGCGTAACCCGAACTCGAAATCTTCAATCGCGGAGCAGAGCGTCTCTCCGGACCCGGATTCGTCGACATCCGTCCAACTGACAATCGTCTGGCCCTGGCGCCGCGACACGTCGAGCGGAATGGGCTTCGCCAGCCGCAGGCGCGGGTCTTTCAACGCACCGAACAGGATGCGGTCAAGGCGGGCGGTGGGGACGGCGTCCCCAGGGCAGAGTCTGAGCTCAGCGACCACGGGTTGCGACGGCGTCCGCGAAGAGTATTGAGCGGGCAACTCGCGGAATTTGCTGAAGGGGCGGCGGTTACCGGATTCGAATCCCTCGAGTTCCAGCAGCCCCGGGACCATGCTCTGGTAAGTCGCCGCTGCTAATGGCGCCATTACTCGCCTCCTGCCTGCCATTCAACGAGATCGATTGTGGCTCGATGTAAATATACATCTTCCGCGTAAAGTTGAAACTCATATCTTCCGGGCTGCGGGATCTGAAAGTTCTGCAGGCTGATGGCCAGCTCCGTGGGCTGGCTGGGGTCCTGGTCCTTGATGGGAGCGGCCATTTCCGCCAGGAGCGTTTCATCGTCGAGCCTTACGATTCGCAGCTTGAATTCGATGGTTCCCTCTACATCGACCAGCTTGACGTAAATGCCGAAGCGGGGAATGACCACGGGAAAGATGGGCGACTGCACCCGCTGGAAGATTCCGATGAGGCTCTTCTTGTTGGTTCCCTGTTCGGTGATGATCTGATCGCAAACAAGCATTGCGAGAACGCTCGGGATCAGTTCGAATGCCATTCCGCAAACCCCCCGGGCCGAATGAAGTTGAGTGAACTCCGTGAGGGGAAAACCGCAAGTGCCGCGATTGTTTCAATTGATGCGCGGCACTGTCAATCGAAGCTCTACCGGCCCTTCGATCGAAGGAAGGCGGCACGGTCCGCGTCGGAGGGGATCTGCCTGGCTGCCTCGCGGTAGATGGTATCGAGATCGCTATGCTGGGCCGCGAGTTTCTTGACGACGAACTTGGCCACCGGCCCGATATAAACGGCGAGCTTGCGGCGAAGTTCCTCGAGGGGCAGGTTTTCGAATCCGCTCGCTGAAGACGGTTTCTGCTCGATGGATGTTGTTGGCGGCCGGGCAGCGGGAGCGTAGGGCATGGTGAGCGCAGTGGCTGGACCGTGCGCCGGCACGGCCGGCGCAACTTGCTGTCCGGCCGCGGCGGACGCAAGCTGCAGTTCGCGGAGAAACTCTTCCGCCGTCGCGAAGCGGTGTTCCGGGTCTTTTTGGAGCGCGCGCATCACCGCGGCGGAGAGCGCAACCGGAACCTGTGGCGCGATTTCATGCGGGGGCGTGGGTATCTGGTTCATGTGGCCGAGCATGATCTGGTAGGTGCTGGTCCCGGTGATGGGCAGCTTGCCGGTGAGCAATTCGTAAACGGTCACGCCGACCGAATAGATATCGGAGCGCGCCGTTGCCTTGCCGCCGTTCACCTGTTCCGGCGACATATAGTTCAACGAGCCGAGCAGGTAGCCGGCGCGGGTCAAGCCCGTGGAATGACCGGTGAGCGCGATGCCGAAGTCGAGCAGCTTCATCACGCCGTTGCCGGCGATCATGACGTTCGACGGCTTGATGTCGCGGTGCACGACGCCGAGATTGTGTGCGTAGACCAGCGCGTGCAGGATCTGTGCCGTCAAATCCAACACCTGGGGCAGCGGGATGGCCATCTTCTGCTCAAGGTCGCGCAGCGTTTCGCCCTGGATCAGCTCCATTACCATGGCGAGCTGGTTTTCATAGTAGAAAGCAGTGTGCAGCGCGGCGATATTCACGTGGTTGAGCGCGGCAAGGGTCTGCACCTCGCGGTGAAACCGCTCCACCATCTCCGGCGCGGCCGACTGGTCGGGAAGCAGGACCTTCATTGCCTCGCGGCGTTTGGAGATCAGGTGCTGCACCTCGTAGACAATGCCCAGACCGCCGGCGCCGAGCCTGGCCACAACCTCGTAATCGCCGATCTTCTGCCCAGGTTCAAATGCCATGTTGTATCGAGTAGCCTTTCACGCCGTGACCGGACCGTGCCGATTGCACTAACTATTGTAGCGTCTACGTTTGTCAGCGGCTTGCTTGGTCCCGTCCGCCCTTTCGGCGAAGACTTCACCCATGCCGCTTGCGTGTTGGAAAACGCCGCTTGACACTCGAATGAAATGATGACTATACTCCTGCCACTTCAGTAAATCGAATTACTGAAGCATAGATTGCGGCAAAGCACGAGCGGCTGAATCGAAGGAACCTTCTCCGTTTTCCTGGATTCGAGTGTCGTCGACCGTCGCGCGCTCCAGCGCGAGCTGCTATCCGACTGTCCGGCCTCCTGCCAAAGAAGCCAGAATGGCGCCCTCGAGTCTGCGACCTTGAATAGGAGGAACCATCATGAATTCGTCCCGCAAAACCCGCAAGAAGGGTGCATTCGCGGCACTGATCGCTCCGGCATCGGCCGTCCTGTTTGTCCTCGCGCTGCTGTGCGGCAGTCACCTGAGCGCGCAAACCGTCGCCACCTACACATTCGACGACGGAACGGCCGACGGGTGGAGTTCATTCAATGGAGCGAGCACGCCGGTGGCCTCGAACGCTGCCGCGTATGAAGGATCGTACAGCCTGCTGACGACAACGAACTCGAGCGGAGCGGGCGGGCCAGGCATTTCGCTCAATACCGTGCTGCAGGCCGGCGCAAAGTACACGATCACGGGTTATGTGATGTTGACCAGCGGCGAATCGGCCAGCGATGCCAACTTCACCATCAAGCGCAGCGATCCCTCCTGCTCCGGCGGCACGTGTTACGACACCATCGGCACATACCAGGTTCCTGTCAACGATTCCGGATGGGCAATGATTGGCGGAAGCTACACGGTCAGCACCACCGAGACGGCGGTATTTCTCTATGCGCAGTTGGTCGGCGCGACCAGCGCGCAATCCTTCTATCTCGATGACGTTGTGATCACGCAAACTGCGCCGCCTCCGGGTGGAACGCCGGTTGCTACTTACACCTTTTCGGATGGCGGCCTCGACGGCTGGGCGCCCTTCGGCTCCGCGACGCTTACCAATACTGCGCCACCGGTACTCGACCCGAATGGCGACGCACTCAGCCTCGAAGTCACCAACCGCACTGCGACTTACATGGGGCCGAGCCTCAACCTATTAAGTGTAAATAATATCGTGGCCGGTGCGACTTATCAGGTGACCGCGTATGTATTACTCGCCGCGCCCGACAGCACTAATCCGACTGCGACAATCTCGACCAAGACCGCGGACTGCGCGACATCCGGCGCCTATGGGAATATCGCGACCTCGGGGGCGCTGTCCAGCACCGTCTGGACGAAGGTGCAAGGTACGTTCAGTTTCAGCGATCTTCCCGGCCCGCCCACGAGCCTGATCCTCTACATCCAATCGAGCAGCGCAACGGACTCGTTTTATATCGACGACGTGACCATCGGCGAGCTTTCGCCTCCGCCGCCGAGCCCCAGCCAGCAGGATAATTCAGGGATCACCACCACCTTTGCGGATGGCGGCCTGGATGGATGGAGCTCGCGCACCGGCAGTTCCACCTTGACCAACGTTGTGCCGCCGGTTCTCGATCCGAACGGGGATGCGCGCAGCCTGCTGACCACGGGGCGCATTGCCAATTACGACGGCCCGCAGATCAACGTGAGCAACAAGATGTATGACGGTTCGGTTTATAACCTGAGCGTTTGGGTCTTGCTGACTCCGGCCGATAACTCATCCCATGTGATCAACCTGAGCATGCAATACAACCTCGACGGCAATGCCAATTACCCGAGCATAACCGGCTATCCCGGAGTTACTGTGATGGCGGACGGGCAATGGCACCAGATCAGCGTGAACGGGTTCACGGTGCCGAGCAGTTACGACCCCGGAACGGCCTATGTGTACCTGCAGACCGTTCCGCCGTCGGGCAGCGACCTGGTGTCGTTCTACATTGACGACTTCCAGCTCACCTATGTCCCGCCGCCGATGATCCAGACCAACATTCCATCGATCTACAAGACCTATGCCGATTTCTTCCCCATCGGCGCGGCGGTGGATACGACCGATCTCTCCGGCCCTCATGCGCAGTTGCTGATGATGCACTTCAACAGCATGACGCCGGGGAACGATTTGAAGTGGGGCTCGGTTGAGACCGCCTTGGGAGTCTATGATTACACAAACGGCGACGCCGAGGTTGGCGAAGCGGTTTGCGCGGACATGAAGGTGCGCGGACAGAACCTGGTCTGGTCGACGGGCGAGCAAACTCCGTCTTATGCGTTTGGCGACGGGACTAACTCGCCGGCCAATCAAGCTACGGTGACCGCTAACATCCAGGAGCACATCCAGAGCGAGGTGCAGCACTTCGGCAACAAGGTCTATGCGTGGGATGTGGTCAACGAGCCGCTCGATCCCACACAGACGGATTGCCTCGAGCATGGGCCTTTCTATCAAGTGCTGGGCGCGAGTTATATCGACGTCGCGTTCAATGCCGCTAAACAGTACGCGCCGCCGGGTACCAAGCTGTTCATCAACGAATACAGCACCACCGATCCCACCCGGCTGGCGTGCCTGGTCAAGGTGGTGCGCGAGCTGCGCAATCGCGGTGTTCCCGTCGATGCAATCGGCCACGAGATGCACAACCAGATCAACTACCCCACGCCGGAGTCGATGCTTGAAGCGGTCGACACCGTGCACCGCAACTTCCCGGATATGGATCAGCAAGTGACCGAGCTCGACATGAGCGTCTACAACGCCGGCGACGACACTTCGAACTACGGAAATAATATTCCGCCATCGGTTCTTGCCGAGCAGGGATGGCTCTACAAGGAGTACTTCGATGTGTTCCGGCGCTTGAAAGGCAAGATCAGCGCCCTGACATTCTGGGGCATGGCTGACGACGACACCTGGCTCGACAGCTTCCCGGTGGTCCGCACCGACTATCCGCTGCCATTCAACATGGGATTGCAGGCCAAACCAGCTTACTGGGGAATTATCGATCCGACGCAGTTACCGGGCTACGGATTGAAGTTTGACCTCTCCAGCAAGACGGGGCCGAAAGATGCGCGCGTGTGGACGGTCACCGCGACCAACGGCGACGTGGGGCCGGCGTACGCGACGCAGATCAACAGCTTCACGCTACTGCAAACAGAAGGGCGCCGCTGCCATCCTACGGTGACGCCGCCGGGCAGTTATCCGGTGCTGCTTGGCGACATCGCCACCAGCGGCTCGGCCAGCGCGGCGTTCACGATCGACTTTGCGGGGTGCGATGAACGCGCGCGGTTCTCGGCCATCGTTCCATGGAGTTCATCGACTTACCATACCGGCACGCTGTTCTCGGGATTCGAGTTCCGGAGAGGTCATGGCTGGGACCTGACCCGATAGCACTTCGTCGTACGTCAAAGAACGAGCCTTCGCGCGGTCCGGGAAAGACGGATCGCCGAAGGCTTCGCACATCGCGTGATCAGGCGGGTCTCGCGAATCGAAAGGGGGCGAGAAGAGCGCCCAAAAAGCATGCCTCAGGGGCTATTGAAGGCTGCAAAAATAATGCCCTGTTTCCTCATTGCTATGCAAGGAAATTTGCGCTGATCGACTGGCGATCCCGCAGGGGCCAAAGCCCTCGATTTTATTGCGCATTTGCGGCACGGCTGAAGCCGTGCCCTTTCAAAACCCGCGATCTGCCGGGTGATCCGAACCGGACATTTGTTTTGCAAAGATCAATAAAGCCCCGTGTTCTCTTGAAACCTCAGGTGTCAGGGCTGAAGCCCTGACCTACCGAGCGATTCGAGCAGATACGGCGACGCGCGTTCTCTTTGCAGAACATCAGCCATCTTGTGCAATCACCCATTTCTTCAGGAACATCTTCAGGTCTGCGGGCGGGCGCAGCCAGACGTCCGCTGCGGTTTCACGCCGAGTGCGGCGCATGAGCACGCTCAAGCCGGGCCGGCCTGAGGCATTCACGGCTCGAAAGGCGGATTCGTCGGTGAGGTCGTCGCCAACGTACGCAACCGGCGCGCCGGCCTCAGAGTCTTCGAGGATGGCCTCGACAGCGCCTCCTTTATCGCGGCCCACGCGGAGTTCCACGCCCGATTCGAACTCCAGCAGGCGAAGACCGTCGCGGCGCGCCACGGAATCGAAGAGCTTGCGAGTCTTCTGTTCGATTGCCCGCGCTTTCTGCCGGGAGACGCCGCGCCAATGCATCACTGCCGCGTTGGGCTTGTCTTCAAAGAGCCCGCCAAAGCTGTCGCGGCGAAGCTGCGCGCGCACCTCTTCAAGATGTTTGAGCGTTTGGGGTGAGGGCTGGTCGAGCTTTCGACGGCCATCGGCATACAGCCGCTCCGCGCCGTGCAAGCCCCAGACTTCGAGCGGAGACGGAAGCGCCAGCAGCGGGCCGATCTCCGCCGCAGGGCGCCCGGTGATGACTGCCATGCGGGTGCGGCCCAGGGACTGGATGCGGGCCAGCAGCTCGCGGACGCCCGCGTACGGCCGCGCCTGAAAGCGGTCGACGCGAAAGGGAGCCATCGAGCCGTCGTAATCGAGCAGAAGAATGGAGTGGGCTGCGCCGCGGACCGCGGCGAAGAAGTCCGGCTTTTCAGATGCTTCGGGTGTCATGGTGCGCTCGCTTTGGAACCCGATTTCGCCGCTCTTTTTCGATCATCTAAGTGATCCGTTAACCAGCCTTAGGTTTGGAGGCAACATTTCCTCAGGGGCTATTGAAGGCTGCACAAATAATGTCCTGATCTCTCGCGGCCAAACGAGGACATTTGTCCCGAACGAATGGCGATCCCTCAGGGGCTAAAGCCCTCAATTTTATTGCGCGATTGTGGCACGGCTGAAGCCGTGCACTTTCAAAAGCTTCAGCCTTCCAAACGTTCCAAAACGGACATTTGTTTTGCAGGAATCAATAAAGCCCCTCGTGATCTGCCGGGCTTTTTGTACGGGCTAAAGCCCGTACCCTTCACTTCATCCTCTTTTATCAGAGACTTCCTAAGCCAGTTTACGATTGTCCACGGGATGAACGATCGCCGGCCCGGTTCGGCCGGGAGTTGCTATTTCCTCGTTCTCCATGCGCAGGTCGCGCAGATCGCCCAGTATGCTCGCTGCCCAGCGATATACGTTGTATTCCATCACCTGGCGGCGCATTCGCTGAATGCGCATGCGGCGCTCGGAGCGTGGCATCTCCAAGCCTTGATGAATTGCTTCGGCCACGGCTTCGGTGTCGTAGGGATTGACCAGCAGAGCATCGCGCAGCTCGACGGCCGCGCCGGTGAACCTGCTCAACACCAGCACGCCGTCTTCGTCGTCGCGCGAGGCGAGATATTCCTTGGCGACAAGATTCATTCCGTCGTGCAATGAAGTGACCAGGCACAGGTCGGCGGCGCGATACCAGCGGTTCACCTCCTGGTGGCTGCACTGGCGCTCGATCAATACGATGGGCTTCCATCGCGCGGTCTGGAAACGCTCATTGATGCGCTGCGCGGTTTCTTCGACGCGCCGGCGAAGATCCATGTAGCTGGGAATGCGCGTGCGGCTGGGTGCGGCAATCTGCACCATGGTGAGCTTTTCACGGTACCACGGATGTTCTTCGAACAGGTTCTCCAGCGCGAGAAGACGTTCCTCAATGCCCTTGGTGTAGTCGAGCCGGTCAACGCCCAGCGCCAGATAATCACAGCGCACGCCGTGCTCTTCAAGCAGCAATTTATGCGCGAATTCCGCGGGGGCCTCGAATCCGTCGCTGCTCAAATCGTGTCCACGGCGGATGGCGCCATCGAAGACCACGCTGATGGGGTAGGGCTTGACGATGCTCGAATGGCCGCCGCGGCGCACGGTCATGTGCTCGCGGTCGGTGCGGGCTTCCAGCGCGCGGTCGACCGTGGAGAGAAAATTACTGCAGTGCAGGGGAATATGAAAACCGATCTGGTCGGCGCCCAGCAAGCCGTCGAGCAGCTCGGCCTGCCATGGGCAGATGCCGAATGCCTCGGGATTCGGCCAGGGGATGTGCCAGAAGATCGACACGCGCGCATCGGGGCGGGCGTCTTTGACGATGCGCGGCGCGAGGGCGAAGTGGTAGTCCTGGATGAGCACGATGGGATTGGCGCAGCCTTCCATCTCGCTCAGCACGGCGTTGGCAAACTTCTCATTCACGCGCTGGTAGCAGGCCCAATCGGCGGCGCGAAAGATGGGACGCGTGTGCGCAATGTGACAGAGCGGCCACAACCCCTCGTTGGCGAAGCCGTCGTAGTAGCCGGACTCCTCTTCGCTGGAGAGCCAGACGCGGCGCAGGCTGTAGCGGGGGTCGTCGGGAGGCACGCGCAGGCGGTCGAACTCGTCGACGGCCGAGCGATCTTCGTTGCCGCTGCCGTGCGCCACCCACACGCCGTCGCAGGCACACAGCACGGGCTCAATCGCCGTGACCAGGCCGCTGGGAGGGACTTCGCACACGGTTTCGCGGCCCTTGCGCACGTGCATATAGGGCTCGCGATTGGAGAGAACGAAGATCCGGCTCGACCCGAACCGCTCGCGCACATGAACGGCGAGGCGCTCGGCGGTCCACAGGTGCTCGCCGGCGTCGCGCAGGCGCGCCTCGGCCTGTGCAGCGGCACGCGCCTCCATCAGGCTTTCCGCGAGGGTCTCCACTTCGCGCGCCAGCGGAGTCAAAAAGCTAAGCTCTGCCGCGTTCTGGTCGTCCGACCCAGCGGTTGCGCGGCCGGTGCGCAGGCGGCGCAGGCGCTCGGCGAATCGGGTCATGGGCCGGGCAAGAAACCAGCTCACCATGAGCAGGGTAACGACAACAATCAGCACCACAAACGCGGCGATTCGCCAAAAGCTCCGCTGCCAGACCGCCATATCCTCGGCGTGAATGAAGTCCGCGTCTTCGAGAATTACCATCACGCCATTGAGTTGCGTGCCAGCGTGAAGAGGAATGGCTTCCTCAAGCCACTGGCGGTCTCCGTCGTGGCCGAAATATGCGACGCTCGCACCGCGATGGGCTGCCCGCTTCACCGTGGCAGGAGGCAGGAGATTGAACAGGTTCTGAGGCCCAGCGGAAGCCAGCAAATGCCCATCGGGGCTATAGACAGCCAGACCCAAGGCTTCGTCGAACGGGTGCAATCGCGCCACGGTCGCCGCAATGACGTCGACTCTGTTGCCGTCAACCGCGGCTTCGATCTCGGGCTGCAGGCTCGCGCCGAGCAGTGCGGTCCTGCGCTCCAAGTCCTGGCGCATGGTATGCTTATGCGCCAATACATCGAAATAGGTCGAGCCGACCGAAACCAGAGTCACGCCCACGATGAGAGCAATAATCAGCCGCAAGCGGAACAATTGCACTTGAGCCCTCCCTGTCCGGCCTGGACGGCGCCCCTTGACTGAACAAACCTATCCATCTGTTTAGATGCACACGAGTGGCCACCGGTTAATCGATTGATACAACTGGCCGATCATGTTGCCTCGCAGCGGGCCGCCGCGGAGTTTGTGCACACCTGCGCGTAAATCCTGCGCGGCGGAGGCGCCGGTCGCTCGGAATGCCGGAAGTCGGCGCCCATGCGCTATTCTGTCCTTAAGAGCGGTGCAAGCTGCTGAATTCGAAGTATCTCGACTGAGCGGACGGCAAAGACGCATGGCGATACCCCTCGAAAAGACCGCCAAGAACTTCGTATTCACAGTGCAGGATTACTCCGTGTTCGCCTACCAGGCAATGATGAACCTTTTTCGGCCGCCCGTATACTGGGTCGAATTCCTGATGCAGTGCGACATTATCGGGGTTGGCTCGACGACCATTGTGCTGCTTTCGGGGTTCTTCACCGGAGGCGTGCTGGCGCTGCAGTCGGCGGCCACGCTCTCGGCATTCGGCGCAACCGCCGTGACTGGCCGCTTTGTGAGCCTGACCATGATTCGCGAACTGGGGCCGGTGCTGACCGGCATCATGGTCTCGGGGCGCAATGCTTCGTCGATGGCCAGCGAACTCGGCTCCATGGTGGTGACAGAGCAGATCGACGCCATGCGCGCCCTGGGCGTGGACCCCATGCGCCGCCTGGTAACGCCGCGCATCTACGCTTGCGTCACCATGCTCTTCTTTCTCACCATTATCGCCGATTTCTGCGGAATTCTTGGAGGCGCTTTCGTCACCGCCGTCATGAATCACCAGAATGTCACGCAATATTTTTCCGAGGCATGGGAGTATCTGCATGCTTCCGACATCGTACAGGGGCTGGTGAAGCCGCTCGTCTCCGGCTTCATCATTGCTTCAGTGGGATGCTTCAATGGAGTGAGGACCACGGGCGGCACCGAGGGCGTTGGCCGCGCCACGATTCAGGCCGTGGTGTGGGCTTCAATCCTCATCATCTTTGTGGATTTCCTGCTTACCCAAGTAATGTTGTCGATCTTTCGATGAACGAAGCCGCGCATTCCGCCGCTTATGGTCCCGCTTCGGCCGTGGAGCCGGCGCCGGTTGTAGTTTTCCACGACGTTTCCATCGGATTCGCCGCGCCGGTGCTGGTCGACGTGAGTTTTTCCGTCGCGCCCGGAGAGACGCGGATTCTGCTGGGGCCGGCCGGGGTGGGCAAAAGCGTTCTGCTGAAGCTGACGAACGGTTTGCTGCGCCCGGATTCAGGCGAGATTCGGCTGTTCGGCGAGGAGATCGCGCATGCGCCCGAGCAGAGGCTTTTTCCGCTGCGCACGCGCACAGGGATGGTGTTTCAGGAGAGTGCGCTCTTCGACTCCCTGACCATTCGCGACAACGTGGCCTACCAGTTGATTGCCGAGAAGACTCCGGACGACGAGATCGACCGCCGCGTGCACGAGGCGCTGCGCTTTGTGGGCCTGGAGGAGACGTACAGCCTGTTCCCCGAAAGTCTCTCCGGAGGCATGCGGCGCCGCGTGGCCATCGCGCGCGCGCTCATTCACGGGCCGGAGCTGCTGCTCTACGACTCGCCCACCGGCGGCCTGGATCCGGTGACTTCGAGCACCATCATCGAGCTGATCATGAAGCAGCGGGACGTGAGCCATACCTCATCGATCCTGGTGACACACCGGCTGCAGGACGCCTTCACACTGTGCACGCATCATTTCGACCCCGAACGAGGGCACATGGTGGAATTGCCGGAGGGAAAGACCGATCCGGGCACGACGTTCATGATGCTCGAAGAAGGCCGGCTCATCTTCGACGGATCTCTCCACGAGCTGGTGCATAGCGAGAACGGGTTTGTGCGCGAATTTCTGGCGTGAGCCGCGTTCCCGCGGCTTTATGGGAGCGCTTTGCGTAATTTTCGCCGGCGCGCGAGATGCTGATGGAAACGCCAACCGTAGATGCAGAGATTCAGCGCGCAAACCGCCACTCCCGCGGCCGTCACTATCCAGCCGGGAATGTCGGGATAGACGATCGCATCGAGGTAGTGGAGCAGAAAACCGCCTTGATACGGCGTGACGCCGGCCCGCGATTCAAAGTAATTCTCCGCGAGCGTGAGAGGGCACGGCCACGGGCCCGCCTCGACGACGATGCCCCAAAGCAGCGCCACGATGTGCAGTGAAGTGAGCACAGGTCGGCCGCGCGTCCAGAACGCGCCGAAGATCACCAGCGCAAGCCACGCCAGATGGACGAATAAGACGAGGACTGCAAGCTGGACCATGGCCTGGACGACCTGATTTCATCGTAGCGCGCCGGAGAAATGCGCTGCGTTCGCGGAATCGCCTCGGGGCCGGATCGGCGCTTGAGACATTTCATTTTTTTGCCTCGCGATGTATGCTATACATCGTGAGGCGAACGCAGCTTTATCTCGATGAAGAACTGTGGCGGGCGTTGCATGCGCGCGCGCGAAAGGAGAAGACCACCGTCTCCGATCTCGTCCGCAAGGCGGCTCGCGACAGGTATCTCTACACGCCCGAACAGCGTCAGGCCGACATGATGGCTGCCGTCGGCATTTGGAAGGATCGCACCGATCTTCCCGACACCGAGACCTACATCCGTAACTTGCGCGGAGGGAAGCGCATGAAGCGGCTGGGACTTGTGTGAGCGTTCTTCTCGACACGGACATCGCCATAGAAATCCTGCGCTCAAGGGATCAGACCATTTTCGCGAAGTGGAGCGGCCTGGTTGCATCCGGAGCGGCAGTCTTCTACTCCCCGGTCGTTGCTGCAGAGGTTTGGGCCGGCGCCCGTTCCCACGAACACCAACTGATTTCCAGGTTCTTTCTCCCTCTGGTATGCCTCAGTGCGAACTACGAAACCGGTCAACTGGCCGGGGAGTTCCTTCGTCAATACGCCCGGAGCCATGGACTCGAAGTCCCCGACGCGCTCATCGCGGCGGCGGCCGTTCAATACAAGGCCGCGCTCTGGACGCGCAATCGGAAGCATTATCCGATGCCGCAGTTGACTTTCTACTGAACCTTGGCGGTGTCCTAATTCCGTTGAAACCTTCCCGCGGCGGCTAAAGCCGCGATGCAGATGCGACATTTGCGGCACCCTTCGACTGCGCTCAGGGCAGGCTTTGAAGCCGTGCCCTTTCAAAACACGTTCAAATTACGACACTGCCTGAACCTTCTTACACTTTCCTCTCTGCTTCCCCGTCTGCTAGCCTTTGAGTTTCGGAGATAGCGAAGAACGGCCGGTGCAATCATGGGTTTCAAATTTCAGGGATTCGATTTTCTTCATCTCGATGCAGGCTTCAGCGAAGATGAGTTGCTGGTGCGCAAGACGGCGCGCGATTTCGTCGACGACAATCTCATTCCCATCATCGAGGAGTGCTTTCGCGAGGGGCGCTTTCCGCGCGAGCTGGTGAAGGCGATGGGCGAGCTGGGGTTTTTCGGCGCCAATCTCCAGGGCTACGGCTGCGCGGGAATGTCGAACGTGGAGTACGGCCTGGTGATGCAGGAGCTGGAGCGCGGCGACTCCGGCTTTCGCAGCTTCGTCAGCGTGCAGTCGGCGCTGGTCATGTATCCCATCTACACTTTTGGTTCCGACGAGCAGAAGAACACCTGGCTGCCGGCGCTGGCCAGCGGGGAGAAGCTAGGCTGCTTCGGGCTCACCGAACCGGGCTTCGGGTCGAACCCCGGAGGCATGACGACGACCGCGCGCAAGGCCGGCGATGAGTACATTCTCAACGGCGAAAAGATGTGGATCACGTCGGGTTCGATCGCCGATGTGGCGGTGATCTGGGCGAAGGTCGAGAACGACGATGGACGCGTGCGCGGGTTTCTCGTCGAGACCGACAGGCCGGGATTCCGGGCCTACGATGTGCATGGCAAGTGGTCGCTGCGCGCGTCTGTCACGAGCGGGCTCGCGCTCGAGGAGGTGCATGTGCCCGCGGCGAATCTGCTGCCCGGCTCGGGCGGATTGAAAAGCCCGCTGATGTGCCTGAACCAGGCGCGGTACGGGATCGGCTGGGGCGCGATTGGCGCGGCCATGGCGTGCTACGACACGGCTCTGCAATATGCCAAATTCCGCAAGCAATTTCATGGACAGCCGATCGCCAGCCATCAGCTCATTCAGGAAAAGCTGGTGTGGATGGCGTCTGAGATTTCGAAGGCCCAGCTGCTCTCGCTGCATGTGGGCCGGCTCAAAGATGCAGGCAAGGTGGGCCACGAGCACATTTCCATGGCCAAGCGCAACAATGTGTGGATGGCTCTCGAATCGGCGCGCATGGCGCGCGACATGCTGGGCGCGAACGGCATTACCGAGGACTTCCCGATCATGCGCCACATGATGAATCTGGAGTCGGTGAAGACCTACGAGGGCACGCACGATATTCACGCGCTCATCCTGGGCCAGCACATCACGGGGATTGCCGCGTATTGAGCCGGATTGCAGGCTGAAGGATGTGGATCAAGATTTCAGGGGCCAAAGCCCCGCCGATCTTACTTGTGCTTGATGTACGGGCTGAACAGGCCGTGGAAATACTCGGTATTTCGCGTGGAATCGGTAAAAGTTGTCCCTCCGGGGCTGAAGCCCCTTCGATTCTGCTGGCCTTATGCGGGGGTTGAAACCCTGGTTGAAACCCCCGCCTCCCTCCGGGATGACTTTTTCCGCAGTCTGTAAAGCCCGGTTCAACTCAGAGATCTATCAGTGCGGACTGAAGCCCGTACCCTTCAGACTGAAGTACTTCGCACTTTTGCCGGCACTATCTCTGGCTGGTTTCCGCGCCGGCGGAGTGCGGTTCGACCAGCACGCCGTCGTAAAGTGAGGCAGCGACCAGGCGCTGCCCGGAGACGCGAATGAGAGCAATGTCATAGCCGGTTTGCCACCACTTCCAGCCCAGAGTCTTGGGATCGATGGCAAAAATCTGGTCGCTGGCGCGCGAGCTGACCAGCACTTTATCGAGTTGGCTGTCGTAGCTGAGATCGTCGATATCGCGGAACGGGAGCCGCTGGATCCATTGCCAGGTCTTGCCCATGTCTTTCGTGAAGAAGACGCCCTCGCGCGCGCCCAGCCATAACGACCCATCCGCGGAGAATGCGATGCGGTGGATGCGCGTGAGCATCAATGGGAGGTGCATCGGCATCCAGGTCAGGCCGGCATCTCCAGAGACGACCACGCCGTCGGGCCGGGCGGCGGCGAACGTCTTGCCGTGCGCGGTCACGGAGAGATAATCGTCGGCGCCCATCACCGGACCGCCCTGCCAGGATGAGCCTTTGTCCTGGCTGGTGAACAGGCCGTCGGCTCCGGCAGCGACCCAGCCGTCGCCGGAAAGGTCGAGCGCGCTGACTCGCCCGTCGAGTTGGCGTGGTTTCTCCTTGACGCTCTTCTCGATGTCGATGCGCTTGCCGTGAAGGGATTCGACGGCAGCTTTGACAACGGTGTTCTGGATCGTGTTCCGCGGCTGCCAGGCCGGAGGGTCGTCGTTGCCGGCTGCGCGACTGCCAGCTCCCGTCGGGCCGGCCTGGAGAACGAAAATCCCCTGGCTTGTGCCGGCGACAACGGTCCCGTCCGCCGCCTGCGCGAGAGCGTAGACATCGAGGCCGCCGAGTCCGTTGCCGATGTGATCCCACGAAGCGCCGCCGTTGTTGGAGACGAATGCGCCGCCGTATTCCTTATCGTTGACTACGCCGGCGTAGAGCCGGGAGGGATTTTCGCGATCGACAAGCAGCGCTTCGACCTTGCGCTCGGAGAATCCCGCGTTGGAAGCGGTAAAGCTGGCTCCGGCGTCGGCGCTTGAGAGCACACCGCTGCGGTCGGTGGCCAAGAGCACGTGGCCGGTATTCCGCGGATCGATGTAGACGTCGTTCACGATCACGTCGGCGCCGGTCATGCGCCGGAAGGTGCGCCCGCCGTCTTCGGTTTTGTAAAGGCCCTCGGTAGTTCCCGCGTAAACAATCTTCCGATTTTCGGGATCCTGCAGGAGAACGCGGGTTCTGCGCGCCTCTTTGGGGATGCCCTGGATTTTGTGGAACAGCTCGCCCGCTGTCTCGCTCTTGTAGATTCCGCTGCAGGCGCTGAGGAAGATGGTGCGGGTGTGCGCGGGATCGATGACGATCGAAAACACATCGGAGTCGTCGATCAGCCCCTTGCTGATGCTGCGCCAGTGCGCTCCGCCGTCGGTCGTCTTCCAGGGCAGGTGCCAGGTACCGGCGTAGACGATATCGGGATTCGCGGGATCGACGGCCAGCGACTCCACTTCGTGGATTTCGCGGTTGCCTTCGGGGCTGATCTGCTTCCAGGTGGCGCCGGCATCCTCGCTGCGAAAGACTCCCTGGAGGGTTCCGGCAAAGAGAGTCCTGGAATCGGAGGGAGCTTGCGCGAAGGCGCGAATCGATTGGCCGTGCAGACCCTTGAGCTCGTCCCAGTTCCTGCCGCCGTCGCGGCTCACCCAGAGGCCGCCACCGGAGTTGCCGAGCTTCCAGGCGGCTACATAAACCGTAGTGGGATTGGCCGAGTCGACGACGATGTTGTCGAGAACAAGGTCTTCCGAGTCGTCCAGCTTGGCGAGGCGCAGCCACGATGCGCCGCCGTCGGTCGATTCATAGATCCAACTGCTGGTGGTGCCGAGATAGATGTGATCGGGCTGCCCCGGCACCGCGGCAAAGGCCCGCGCATCGCCGCCGGCAGGACCGACCGCGCTCCACGAAACCTCCGCCGGCAGCTTCAATGCGATCAGAGCGAAAAGAAAAATGGCGATTGATGCGAGCTTTCCGGTCCGATGGCGAAGATCAAGGCAAAAGGGCAACCAACTCATTCAAGAAAGGACTCCAAGTCAATCTTATACAACGCTTATAAACGAAGCGAGGCCGACCGGCTGTCCGGTCAGCCTCGTTTCGCTGTGAGAGGCGTAATTAACTGCCGCGTTTTGACCCCGAACCCTAAACCGAATGCGCGTTCGGGGACCTCCAGGTTACTGCGCAGCTGCCTTCCTGTGCGCAGGATGCCGTTCGCCGAGAGCCTTGCGCTCTTCCGGCTTCACGGTGTTTTCGTCCACCGGCGTGGTGCCGCTCACATCCGCGGAGAAGTTGGCTCCGGCGGGCACGAGGTAGTTCTCCACGCTCTTGGAATCGGCCGTGCCAGTGGCTACGCTGACGCGGGAGGCGTCGATTCCCTTCTCCTTCACCAGGTAGTCCTTGGTGTCGACGGCGCGCTGCGCTGCGTAGTCGATTACCTTTTCATGACGGCGAAGGTGCTTCGGCGGAGCCTTCTCTTCCGCGGTTGACTCGCCAACGACCACAGCAGTCGCGTCGGTCTGGTTCTGCAGTCTCAGCGCAACTTCGTCGAGGCACGCCTTGGCTTCGTTGTCCACGCGCGTCGGGCGCTTCTTATCCGTATCGAAGTTGATGGAGCACAGAGTCTGCGTGTGCGGTACGACAACAGGCGGCGCCGAAATGGTGACATCGGTATTCGCCGTCGCTGTTCCGCCCTTGTCGTCGGCTACGTTACACGTGATCGATACCGGTCCCGTGGGAGCGCCCGCCGAAGAGAAGGTGGCGGTGTTGCCATTGCCGCTGACGGTGCCCGCCGCAGCCGAATACGAATAGGTGAGCGGACGGTTCTGCGGGCTTACGCCGGTTGAGGTGATGGTGCTGGTTTCACCCGGCTTGATGGTGCTGGGGCTGGCCGAGCAGCTCAACGTCGGCGGCTCAAACGGCTTGACCGTGAAGGAGGCCGAGCAGGAGGCGGTCTCCCAGGGCTTCAGACCTTCCTTGCCGGCTTTGCCTTCCTTCACCGTTCCATTCACGGTGTAGCTGCCAGGCGCCAGCGAGCCGGTAGCGATGTTAACCGTCGTTCCGGTGCCGCTTGCACCGGCTCCCGACCAGGAATAAATCGCGTTCAGCTTAGGATCGAGCATTCCGGCGGTCGCCGTCACAGTAACCGGATCGCCGGGAAAGACCGAGGCGGGATTTGCCGAGCAGGACAGCGTAACCGGAGGCGGCGGCGCGATGGTGCCGACATGAATGACGACACCGGCGCTCAACCTCGCCATGTTGAAGTTGCCGCGCGTTCCGGCCGGGGAGAAATTATCGTGGTTGTACTGGTAATCCGCCTGGAAGACGCGAATGGCCAATTTGTGGTTGAACAGCGGCGTGCCGTAATCCAGGCCGCCACCGGCGGTCACCACGGGGCCCCATGTATCGGGCTCATAGATGCTCCCGACGCGTTCCCCACCCACAAGAAAATGAACAAAGGGTGTAATGTCGGCGGTTGGGAAACGGAAGATGATGCCCCCCGATCCGCCGTTGAAATCGTCATTCGCGTGGGCCGAGCCGGTTTGTGCGTCTTCCGACACCTGGTGGATGTCGCCAACGGCCTCCACGCCAACATAGTTATTGAAGTAGCGCGCAACGCTGCCAATCGCCCCCCAGTTGATGCTGTCAAATCTCTGAGGAAAGCCTCCCGGCGGGGTTACCGTTCCGTGCGGGGCCAGGTAGCTGTAACCGACAAAGATATCCCATTTCGAGGGCGAATCCTGCGCGGGCGCCTTGGCCGGCTTGGAATTATCCTGACCGATCATCGCCACCGGCAATAAGACCGCGCACGCTACCGCGATTACCCGGCCCACAGATTTCAGAACACGAAAGTTCATGCGCTTCTCCTCCGCAAATCAAGCTGAACGAGCAAATTGAAGTAGGGTTTCCTTTGGCGTAAAGTCCCGAGTCGCCTGACCCGTTTGCTAAAGTGGCCTGGGACGGCAAGTTCCGACAACATTTAAAGTAACATACGGGGATTCGGGAGAGGACAATTTTTTCAATAAGTTGCCTGCTGAATCAACCCGATCGAATCATTGCCGATGCATCGAATCCCGGCATCGGCGCATCTGAATCAAGAGGCGTTTAGCGTCTTCAGCAAGCTGCGTGGCTCGCGCTGAATTTTCTCCTGCAGAAGGGTGATCGCATACAGGAGCTGCTCCGGCCGCGGGGGGCAGCCGGGTACATATACATCCACGGGAATAACCTGATTGACACCCTGGACAAGCGCGTAGTTATTGAATACTCCGCCGGAAGTTGCGCATGCGCCCATGGAGATGACCCATTTGGGTTCGGGCATTTGATCGTAGAGACGGCGGATCACGGGAGCCATCTTCTGCGCGACGCGGCCGGCAACGATCATCAGATCGGATTGGCGTGGCGAAGGCCGAAATACCTCGGCGCCGAAACGTGCGATATCGAATCGCGCAGCCCCCATCGACATCATCTCAATGGCGCAGCAGGCGAGGCCGAAAGTCATGGGCCAGACGGAACTCTTCCTCACCCAATTCACTGCAAAATCGAGTGACGTGAGAAGCACGCCTTCCGGCTCCTCGTAACCATAGCTCACTTCCTGGAGCTTGGCCCGGTTGAGCGCACTGCTTTCCAAAGCTCCGAATAGATAACGGTCCTTCTCCGCTGTCGCAGCCATAAATCCAATATACGCCCCTTGCAAGCAGTACCGATGCTCGGCGCGCCGTGAAGGAGACATAATGATCGGCTAAAGAAAGCAACTCGGCACGCGAATTCTTTTTGGCTCACGAAGAAAATCATGTAAAAGAAAAGTGAACCATCCGGTCAGCGACCAGGCAGTCGCACACGGGCGTGGAGGAGGCAAGTCGCATCCGAACCGCACCGGGCTCGCCTTCGCCGGCCGGCAGCACCACTCCGCTCCCCGCCTTTCGTCCGCGTTTCGCATACACTCATTCGGAGCAAATACATGATGTCTTGTCGCAGAAGCACCCTGTTCCTGCTGCCTGTCCTGTTCGGGCTCCCAGCCCTGTCCATCGCCCAGTCCTCTGCGTCTGCCCCTGCCACGCAAGCACAAATCGACGCTCTCCAGACGGCCGTTCAGAATGCGCAGTCCGCCGGCGATAACGCCTGGATGCTGACTTCCGCTGCCCTGGTGCTGCTGATGACGGGGCCGGGCCTCGCGCTCTTCTACGGCGGCCTGGTGCGCAGGAAGAACATTCTCAGCACCATGATGCAGAGCTTCGCCATGATGGGCCTGGTCACCATTCTCTGGCCCATCATCGGCTACTCGCTGGCTTTCGGCCACGGCAATGCCTTCATCGGCGGCTTCGAACACGTCTTTCTGCATGGCGTGGGCCTTGCGCCCAACAAGGACTACGGCGCCACTATCCCCGAGCAAACTTACATGGTGTATCAGCTCATGTTTGCCATCATTACGCCGGCGCTGATCACGGGCGCATTTGCCGAACGCATGAAATTCAGCGGCATGGCGGTTTTTCTTTCGCTGTGGTCGCTGGTAGTTTACTGCCCCATGGCGCACATGGTGTGGGGCGCGGGCGGTCTGCTCAACTCCAACGGCGGCAAATGTCCCAGCTTCGATTTCGCCGGCGGCACGGTGGTGCACGTCACTTCGGGTGTCTCGGCGCTGGTGACGGCGCTCTATCTGGGCAAGCGCATCGGCTATCCCAAGGTGCCCATGCCGCCGCACTCGCTGGTGCTGAGCTTCATCGGGGCCTGCCTGCTGTGGGTGGGCTGGTTCGGCTTTAATGCCGGCAGCGCGGTGGCGGCCAGTTCGCTGGCCACCAGCGCTTTCGTCAATACTCACTTTGCCGCGGCCGCCGCCGCGCTCGGCTGGACCGTTGCCGAGTGGATTCGCAATGGCAAGCCGACCGCGCTGGGCGCTATTTCGGGCTCCGTGGCAGGCCTGGTCGCCATTACGCCGGCCTCGGGTTTTGTGCAGCCGATGTCTGCGCTGCTCATTGGCTTCGTCGCCGGCATTGTCTGCGCAATGATGGTCTTCGAAGTGAAGATGCGGCTGGGCTATGACGACTCGCTCGACGCCTTCGGCGTGCATGGCGCCGGCGGGACGCTGGGCGCGCTGCTCACCGGCATCTTCGCTACCGCCGCGATCAACCCGGTGTACGGCAACGACGCGTCGGGAAAGCCCATCCCCACCGGCGTGATCGACGGCCACTGGGGCCAGATGGTGAACCAGATCGCGGGCATTGCCATTGCCTGGGGCATTTCCATCGTGGGCACCCTGATCCTGCTCGTTGTTGTGGACAAGATCGTCGGCCTGCGCGTCCCGCCCGAGGACGAAGCGGCCGGGCTGGATCTCTCCCAGCACGGCGAAGAGGCCTACGATTTGAACACCTGAGAACACTTCATGGGACATTCGCCCACGCGGCTGCCCCTGCCTGATAGATTGTCAAACGAGGCAATTGCATATGCTCAAGATCGAAGCGATTCTCCAGCCCTCCAAGCTGGACGCAGTCAAGGATGCGCTGCTCGAGGCAGGCATCGAGGGAATGACGATTCTGGAGGCTCGCGGACATGGGCGCCAGAAGGGCCACACCGAGTTCTACCGCGGGCGCGAATATACCGTCGATCTTCTTCCCAAGGTGAAGATCGAGGTGGTCGTCATCGACAGCCTGAAGGAGCGCGTAGTTCAGGCGATCATCGGCGCGGCCCGCACCGGACGGATCGGCGACGGAAAGATCTTTGTCAGCAAAATCGACGAGGCCATCCGCATCCGCAACGACGAACGGGGCGAGTCGGCGCTGTAAGAGCAGGGGTCAGGGAGCAGGGGTCAGGGATCAGGGGTCAGGGATCAGTTCGCTGACGCGCCCAATCATGCCGCTCGGCGAACGCTTCGACAATGTTGTCCCGCTACATGGTCGCAACGAATCCTTTCTTCGACAGACGATTAAATTCGTCGAACCGCCCTGATCCCTGATCCCTGTCCCCTGCTCTCTCTTCCCTGCTCTCTGTTCCCTGCTCTTGTATCATCGTGAAGGCCCTCACGCGTAATTCATTCCTGAAGGGGCCGCGACGGAAAGCGAATGAAAACCGGCATCATCGGCCTGCCGCAGGTGGGCAAAACTTCATTATTCAAGATTCTGACCAAGGCGCGGCTCGAGGAGCGGGGACACTCCAATCCGCGCGAGGCGCATATCGGCGTGGCGCGCGTGCCCGACGAGCGGCTGGAGAAGCTTTCGGCGCTCTACTCGCCCAAGAAGACCACGTTCGCGACAGTGGAATATGTCGATGTGGCCGCCATCGGGCAGGAGGCGCTGAAGGAGACGGCGTTCCTCACCAGCTTGCGCAATGTGGACGCGTTGATTCACGTTCTGCGCGCCTTCGAGGACGAATCCATTGCGCACGTCGGCCCGATCGATCCGCTGCGCGATGTGAAGAGCGTGGAATTCGACCTGATGGTGAGCGACCTGACGCAGATCGAAAAGCGAATTGAGCGCGTGGAAAAAGACCTCAAGAAGCAGCGCACCGGCGACCTGGAGCGCGAGCACGCGCTGCTGTTGCGCTCGAAAGAAGCGCTCGAAAAGGAGCAGCCGCTGCGCGAGCTGGAGATGACGCCGGAAGAGAAGAAGCTTATCAAGGGCTTTATGTTTCTTTCGCAGAAACCCATCCTGTATGCGCTGAACATCGGCGAAAGCGCCGCGCTGGGAGCCGATCTGGACGCGGCCGTGAGCCGGTTCAAGCTGGACGAAGCGGCGCACCGGCCCAATGCCGGGGCGACCGCTATCTGCGGAAAAGTCGAGGCCGAACTCGCGGAGATGGACGATGCCGAGGCTGCGGACTTTCTGGCCAGCTACGGCCTGCACGAGAGCGGTCTTGTCCGCCTCATCCGCAAGAGCTACGAACTGCTGGGGCTGATCAGCTTCTTTACCGCGGGCGAAGACGAGTGCCGTGCATGGACTGTTCCCGCTGGCTCGAAGGCTCCGCAGGCCGCCGGCGCAATTCACTCCGACCTCGAGCACCACTTCATCCGCGCCGAGACCATCCGCTGGGACAACCTGCTGGAAGCCGGCTCAGAGGCTGCGGCGCGCGGGAAAGGTACACTGCGCCTGGAAGGCAAGGAGTACATTGTGCAGGATGGAGATGTGCTGCACATACGGCACAGCGGCTGAGTGGGGTGCGGGAGTTCTTTCGATGTCGTGCCAATTAGGGGTCCGAATCGCATCCCTACTGTGTACCTTGCTGCTCCTCGGCTGCGGTCCGGCTCCGCCAAATGCAAAGGCCGTGGAGCGAGAATTAGCCCAGGCAGTTCCGTTACGATCAAGCCCAACGCAGGTTTTGGAATATTTGAGCGCGCAGAAGATCGAACACTCTCAATATCTTCGCAATGGCCTCGAGGGTAATTCGATCCTCGCGGTTGTTCACGATCAGTCCAAGCGGGCCATTGTGAAGACGGATGTCACGATCGTGTTCAAATTTGATGGGAATGACCGCCTCGCAGCACTTCAGGTTCGGGAGCGCTATACAGGTCCCTAGGTCGAAGTCCCTCAGGGGCTGAAGCCCGCGTTCATTTTCCGCCGTGTTCGGCACGACTGAAGTCGTGCCCTTTCAAGACATCGACTGAATCTGAGGTTCGCTCGCCCCAAATGCTCAAGCTCTCGCTCATTCTCGGCGTCATTGCCGCGTTGGCCGACGTGGCCGGCGGACTGGTGCTGGTGCGCGCGCGCGGCGTGGAGCGCTACCTGCGCTATTTTGTGGCGCTCGGCGCCGGCTTTCTGATGGCGACGGCCATCGTCGAGATGACGCCCGAGAGCCTGCGCCTCAGTCCCCGCTGGGGCGCGATCCTGATCATGGCCGGCTATTGCGCGGTGCACCTGCTGGAGCACACCATCAATGCGCACTTTCACTTCGGCGAGGAAACGCACGAAGGTGAATTCGTCTCGATGCGCACGGGCTATTCAGTCCTTGGCGGGTTGAGCGTCCACGCCCTCTTCGACGGCGTAGCCATCGGCTCCGGCTTTGTGGTCTCCAAGTGGCTTGGCTGGCTGATCTTTTTTGCCGTGTTTCTGCATAAGGCTCCGGAGGGATTCACCATGGCCAGCGTGATGCTGGCCAGCGGCCGCAGCCGCACCACGGCGTTCTATTCCGCGGTAGCATTGGCCGCGGCCACAATCGCCGGCGTTCTTGTGATTGAGCTGATTCCGAGCTGGCTGCCTTTTGGACTCCCCATCTCTGCCGGCGTGGCCCTCTACGTCGCCGCCACCGACCTGGTCCCCGAGGTCAACCGCGAGCCGGGAATCCGCATGGCGCTGGTATTCTTCGCGGGAGTGGGCGCGTTTCTGGTGCTGCGAATGCTGTTGCCGGCTTTGTGAAGGCAGGCGGTTTTCCGGTAATTTTTCATCGCGCAGGTCCACGATGCGGCTCGCTGTTGAGACTCTCGCTGTAGAATTTCGTCTTTGTGATTGAGCTTCGTGTTTGCCAGGTCCCAAAATCGGGAGGAATAAAGGATCAACGTGAATCGATTCCCCGTCCGTAGAGCAGCAGTGATTCTGGGGTTCTCGATCCTTGCCTTTCTGGTAATGGGTTATCACCCCGGCCTCGAAGATGACGGGGTGTATCTGTCGGCCGTCAAGAGCGACTTGAACCCGGCGCTCTATCCTCACGATTCCCAATTCTTCCGCGTGCAGCTCGAGGCCACGGTCTTCGACAGGTGTGTCGCGGGATTCGTTCGCGTCACCCATGTTCCTGTCGCATCCGCGGAGCTGATCTGGCAGTTCGCCTCGATTGTTCTGATCGTCTTCGCCTGCTGGTCGATTGCGCGCCGCCTGTTCGACGATAAGCGGGCGCAATGGGCGGGCGTGGCGCTGGTGGCTGCAATGTTGACGCTGCCGGTCGCAGGGACGGCGCTGAACCTCGCCGACCAGCATTTGCATCCGCGCAACCTGGCTACCGGGTTGATCCTGGCCGCCGTCGCGCAAATCCTCGCCGGAAGGCGCAGGCAGGCGGCTGTGCTGCTTCTGTTGGCATTTGTTTTGCATCCCATCATGGCTGCACTGGGCATTTCGTATTGTTTTTTCCTGACTGTCGCGATATGGGAGCCGGTGCATGTGTGGCTTCGCTCCTGGCGGGATTCGCTTGCCGGCGCGGCTCCGCTGGCCTGGATTCTCGAGCCGCCCAGCAACTCCTGGCGCGAAGCCGTGAAGACGCGGCCGTTCTATTTTCCGCTGCAATGGACGTGGTATGAGGGACTGGGTGCGGTGGCGCCGCTGTTTCTTTTTTGGCTGCTGTGGCGCATTGCGCTCAAGCGCGGCGAAACCCTGCTGGCGCGATTCGCCCTGGCCGTCCTGGCCTACGGCGTCTTTCAGCAGGCCATCGCGCTCATTGTGACGAGCACGCCGGCTCTCATCCGGCTCACGCCGCTGCAGCCCATGCGCTATTTGCAACTGATTTATTACTTCCTCGCGCTCGTCGGCGGGTGCCTGACGGGCAAATACATTTTGCGGGCATGGGTGTGGCGCTGGGTCTTGTTCCTGGTTGCGATCAACCTGGGAATGTTCTCGACGCAGCGGATGATGTTTGGCGCCAGCGCGCACCTTGAACTGCCCGCACGCCGGCCTTCGAACCCATGGCTGCAAGCTTTCGCGTGGATCCGCGAGAATACGCCCGCCGATGCGTACTTCGCCCTCGACCCGTATTATCTGGCCGCGCCCGGCGAGGACTATCACAGCTTTCGCGCCCTGGCGGAGCGCAGCCAACTCGCCGACGCTGTCAAGGACACGGCAATGGTGACTCAGGTTCCCGAGTTGGGGCCGATCTGGCACGAGCAGTTGCAGGCGCAAGCAGGGTGGTCCCGGTTCCAGCTTGCCGATTTTGAGCGGCTGAAAAAGGATTTTGGCGTTAACTGGGCGCTGGTTTCATATCCTGCGCAAACGGGGCTCGACTGCCGCTGGCACAACGATGTCCTGTCGGTTTGCCGGATTCCTTAAGGAACGAAACGGCAGGATGACATTTTTTCCTACGGGCTTGCATGACGCAAAGCCGCCCTTTATCGTAACTAATATAGACCGTTCGTAATTGGAATCTGTTGCCGCATGTGATTCGGCTGACGTTTCTTGGTTGCAAGCGTCGTATGCTTATCTACGAATTGCAATCGTTGATCGGTGAAACTTATCGCGGATAAGAGGGTTATTTGGCGGCTTCCCAAAATCTCACAGTAGTTGCTGCACCTCCTCGCCGAATCGGGCTCCTAGCGCGCGATAAGTTCGCCATCGCCGCGACCCGTCCGTCGAAACATCGTCTAAGTACGAACGTTCCTTTGCTGCGCCTGGTGGCTCTTACGGCCGCCGCGCTGGCAATTCACGGTTACCACCTGGGCGTTGAGGACGGCGAGATTTATGTGCCGGCCGCGAAAAAACTCCTCGACCCGCAGTTGTACCCGTTTGCCCCGGAGTTCTTTCTATCCCACGGGCGCATGTCGCTGTTCAGCCCCATCGTCGCGCTGACCGCCAAAATTACCCACGTGCCGATGGACTGGACCATTTTCGCCTGGTATATGGCCGGCCTTTTTGCGACCCTGCTCTCGTGCTGGATGGTGGCGAGGGCATGCTTCTTTTCGGAGCGCGCGGTGTGGAGTTCGATGGTCGTCATCACGGCGGTTCTGACCATGCCGGCGACCAACACCGGCCTGCTGCTCGTTGACCCGTATCTCACGGCGCGATCCATCTCCACGCCGCTCACGCTCTTCGCCCTGGCCGGCATTCTGGAGCGCCGCTACGTGCTGGCGGGTGTAGCGATCGTCTGTACGGCGGCGGTTCACATCCAGATGGTCGCCTACTTGCTGTTCCTGATCGCAGTGCTCTGGTGGGCGGAGCGGCGCAAAGCCGTGGCGCGCGAGCCGATTCCGGCCCTGGCCTCGGCCGGAGCGATTTTGCCGCTCGGCTTTAGTGTGGGTCCGGCCACGGGCTGGTATCGGGAGGCGCTTTTTTCGCGGGACTATTTCTTTCTCTACAACTGGCACTGGTACCACTGGCTGGGGATGCTGGCGCCGCTGGCGATTCTGGCCTGGTTCTGGAAAGGAAATGTGCGCGGAACGCGTTCCGGATTCCAGCGCATCAGCTTTGCCCTCATTCCGTTTGGACTTTTGTCGATCGCGGTCGCGGCAATCATGGCATCGTCCGACCGCTTCGAAATGTTTGCCCGTTTGCAGCCATTGCGCTCGTTTCACCTCATCACGTTGATCTTCGTGCTTCTTTTTGCCGGCGTGCTGGGGGAAATCCTGGGTGGAAAGCGGCGCTGGGCCATTGCCGCAATTTCAATTTCGCTGGCGATCGGAATGTTTATCGTCAACCGGCAGACTTATCCGCACAGCCCGCAGATTGAGTTTCCTTCGGCCAGCAGCAGTAATCCCTGGGTCGATACTCTGCTTTGGGTTCGACGCAATACACCTGCCGATGCGGTCTTCGCGGTCGATTCGCGGTACTTCGAAGAAGACCTGACCGATGTGCACGGGTTCCGCGCGATCTCCGAGCGCTCCGCGCTGGCGGATTATTTCAAGGATGGAGGGGTGGTTTCACTGTTTCCCGGGCTGGCCGATGAATGGAAGCAGATGAGCGACGCCACCTATGGCTTGAACCACTTCCCGGTGGACCGTTTTCGCATCCTGCGCGAAGAATATCCGCAGGTTTCCTGGACGGTGATTCACGGTCCGGCACCCGCCGGCATGAACTGCCCATATCAGCAGCGGGGATACTCGGTCTGCCGCTTGCCTGCGGCGTGAGTTGTGCCGCTTCGCATGATACGGAGTGATGTCCACCGGATTCCCCGCGTCTCGCCAAAATATTGGGCATTTTCCGTATGTGGATCGAACACGGCTTCAGTTCTATGCGGCGAAATATGAGTCAGGGCACGACTTTCAGTCGTGCCGATCCAAGGCTTTTCCCGCGTCATGGGCTTTTAGCCCCTGCTGCGATGCCCGTTCTTCAATCGCGGCCCGCTTTTTCAACTTCAGGTGCTTTGATCCGAAACGATACTCCTGGGGCGATGTGACAAGGCCGCGTTTCACCGGGTTGTTCTCAATGTAATTCCGATGCTGCGCGAAGCTTACTTCGTCGAAGATGCGCACTTCCGAGAAGCCGCGTTGCCAGATTTCGCCTTTGAAATCCGGCTCGCGTCGAGCGCGGTAAGAAAAGCCTCCCTTGATGCGTTGACGGCTTTCTCAATGCTCGAATCGGCGGGAACAGTCATCAGCAGATGCACATGGTCCGGCATGACAACGAACTCGTGCACTGTGAAGTGTCGCGCGCGCATGTTTTCGCGCAAGATGCCGATGAAAAGGTTCGCCATGCGGTCGGTCTGGAGGAGAGCTCGACCTTGAGCAGTTTTCGTGGTCACGAAGAAGGTTCGTGAATGGCTCGCCGCGACTTCGTTGGCTTGAGTTCTTGACGGCTTGGACATGCAGGGGCTGAAGCCTTTCTCCTCCTCGTCGTTGCTTTTTCGGCACGGCTAAAGCCGTGCCCTGACTCATGGATGCGGGTGCGAAAGAATGGTAGCAGCCTTTAAATCTCTCGCTGAAGCCGTGTGCCGATTGGTTTTCTTTTTCGACACGGTATCCTTGCATAAGAAATGCTGCCGGCGCGGGAGACCGGGCGATGCTCAATCTTTCCCAGAGGTTGATTCTCGGATGTGTGGTGCTCGTTGGCCTGGTTGCGGGACTGGCGATCGCCGCGCGGCATGCGCTCGCGGCCGCGGGACAATCCGGGCTGGGATTCTTTTTCGTCGCGGCCGCTATTCTGGTGGCTTCGGCGACCGTCTATTTCGTCCTTTTGCCGATCAACTCAGTGGCGCGCGATTCCCGCAAGATCGCCCAGGGGAACCTGGAGCATCGCGTGGAGTGGAGCAGCCGCGACGACTTCGGCGCCATCGCCATCGAGTTGAACCGTCTCGCCGTGCGCCTGCGCGACCTGCGCGAAACCGAAGCGGGCCGCCGGCAGATGGAGTTTCAACTCTCCGACGCCGTGCTGCAATCGATCTTCGAACCCATCATCGTCACCGACGGCAAAGGCCACATCTTGAAAGTGAACCAGGCTGCGACCGAGTTGCTGGGCGAAGCCGCATCCGATCGCCTGGCGCTGACCAATACGCCGGGCGGCGACAAGATCCTGAGCGCTATTCGCGATGCGGTCTCCATGCAGAAGGCGGTGGCCGTTGAAGGCGACGCAGCCATGTTGCCCATGCGCATTGGCACGCGCGAGCGCAGCTACCGGCTGCGCACCACGCCCATGCGCGACTCCGAGGGCCGGCTGCTGGGAACCGTAACCACACTCGAAGACGTGACCACGCTGCAGGACACTGACCGCTTCAAGACGCAGTTCATCTCGGTCGCCAGCCGCAAGCTGCGCGACCCGCTGCTGGAGCTGCGCCGCGGCCTCTACGCGCTGGCCCAGGGATTCGGCGGCGAGTTGCGCCCGCTGCAGGGCGAGTTGGTTGCATCCGCAAGCCTGGAAGCGGAAAAGCTGAACGACCTGATGAGCGATTTGATCGATGTGGCCGAGCTCGATACCGGCAAGCGCGACATGCATATCGAGCGCGTGCGGCCGCTGCAGGCGCTGCGCGAAGCCGCCGACCGCTTTTGCGACGAGGCCTCGCAGAAACATATCCGCATTGAGGTCAGCGCCTTTGCCGATCTGGCTTTTGTGCAGGCCGACAAGCGCGCGCTGCGCTCCATCCTGGACAACCTGATCTCGAATGCGATTCGTTTCACTCCTCCCGATGGCGAGATTCTGCTGGGCGCCGAGGAGATCAAGGACTTCGTCCAGTTCACGGTGCGCGACAGCGGCCGGGGCATCGAGGCGGACCGGCTGGGCAACATCTTCGATCGTTTCAACCGGTATTCCGAGAGCGGCACGGGCATGGGGCTGGCGCTGGTGCGGCGGCTGGTGGAGTCGCTGGGCGGCCAGATCGCGGTGGAGAGCCGGCTGGGCCACGGAACTTCGTTTCGATTTACCTTGCCGGTGAAGGCAGTGGATCAAATCCGCCATCCGGTGGAGGTGGGCTGAGCCATGGCGGAGATCAAGCTCGAACAGCAGCAGGAACCGGCCAAACTGCGCATCTACATTGGCGCGGCGCCGGGTGTGGGCAAAACGTATCAGATGCTGCACGACGCCCACCTCATGCGCCAGCAGGGCGTCGATCTTGTCATCGGATTGATTGAGCCGCACAGCCGCAAGGAGACCGAAGAGCAGATTCGCGATATTGAAGTGGTGCCGCTGCGCGTGATTCCCTATCGCGGCGTCAACCTGAAAGAAATGGATGTGGACGCCATCCTGGCTCGCCATCCGCAGACCGCGATTGTCGACGAGCTGGCCCACACGAACGTGCCCGGCAGTAAAAACCGCAAGCGCTACGAAGACGTGCTGGAGCTGCTCGACGCCGGCATCAATGTGATGACGGCGGTCAACATCCAGCACCTCGAGACGCTGAACGACGCGGTCAACCGCTCCGCCAACACCGTCATCCGCGAAACCGTGCCGGACAATTTTTTGAAGCGCGCCGACGAAGTGGTCAACGTCGATATCACCGTTGACGAGCTGCGCTCGCGGCTGCGCCAGGGCAAAATCTACGCCCCGGAAAAGGTCGAACAGTCGCTGGCCAACTTCTTCCGCAAGGGCAACCTGAACATGCTGCGCGAGCTCGCCCTGCGCACCACTGCCGAGCAGGTGGGCAACCGCGCGGCGGAGTACCGCCGCAACCAGGGCCTGGAGCAGGCCCCGATTCCGGAGAAGGTGATGGTCTGCCTGAGCACGCGGGCCGGCACCGAACGGCTGCTGCGCGTGGGCGCGCGCATCGCCGGCCGGCTATCGACCAACTGGTACGCGGTTTACGTAACCCGTCCCGACGAAGACCAGGGCCATGGCGACCCGGAGGCATTCCAGCGCCTGCAGGAGTACCAGCGCATGGCGCGCGACCTGGGCGCGCAGGTCGTGAGCCTGACCGACAAGAACGTCTCCGACGCGCTCATCCGCTTTGCGCAGCAGGAGAACATCTCGCACGTGGTCTTCGGCCAGTCGGCGCGCTCGCGCTGGGACATCCTGCTGCGTGGCTCGGTGCTCAACCGTTTTCTGTCAGAGGTGCGCGACGTGACCGTGCAAGTGGTGCCGATGCACAAGCCGGTGGGGCGCAAGGCTTGAAGGCAGCCTACGTGAACTATTTCGTCATCGCGATCTCCAGGCCGAGATCGGTCTCTACAATCTCTACCTTCGCGAACTCCGCCTGGGCCAGCATCTGCTCAAACTGCTGCCGGGTATAAGCGCGCTTGAGCAGCATCGTCGTGAAGGCGAGCTTGGTCATGATCCTGTTGAACCAGGACAGGCCCATGCCATCGACGGCGCGGCTGACTTCGTTCGGTGAAGCGTCGCCCTTTAGATCGATGATCAAACCTCGCCCTCCGGGTTTGAGCACGCGGCACATCTCCTGCAACGCAAAGACCGGTTGAGCAAAGTTCTTGAAGGCCGCCCGGCACAAGAGAAAATCGAAGCTATTGTTCTGCAATGGCATCTTCGATGCTGAGCCTTGCTTGAATTCCGCCTTTACTCTGGCGTCCGCGGCTTTCTTGGCGGCCATTTTTACGAACGTGCGGCTGATGTCGAGCCCGGTGATCTTGTATGAGCCGAGCCTGGCGAGCTCGATGCAGAAGTAGCCGGGGCCCGGCGCGACCTCGAGCAGCGAACTGCCCTGCGGCAGCTCATTGGCGACTCGCCGCGCCAGCTCGACGTACTCCTTCATCATCTCGGCGGTGTTGGCCGCGTACCACTTGGCGACCATTCCTTCCATGCCGCTGTCGCGGCGAGGCTTGGGCATTGCCAGCGTTGTCATGTGTTTTTCCTCCATGGTGTTTTTTGGCGCAGAGATTTCCTGTTGTTGTGGGCTTCTGCAATCCCACAACCCCGATTGCAACTGGTTTCGAGCGAATCTATTCGCAGAAGACGCGGACTTTGGTGGCGTTGCCGCCTTTGCCTTCGACGTCCACGGTGAGATCTTCGAGGTGCTCGATCAACTCCTCGAGGTTCTCCGGCTTGATCTGCGAAAGAGTGATGGGCACGCCGTGCTTGCTCAACGCCTCATCGAACTGCTCGTGGGCTTGGGCGGGAATGAGAGCGGCGAGGCGCACGCCGGCGCGCAGCAACTGCATGGGCACGCGCACGTTCACGGTGGTGGGACCCTTGAGCCCCGTCATGTCTTCATCGGCCTCGACCAGCACGCGAAGATACTTGGCCTTGGTCTTTACAGATGCGTTCTTCAGACGGCCGACCATGCCGTCGAACTCGCCGCTTTTCGCCGTGGTCTCTGGCTCCAGCGCGGCGATCAGGCGCTCGGCCTCGTCGGCGGTGATTTTTCCGGCGGCCAGCATTTCAAGGATTTGGCGGCGATTCTCGTTCATAACCTTCCTCCCCATGACAGTGCGATGACGGTGAATGCGTGCTCGAGTGCCGGCAGACACCCGGCCAGCGAGGATCTGAGAAGATGGGCAAGCTCGGGCATGACGGCATGCAACTGTGCCGCGACAGCAATGGCCGAGCAGCCGACCAGGGCCCACAAGGTCTCGCGGTCCGCGCTGGTGGCGGCGATAAGGCGCTCGGCCTCGGCAGCATCGATGCGTCCGGCGGCAAGCAGTTCGAGAATGGCGCGGCGATTGGAGTTCATAACAACCTCTACAGGATGCGAACCAGAACCGTGTTCCGGTCGGCGCGAACGTGAACGTTGGTTCCGGGCAGGCTGCACAGGATGTCCCAGAAGATCCGGATGGCCCGAAACGGATCGAGGTGCCCCGCGATGCACAGCCCGAACAGGACCAGCAGAATGAGCGGCGAGAGCAGGATGGCGGGAATCCAAAGCAAAAACAATGGGATCCAGAGCTTGAATCCACGCCGGTGCGGGTTGTGAATGTGGATGAGAGCGATGTTGGGAGTCATTTGAGCGCCTCCAGCGCGCGGATCGCTTCCTCGGCGTTCATCTCGCCGTTCCTGAGCCGCTCCAGCACCTCCGCGCGGGATGGAGACGGGTTGGTGTCGATAAATTCGAGTTGGCCGGCGATGCGATTGAGGCGCGCCTTGATGGTCGGATAGCTGACCCCGAAGACCTGCTCCATCTCCTTGATGGAGCCGTGGGAGCGCAGGAAGGCTGTGACAAAAATCTGGTCTTCGAGCGTCAGCCGGGCCAGCTCGGGCAGGGTGAACTCGCCTTCGATGGCGATCTGCTTTTCGGGAATCCGCACCCGCTCCACCACCAGCGAGCCGCCCTGGGCAATGCGCAGCAGGTCCTGCCAGTCGGAAGCGGATTTGGGGTCGGATGCCATTGGGTTCCTGAGGTCTTTCTTGATCTCAGAAGCTATTGTGATTAAGTTTATTAAGTTTGTCAAGATTGAAAGTTGATTTTATTTATTTCTCAATCGACTTGAAGACTCAACGGCTCGTCCGGCTTCCAAATCCTGGTCGTTTGCCCGCTTTCCATCGGTTTCATGACACGGCCTGAATCCGCGCGTGCGGCTCAATCGCGGTCCATTCCGCGCCGAGGCTTCCGGCGCTTCGTCAAGTCGGGAGCCGGAAAACAAACTGACTTCGCCCAACGCTGCGCGAGGCGCCGCCACGCAATTGCGGAGACTGACCAACGCGCGGGCCGACATTCGTGGCTGCTTCAGTTGACGTGGGGCGCCATGGGGTTCAGCCGCGCGCTTCCGAATAGCCGAATGACCGCGGCGAAGAATGCGTCCTTGTTCCGTGGATTGGTTCGGAGCGCCTCAAACACCAGCTTCGACCGCATGCTGCCGAAACTCTCCCTCCGCGCGAGAACTTGATGCGCCTCGTCCCCCAACGCTTTCAACTTCGGTTCCGCTCCTACTGAAACTCCAACCAGACTCTGCGCCGGCTCCGTCATCACCGAAGTTTCGGCGCCGAACCGGGCCCGGTTTTCAGCCGACAGGCGCTGGTATTCGGTAAGGCGCTCCAAAATCGCATTGGTGGTGGTTTCGCCCGCGGAATAGATCACGATCGTGTCGGCCCTTGCGCCCGCGGTCCGAGGGCCGCTGATCTTCGCTTCCGAACAGCCCGGCAATCCCGGGACCATCGACGGCACAACGAATTTCATTACCTTGACCGCCTCGTCGCCGTTGACATTCAGGTAGACACGCTGCGAGCACCGTTGCGGCCGGTAGGGCTCAAAGTGATAGAACGTGCCCAGGAATGAGTTTTGGAACAACCCGGCCAATTCGGCGTCGCTCAGCCTCTCGGTCGGACTTTGATAGTAACCTCGCACAGTTTCCAGTAAATTCCTGGGAAGCGCGGCGCGCGGGACGCCCTTGGCGTATTCAGCGAGATCGGCAAATAGCCATTTCTCGTAGTTCTGGACCGAAACCTTGCATTCGTTGTCGCGCTCCAGTGCAACAAGATCGTCTACATACCTGAACAGAGCCGGAGCGGAGGTATTGGTAAGCGTCTGCGCTACTACCACTTGAACGTAGATATCGTATGCTGGACCCCAGTCCGCCATGGGGCTACGGGCATTGGCGTCCCACACTGCATCGAGAAACCTTGCCATCTGGGCATGCATCCGCTGCCTGGCGTTGCCGGTTGTGGGCGTCGGTGGCGGCGTCCACGAGGGCATGACTTGATCGCGGCATTTGCCGAACAGGAGATGCCTGCTGTTGCAGACAAAGCAATACGCTTCAATATTATTCATCGGCGATGGCGCCCCCTCCGCCTTCGCGAGTCAGGGTATCACGCTGGCCGAAACTTGCGGCCCGTCATGCTATGAAGCGAACTTTTTGGACACAACGCTAGGTCTCGACAGCCTTCAAACGCTCTCTCGCCCTGGCGCGCAGCCATTGTCTGGCCCACGCGGCGAATAGAAACGACTGCAAAAACACCACGATCGCAACCAGCCAGGGGAATTCGGTGAACCAGAGCGTCAACCGCGTCCACCAGGGCAAGGCTCCTACGTGGTAGACTTCGGCGCCGATGTGGAACGATTGAAACTGCGATCCGTGCAACACCGAAACATTGCCCGAAATATCGCTGCCCTGCTGCACGCTGAGGAAGGTCGAGATAAACGGCTCGAAGCTGTTGGCGTTGCGCAGATGGATGGCCACGACGCTCGAGCTTCCGCCGGGATCGAAGGGAGACTGAATGCCCTCGACGACCGCGTCGGGCATTCCACCGGCCATCAGGTCGCCGGATTCGGTGCGCTCATCGCTGCGCGACTTCCACCACGCATTGTGGAGTTCGGGCGCGAAGAGGCCGAGCGTGTCCTGGACCTGCATTTGGCCGCCGCGCAGGGCGACGGGCAAATGCTCGGCGAGGGTGTAGAAGGCCGGCTGATCGTCGCCCGTGCCGATGACGAGGAAGTCGCCTTCGACGCCCGAATGCAAGGCCTCGGGTCCGGCGACGGTGACGCGCAGCGCGGGGAAGCCGGTCTGCCGGCCGAAGTGGCCCATCATCGTGACGAAGGTCTCGATCTCTGGCACGGTGGGCGCGGGCGGCAATACCACGGTGGTCTCGCTCATATCGGCGTAGCGAGTGAAAGGAAAGCCGGCATTGGCGAAGAGCTCGAGATTGGGCAGCGGCGTGTAATGCGGGTAACCGCGCAGGTCGAGAGAGGTGTCTTTCAGGATGGAGCCCTGCGTGTTGGCGGGCGTGGAGTTCTGGCAGCCGCCCTTGCGGAGCGCCGGGAACGAGAAATCGAAGGCGATGGTGTTCGAGAAGGGGCGCAGGTTCGCAACCGGCACAGGCATATCGACCTGGGCATCACGCGAGGCTTCCGGCGCCGGCCCCAATGGCACCGACCCGACCGGTGCGTTGTTCACCTGGACCTGCAGGTTCGAAGTGGGGCCGATGGGAGCCGGGTTATATCGATAAGTCAGCTTGAGAATGGCGTTGGGCTGCCCGGCGGCGTAAAAGATGTCCGGAGGAATGTGGAGATAGACGTTCAAAGGCGCCGATCCATCGCCCTGCAACTGGGAGGTGGTGGCGTAATCCGCCAATGGAATGATCCGGTCGGTGGACGCCCAGCGCGGAGCCATATCGGCAGCCTGTTTGCCGGGCAGTGCGAGATGGTCGATCGCTGCTTCTGCGCCGTGCAGTTCGGCGGAGTGGAGGGCCACGGCCTGTGCGGCGAGCAGGAGCTGATTCGAATCGCCTCCGGTCACCAGCAGAAGCTTGCTGTAGGGATCGCTGGGGTTGGTGCGCTCGGCTACGGTGGGTGCTGAGGGATCGGAGACGGTGAGGCCGGCGAGCAGGTTGGCGGGACTTTCGGAGATCAGGATCGCGTTGCCGGCTGGGATTTGCCCGATGTACACCGGAAAGCGCACCGCGCGGCCTTCGGCGATGAGCCCGAAGTAGCTCGCGACCACTCCGGCTGCCTGGATTGCCTTAGCCGAGGGCGGCGTGGGAAAAACGATGGAGATGCGTAGCGGCTCGATGACTGCCGGATCGAGAAACGGCAGCGGCAATTGCTTCAGATTGTCCGCCAGAGGCTGCAGATTGCCCTGGATGTCGAGATAGGTGCTGCGGTGCACGCGCGCCCACAGCGCGGCGTTCGTGGGGTCCTCGCAGGCCGTAGTGGTGTGGCCGATGAACTCCATGGTGAAGGTGTTGCGGTGCGCCAGCAGATTGGCGGGAATGGGGAACTCGGCATCCTGGTCCTGGCTCGATGAGCCGCCCTTCTGGCCCGGCGTGGGCTGCACGGTGGCGAACACAGTCCCATTCAGAAGCAGCTTGATCTGGCTCATCTGCGGCAACAGGCTGGGCGAGAAGGAATAGTAGATGTGGACGCTGGCACTGCGGACAGCGTGCGTTTGGGGCAGAGCGAAGTAGATGTTCCTGCTCGAGCCGATGCCGCGCAGCTCGATCTGCGGGGAACCGGTATCGGCC
>JBAUBR010000294.1:0-13971 GCA_049676965.1 Occallatibacter sp.
CGCTTGCCAACTGCTCGGAAACTAAACCTCGCCATTTTGCCCACAAATCCGCTCCACGTTTTCTCATCCCTCCAAAGTGCCTCATGCCCGCGCTGCGCGCAAGATGGGGTTTAGATATCGCTCACCATATTTCCAAGTGCCAGTCGAACTTCTGCCCAGCCTCTTGTCTTGAGTCCGCAGTCCGGATTGACCCATAGCTGATCGGGACTAAGAACCTCCAGAGCCTTGCGCAGAAGGGCTTCGATCTCTCCATTGTCTGGGACACGAGGCGAGTGAATGTCATACACGCCAGGACCGATCTCGTTTGGATAATGAACACGGTGGAATACGTCGAGAAGTTCCATACGGGAGCGAGAGCATTCGATTGAGAGCACATCCGCATCCATTCTTACAATCGAATCGATGATGTCGTTGAACTCGGAGTAACACATGTGTGTATGAATCTGCGTGCTGTCCGCAACCCCTGAAGAGGCCAGACGGAATGCGTTCACGCTCCAGTCCAGATATTCTGGCCAGTCCGCCCGGCGGAGCGGCAAACCTTCACGAATCGCGGGCTCATCGATCTGAATCACTCGGATGCCTGCCGCCTCGAGGTCGCCGACTTCGTCTCGAATCGCAAGGGCAATTTGCCGGCAGGTCTGCGACCGGGGTTGATCGTCTCGCACAAACGACCATTGCAGAATCGTAACTGGACCGGTCAGCATTCCTTTTACGGGTCGGTCACTCAACGATTGCGCATACTCCGACCATCGGACAGTCATCGGCTTAGGGCGCGACACATCGCCATAGATGATTGGAGGCTTTACACAGCGCGATCCATAGCTCTGCACCCAGCCATTTTCGCTAAATGCGAAGCCTCGCATTTGCTCGCCAAAATACTCAACCATATCGTTGCGTTCAAATTCTCCATGTACCAAGACATCGAGGCCAACTTCCTCCTGGAAACGAATACAGCGCGTCGTCTCTTCTTCGAGGAATGTGACGTAAGCCTGCGAGTTGATCTTTCCGTTGCGAAAGGCCGCGCGCATCTTCCGGACTTCAGATGTCTGAGGAAAGGAACCAATCGTTGTGGTAGGCAGTGTGGGAAGCGACAGCGCTTCCGCCTGCCGCAGACGGCGTTCAGCATACGGATTCTTCCGGCTGGTCATTGATGTGTCGACAGACCTCATGCGGCGCCCCACCTCTTCGCTGTGAATACGGGAAGAGGTTCTGCGCGATTCCAGCACTCTCGTATTTTCAGCGAGCGCTTCCCGAATCGCTTGCCTTCCATCGACGGCCTTTGCAAGAAGAGCAACCTCTTCTAGCTTTTGCTTGGCAAACGCCAACCAACTGCGCACCTCATCGTTGAGTCGTACCTCCGCATCAACATCGAAAGGAGAATGCAGGAGCGAACATGACGGCGCGACTTCTACACGTTCCTTTCCGAAAACGCGAATCGCAGCTTCTAAAGTACCAACTGCCTTTTCGATATCGGTGCGCCACACATTGCGGCCATCTACCAGACCTAATGAGATCTTCGCGGCAGGGATGTCTTTTGCCTGAAGCGTATCGAGCTGTTTCGGAGCACGAACCAGGTCGAGATGAAGACCCGCGGTGCCAAGTTCCAGCGCCAAATCACAATTTGACCCGAGATCGCCGAAATAGGTAGTAAGCATGAACTTTGGCAGAGAGTGATTGCCGGTCAGGGCCGTGTATGCATCGCGATAGTAGTTCTGAGCCACGTGATCAAGATCAACGCAGAGGCAGGGTTCGTCGATTTGAACCCATTCCGCTCCGGCAGCAGACAGTAGCGCCAAAAGCTCTTCATACAGAGGGAGAATAGAGCTCAACACCTGCTTGCGCGTCACGCCAGGTTCCGTGGGTTTGCCGAGCAAAACAAATGAGACGGGGCCGAGCAGCACGGGGCGAGTCTCGATACCCAGCGCTTTTGCCTCCAGATAATCTTCCAGAGCCTTCTTCGATCGCAGTTGATAGTGCATTCCCGCTTCAAACTCGGGAACAACAAAGTGATAGTTCGTGTCGAACCATTTCGTCATTTCAAGGGCTGAAGCCTGTTGCGCGCCACGCGCCATCGCGAAATATGTCGTCAGATTCGCGGGCCCTTGGGCGCAGTTGAAACGACGTGGAATAGCACCAACAGTGGTAGCCATGTCGAGAACATGATCGTAGAGCGAAAAGTCGTTTGAAGGAGGCAAGCTGATGCCGGCAGCCACCTGCAATTGCCAATGGTCCTTACGCAGACTCTGTGCCACTCCGAGAAGAGTTGCTTCATCTGTTCCGCCATTCCAGTACTTTTCCAGAGCAAACTTCAATTCACGGTGCCTGCCCATCCGTGGAAAACCGAGATTGCCTGCAGTCGTTAAAATCATCTGCTACTCCTTAAAACAGGTCAGATACCTGGTTGGCTGGTTTGCGCCGCGCGTCAATTTCGATGCGTGTTCCTCTCTAGGGCCGGCGGAATAGTTGCTTCCAAAGCTTCACGCCTTCGCCAGCTTGCATGCAGATAGTCGCGATTCATCATGGCGATCACTTCGAGAGAGATTCCCTTCGGACACACGCCTGTACATTCGCCGATATTGGTGCAATTGCCGAATAGTTCGGTATTCATCTGCCCGACCATGTGAACCGCGCGCCCGCCTCGTTCCGACTTTCCTTGAGGTAAAATTCCGAGATGCGCGATCTTCGCTCCCGTGAAGAGAGCTGCTGATCCGTTGGGACATGCAGCAACGCAAGCTCCGCAGCCGATACAGACAGCAGCGTCCATTGCCTGGTCCGCCACATCTTTGCCAACGAGAATGGCGTTACCATCGGGCGCCTGACCTGTTGAGACGGAGATATATCCACCGGCCTCAATAATGCGATCGAACGAACGACGGTCCACAATGAGGTCCTTGATAAGAGGAAACGCATTCGCGCGCCATGGTTCGATGATCAGTTCCTCGCCCGATCTGAAATGCCGCATGGTCAGCTGACAAACTGTCGTAGCACGCTCTGGACCGTGTGCCACGCCATTGATCACAAATCCGCACGAGCCGCATATCCCTTCGCGGCAGTCGTGATCAAATGCCACAGGCTCTTCGCCGCGAACGATCAGAGTTTCGTTGAGCACATCGAGGCATTCAAGCATCGACATTTCGGGGCTGACATTCTCCAGGGGATAGCTTACGAATGCACCCTTTTCGTTGTGGGACCTCTGGCGCCAGATCTTCAGCGTGAATTTCATTACTTGTAGCTCCTCTGACTGGGATGAAGATTGTGGAATTCCAGCGGTTCCTTGGTGAGTTCGGGAGGTTCACCTGCACCCCGGTAACCCCATGCAGCTACGTAGGAATAGTGCTCGTCGTCGCGCAGGGCTTCGCCCTCTGCAGTCTGAGATTCCTCGCGGAAATGTCCGCCGCACGATTCGTTTCGCTCACGGGCGTCGATACACATCAACTCGGCCAACTCGAAGAAGTCGGCCACGCGGCCTGCTTTTTCCAGGTTTTGATTCAAGTCGTCGCTGCTGCCGGGAACAGTGACGTTCTGCCAGAACTCCTCGCGCAGCGCACGGATTTCACCAACGGCAGTATCGAGGCCCCGAGCCGTTCGCGTCATGCCGCAAGATTCCCATACAATCTTGCCCAACGCGCGATGGAACGAATCGACGGTCCGCTCGCCTCGGATGGAGAGCAGTTTATTGATCGATTCCCGGACAGTGTTGACGGTGTTCTGTATCTCCTGCTGCGATTCATCGACCCTTGCGAATCGATTTGCCGCGAGATAATTCCCCACGGTATAGGGGATGATGAAGTAACCATCGGCGAGCCCCTGCATCAATGCGCTGGCGCCGAGCCGGTTCGCGCCGTGATCGGAGAAGTTCGCTTCACCCAGCACAAACAAACCCGGGATGGTGCTCTGCAATTGGTAGTCTACCCACAGGCCGCCCATGGTGTAGTGGATAGCTGGGTAGATGCGCATCGGGCCCTTGTATGGATCCTCGTCCGTGATGCGTTGATACATGTCGAACAGATTTCCGTAGCGGTCGCGGATGATGTTCTCGCCAAAACGGGAGATGGCATCTGAAAAATCGAGGTAAACCCCGCGCCCGCTCTTTCCCACTCCTCGATCTTCATCACAGACCTGTTTGGCATTGCGCGAGGCGACATCGCGCGGCACCAGATTCCCGAAGCTTGGGTAGCGTCGTTCGAGATAGTAATCGCGCTCGTCTTCCGGGATTTGATTGGGAGACCGCCGGTCGCCTTTCATTTTGGGGACCCAAATACGTCCATCGTTGCGAAGCGATTCACTCATCAGCGTGAGTTTCGACTGATAGTCTCCGGAAACAGGTATGCAGGTCGGATGGATCTGCGTGAAACAAGGGTTGGCAAAAAGTGCTCCCCGCTTGTAGGCGCGCCAAATTGCTGTGGCGTTTGAGCCCCTGGCGTTGGTGGACAAATAGTAGACATTTCCATATCCTCCACTCGCGAGAATGACTGCGTCAGCGATGTGCACGCTAAGCGCACCATCTACCAGATTGCGCGCGACAATCCCGCGTGCTTGGCCGTCAATCACAATGAGATCCAGCATTTCCGTGCGCGGAATCATAGTCACGGTACCCGCGTGCACTTGACGTTCGAGAGCCTGATAGGCGCCGAGAAGAAGCTGCTGCCCCGTCTGTCCGCGCGCGTAAAACGTGCGAGACACTTGGGCTCCGCCAAAGGACCGGTTGGCTAGCGAGCCCCCATACTCTCGAGCAAAGGGGACGCCCTGCGCTACGCATTGGTCGATGATGTTCACGCTGATCTGCGCCAAACGGTATACGTTGGCCTCGCGAGCGCGAAAATCACCGCCCTTTAGCGTGTCGTAGAACAGGCGGTAAACGCTGTCGCCGTCGTTAGGGTAATTTTTGGCCGCATTGATGCCGCCTTGAGCGGCGATAGAATGCGCCCGGCGCGGGGAGTCCTGAAAACAAAAGCATTTTAGGTTGTAGCCAAGTTCGCCAAGGGACGCGGATGCTGATGCCCCTGCGAGGCCCGAACCCACAACAATCAGTGAGTGCCTGCGCTTGTTTGCGGGACTGACCAGTTTCATATCGAAACGAGCCTTGTCCCATGCCTGTTCCATCGGGCCGGAAGGAATATTTGGATTGAGCATCATTTTAGGTACCCCAGAAGAATGCTGATCGGGATAGATATATATCCACCAACGATGAGGATGGAAATGCCCAACGCCACCCGTTTGAACGCCCGCTCCTTACGAAGCGAATGGGCAAGTCCGATCGATTGCAGCATGCTCCATAGGCCATGGCGCAGATGGAGGCCCAGGAGGCAGATTGCGAAGACATACCACGCCGAGACCCACCAGACCCGAAAGCCAGTCACCAGATTGTGATAAACATCGTTCGGGATGAACCTCGTTTCAGGATGAATGTAGCCGGCAGTGAACTGCAGCAAGTGAAAGATGATGAAGGTTAGAACGATGGGGCCGCTCCAGTACATGGTGCGTGAGGCGTAAGAAGAATTGATCGCCTTCTTGTGCAGATAGTCGATCGGTCGCGCGTACTTGTTTCGTAGAGCGAGTTGTATGGTTACGACAACATGCAATGTGACCGCGATGATCAGGATGGTCCGAACTATCCAGAGCAGACTGTCATCGAAATGCAGAAATTGAGCATATGCGTTGATTTGCGCTCTTCCTGCAAATACCAGGAGGTTCCCGAGAAGATGACCGATCACAAAGAGGAACATCATGACCCCAGTCAGAGCCATTACGACCTTTTTGCCGTTCGTAGACTGCCAGAAACCCACCACGCGGTACGAATGAAGGTCCGCCGCTGTTGCACTCATCTATTTGTCCCACCATTATCGAATTGGTTCGTTTCCGCTACTGTGGCCCGAAGAACTTGCGTCCGCGGTGTGTCCCAATCAGAATTTGCACAAGGCGATGCGCAATCACTTCGTGGAGGGTGAGTAGCTCTCTGTTTGCCTCGAAGATCTTCTGCGCATTGTTGAAACCGGATGTTTGCGGCGCGGACTTCAAGGCCTCGGTCGCTTCGTGAATAATCGGGTCGGCGAGTGCTTCTCCGGCCATTTCCCAAAGTGTGATGAATCGATCGACGGCAGTCGGAAAGCTGACCTTAAAGACGCCCCAGTTGCTCGTGGTGCGTGGCGGCTTGAAATCATAATTGAATGGTCCGTTATAACCGTGAGAGCGAAGCAACATCAAGACATTCAGCCAGTCGAGTGGATTAACAAGGCCCACCGGCAGATCCACATCGTGCTTCAGGCGGTACCCGTCGTTCACATCGAAGTGCCAGAGTTTGCCAGCGACAAGCGCGCGTGCCAGTGAGGCACGCGGCGCCCCACCCCACATCAGTTCATGCAGGTATTCCGGATTGACCCCAACCATTTCTGGATAAGTCAGAAACCCAGACTGGATGAATCCAAGCATGGCATCCGTCGTCGGAAGGATGATCTCAGCCTGCGGCTCGAAGGGTTTAGCCTCGAGGCAATGCTTCAACGTGGGCTGGTTGGTTTCATTCGCGATTCGTATGTCCTCATCACACGCAGAATTGAGCACCTCGGCAAACCACTTGAGGCTCTGAGGCTCATCGATCACGCCCTGCATTAGGTAGCCCAAAGTCCCCGGCCAATAAACAGCGAATCGGGCACCAAGTTCGTGGCCGATGCGGACCACATTCCTCACGCGTTCCGAAGCATAAGACCTTACGGCGGGAGATTCAGCCGCCGGGCCAGCGCTCCAAACTGCATGAAAAAAGGTTTCACAGGTCACCATCGAGCAACGTAGTCCATTCTCGACGAGGGACTTCTTCAGGCCGGCGAGGATCTCCGCCTGGCGGTCAGTCATCAGATCTTCTGTCCGAATAACGTCTGTGTCGTGGGTTGTCCAATACCCGATGCCAATTTCGGCAAAGTGATGCATTACCTCGGCGGGGGATACCGGTTCACGAGTTGGAGCGTGAAAGAGGGCTTGTCCTTGGTACGATGCAGCCCATTGAGGTCCGGTGATGTAGTACTTCCTTCGAGTTTCGGGCGGGTAGCTCCCGCCGCACGACTCTAACAATCGCTGGACAAGGGATTGCTGACAATCTTGCTGTCCTTCTATTGCGCTGGTCATAAGCTCCTATCTCCCAAACGATGGTCGAGGAATAGCTCAGGAAAAAATACTCCAATGAGCCCGATGGTCTGCAGACGAGGAAAAGCGATGATTTAACACGTCGATTCGGTCCATATCTCCGGCTTCGCTAAGGCTCTTCTGTAACAACTGAAATAACGTCACCGCGCCGTGTGCCGCGCGATTTATCTCCCTCCGGTCGCGTCCAGCATCATCACGATGAGTAGAAGCGGCAAGTAAATTACACTGGCGCGCAAAAGGTCGCGCGCATACCCTCTCGATTCCGCCGTTGTGTGCGCCTTGGTAATACGCGAAAAACGAATGGCGTAGACGAGGTAGCCGAGGCCGAGAAGAATCGCAGCGGTGAAATAGATCTTCCCTGTGAGGTGCAAATAGATCGGAATGACGCTTACCGGAATGATCAAGATAGCGAAAAACAGCGCTTCCAGCACCGTCGACCGGCCATCTGGCTGTACCACCGGCAACATGCGGATGCCGGCCCGAGCATAGTCTTCCCTATATAGCCAGGCAATGGCCATAAAATGCGGGAATTGCCAGACGAAGAGGATGGCAAACAAGGCTAGTGCCGGCCATTCAATGATGCCCCGCGCGGCCGTCCAGCCCAGCAGGGGCGGCATCGCTCCGGGGAACGCCCCGATGAAGGTCGCTAGCGTCGTATAGCGCTTGAGCGGTGTATAAACAGCGACGTACGTAAATGCAGTGAAGAGCGTCAGCACAACCGTTACCGGATTGGTAAAGTACGCCAGGATCGCTGCTCCGACGGCAAGGCTCCCCAACCCCAAAGACAACCCTTGGAGCAAGCTAAAGCGGCCGGAGGCCATTGGGCGTTGCGCCGTCCGAATCATCTTCGCGTCGCTCTTGCGTTCGATCACTTCGTTCATCGCGCTCGCGCCGCCGGTGACAAAGGCTATCCCGAGGAGCGCCTGAAACAGGCCCCAGTGCATGCTGGGAATGCCAGACCTCATTGATCCAAGGTAAAAACCCGCCCAGGCTGTCACGACCACCAATGAGGTCACGCGCACTTTGAAGAGTTCCTTAAGGTCCGTCACAAGGGCAGGTCGGAGCTTGATCAAGGTGGGAAGAACAGCGGCCGACGGATCCGAAACCGGTATCCCAGCGCTCCTCGCCTCTCCGAAACCGCTCCCCGCAAGGCCGGCTGTGGCCTCCACCGCAGAAGTTATAGGGACACCGTCGCTGAAAATAACTTGGGAGACGGTCTTAACCAGGATTTCCATTTTGACCCCAAAGCTGCGCCATAGTCGAACGATTTTTCGTAAGGGAACCCTTCTCGATTCGCTTCGCGAACTACTTTCCGGGCAGATGTCGCATTAAGAACTCTTCAAGCGCGACGGCATTGTTGTGCTCGGTATCATGCGAACTGTAGATAAGGGTTACGTGCCCGTGGCGTAGAGCCTCAACAATTGGCTGCCACGCATCCGGATTGGTCTCAAGTTCGGTGAAATAGCGGTTGCGGAATTCATCCCACTTCGCTGGATCATGGCTGAACCATTTCCGCAGTTCCGCACTGGGAGCCACATCTTTGAGCCAAGCCTTGATCTCCAACGAATTCTTTTTCACCCCTCTTGGCCACAATCGTTCGACAAGGAGTCGAGTTCCGTCTGAGTGATTGATTGGGTCATACACACGTTTTATCTGGATCATCTGCGACCTTCCGGTTTTGGACTTTACCGCCACTGTGATCATTCCTTTGTTGGTTCTAACGCACCTAAACGCAACGCCGCGATCAATTCTCACCCTATCAATTTGCTCACTCCAAACCCGTCATTGAAATAGTTCATCCGTACTCGTGTCTAAACACGCGTCATGTAGAGAAAGGAAAAGCGGCTTGGGTAGACTGTGTTTACAAGGTTGGACGCGGGACGACTGCAACGAGGCAGAAGAAGATGCAACGTACCGCCCCATCCTGAGAACTCAGTCGTGCACAAGCCTGAATCCGAGGAAAATGTGGCGCGCCTGATGACTTTTGATCCTCGATTCGATCACCCGCCGGCGTTCAGTATTCGGGGAAGTGGTCGTTCTGGTTTGTCGGGAAGTTTCATTGCGAGTGAATACCTAGGAGGTGTTCAATGATGGGTACCCAAGTAAAGGAACGGCTGAAAACAAAGATTCTGGTAGACGGGGGTGATCCGGAGGAAACTCGGAGAATGAAATCCCTCTTGGGGTTTGTCGATGGACAAACGACGAATCCAAGCCTAATTGCCAAAAACCCTGAAGTTCAGCATCGACTCGCGACTGGTCGCAAGTTCAGCCTGGAGGAGCAGGAACAGGAATACAAGAGAATCGTTCAGCAGATCTCCCCCCTCGTGGGAGATGCGGGAGTCTCGATTGAAGTGTTCGCGGATCTCAAGACCAGATCAGAACAAATGCTTGTGCAGGGACAGGATATGTTTTCCTGGATTCCCAACGCTTACATTAAATATCCATGCACGCACGAAGGCCTCGACGCAGCCCAAATGTCCGTGAGTCAGGGGATTCGAGTCAATATCACGCTCTGTTTTTCTCAGGAACAGGCAGCCGGCGTTTATGCTGCTACGAAGACTACCAAAGTACCTGTCTATGTTTCACCTTTCATTGGACGGCTCGATGACCTCGGTGAGAACGGCATGGACTTAATCAAGAATATTCAGAAAATGTACCAAGCGGGCGACGGTCACGTGCATGTTCTAGCCGCAAGCATTCGCAGCATTGATCAATTACTGGCTTGTTTCGCCTTGGGTGTGGAACTTGTGACGGTTCCTACAAAGGTCCTTGAAGCGTGGGCTGCAAAGGGGCTCCCAATGCCAGATCAGGACTTCACCTACAAAGGAGTTGACTTGGCAGGCAACGCTCTGAGGCCTATTCCATATAGAAGTATCAACCTGAACCAGCCATTGGATGCCTTCGACCTCAGACATGACCTTACAAAGAAGGGTATCGAGAAATTCGTCAAGGATTTCGAAAACACTATCCGTCCACCTGCAAGCGTGCGTTAGCGAGGCGAACTGAAAGGAGATCTGCGTTATGGAAGAGCCAATGTACCCTGCCGCTTCGAAGGATATTGCGAAAAAGCGTGAGGAGCTTGCCCCTGAAATTCTGATGACCTTCCGAGCCTTCAGTCATCAGGTCTTTGTCGATGGTGCGCTGCCCTCCAAAACAAAAGAACTTATTGCGGTTGCAGTGGCCCACGTGACGCAGTGCCCTTATTGCATTCGCAGCCATACCAGGAGCGCACAATTGAAAGGTGCCACAGGCATGGAGATCATGGAAGCCATTTGGGTCGCCGCAGAGATGCGGGCTGGAGGCGCAATCGCGCACTCCGCGCTCGCTATCGATGTGATGAACCAGGAAAAGGCCACGTCGAAGTAATCCGGCTGTCTGGCGGCTCTCCCGCTTCATTTTGGACAACCCGCACTATCAGGTGCGCCCTCCGCACATGCCTTTTCAACTTCATTGAAAACTCAGTCGCCAAGAGCCAAGACTATTCGAGAGTTTGATTATGACGATTGATCTTTCCAGATTCGAAGTATGGTTTGTCGTCGGCGCCCAGTCACTTTACGGCGAAGGGCCTCTTGGAACAGTGGCAGATCACGCGCGCGAGATGACGAACGCGCTTTCATCAGTTCCCGGCATGCCAGTCAAAATAGTGTGCCAACCAGTGATGGTGACAGCCGAGTCAGTTTTGGAGATGTGTCTGGACGCAAACCGCTCCAGTAACTGCGTTGGGATTATCACCTGGATGCACACGTTTTCTCCCGCTCAAATGTGGATTCCTGGTCTCCTCGCTTTGCGAAAACCATTGGCCCATCTGCATACTCAATTCAATCGCGACCTTCCATGGTCCACGATCGACATGGATTTCCTGAACCTGAACCAATCGGCCCACGGTGATCGGGAGTTCGGATTCATTGGAAGTCGCTTGCGCATCAATCGCAAGGTGATCGCTGGATTTTGGCAGGATCAGGATGTACGGGACCAACTCACCACATGGACGCGAGCCGCGTGCGCATGGCACGACGCACAGACGCTCAAGATCGCTCGCTTTGGCGACAACATGCGCGAAGTAGCCGTGACGGAAGGCGACAAAGTGGCAGCGAAGATCCGGCTGGGCTATTCGGTCCTTGGCTATGGGGTGGGAGATCTTGTCGAACGCGTCCAAGCGGTGTCCGATCATGACGTGGATCGTATGTTGTCTGAATATGAAGCCTCCTATATTCTTTCGGAACCGCTGCGGCCGAAAGGCAATCAGCGTGAGTCGCTCCGCGACGCCGCACGAATCGAAATTGGCCTGCGGCACTTCCTTGACCAAGGCGGATTCCATGCGTTCACCGACAACTTCCAGACGCTCCATGGTCTGACTCAACTGCCTGGGGTAGCTGCGCAGAGACTCATGGCAGATGGATACGGCTTTGGCGCAGAAGGAGATTGGAAGACGGCCGCGTTGGTGCGGGCTTTGAAGGTTATGAGTGCAGGGCTCGAGGGCGGTACGTCGTTCATGGAAGACTATACCTATCACTTCAAGAGCGGTGGGCAGGTGCTGGGCTCACACATGCTGGAAATTTGTCCTTCAATCGCTGCTTCGCAGCCATCTCTCGAAATTCATCCGCTGTCTATCGGAGGAAAGAGGGACCCCGTTCGGCTGGTCTTCACCGCGCGGACCGGCCCTGCGGTGGTTGCTTCAATTGTGGACATGGGCGATCGCTTTCGTTTGGTGGCAAACAAAGTAAATGTGATTTCGCCCGAGCAGCCGCTCCCGAAGTTGCCGGTGGCGCGAGCTGTCTGGGTTCCGGAGCCGGACCTGAGAGTCGCTTCCACCTGCTGGATATTGGCCGGCGGCGCACATCACACCGGGTTCAGCCTGGCCCTCACTGTTCAGCACCTGGAAGACTTCGCAGAGATGTCTGGCCTCGAATTTCTGCTGATCGATGAAGACACCACAGTGCGCAACTTTAAAAAGGAACTCGGGTGGAACGACGCGTCCTGGCACTTGATGAAACCAACATGATTGACTTGATTCTGCCGTTGCTCGTCATTCGATGGCCCAAATACAGAACCCCTTCCCCCTTCGAAGAAGCTCTTCCGATAAGTCCTGACTGAACAACTCATGAAGCCACGAGACGGATCTTCGACCGACCACAAGCGTCTGACATTGGCATTCCTTAGCCATGCTCAGTAGTAAATCAGCTGCTTCTTGGCCTTCGCCCGGGTCGCAGAACAGTGTTCGGACGGCGCGTCCGGAAACTCCTGCTCTCCGCAGTATTGTCACTGCTTGGTCCAACCATTTTTGGGCCCGTTCTTTCGCGGTTGAGATCCATCGGCCTTGTTCTGTTCTCAGGGCGAGGTCTAGCCGCCCCTCCTCTAAAGGGTCTTGGGAACCACCATGTTCCATCATTGCTGGCGGTAACGGCGGCAGAACGTGAACGAGACAAATGCGAAATTGTCTCCGCCGCGCCACTAACTTAGCTACGTACCTGACTGCGCGTATCGAAGCATCTGAATCGTCAAAGACGAGAAGCAGCCTTGTATCCTGTGTCCTGTTGTTCATTACAACCTTGAAGCCCGAGCTCCATGCCGGGCCTTTCATCTTTCAATCGGTGCACCAACGATACTGCCGTATTCGGTCCAACTCCCGTCGTAGTTCTTTACGTTCGGCAGGCCAAGCAGGTATTTGAGCACCACCCAGGTGTGGCTTGACCGCTCGCCGATGCGGCAATAGGAGATGGTGTCCTTGCCGGGATCAATGCCTCCGTTTCCAAGATAGATTTTGCGCAACTCGTCGGCAGACTTGAAGGTGCCGTCAGCGTTGGCCGCCGTGCTCCAGGGGATACTTTTGGCGCCGGGGATGTGGCCGCCGCGCTGAGCAGTCTCGGTCATGCCGGGAGGAGCGATGACTTTGCCGGAGAACTCGTCGGGGCTTCGCACGTCGACAAGATTTTGTTGCTTCTCTGCTTGCACTTTCAATACTTCCGGCAGCAGAGCGCGCAGACTCAGATCGGGCTCGGATGCGTGATACTGCGTGGGAGTGATTGGGGTCCGGTCTGCGACCAACTGTTTGTCAGATTCATTGAGCCACTTCACGCGGCCACCGTTCATGAGGCGGACGTCTTTGTGGCCGTACATTTTGAACAGCCAGAAAGCATACGAGGCAAACCAATTGTTGTTGTCCCCGTAAAGGATCACTGTGTCGCTGGGAGAGACGCCAGCCGCGCTAAGGAGTTTTTCAAATTTCTGCTTGCTGATGATGTCGCGGCGGACCTGGTCTTGCAACTGGCTCTGCCAGTTGAAACCGACTGCGTCGGGGATGTGGCCTGCGTCGTAGGCCTTGGTGTCGACGTCGACTTCAACCAGTTTGATCCCGGGCTTGCCAAGATTCTGCTTTACCCAGTCGGTGTCAACCAGAATTTCGGGATGAGAATACTCAGTCATGGGCTTATCACCTTTGCGTCTTAGGGTTGGAGTTCGGGGATGTGCTTGATCATGTTGGAGGTGTACTTGAAGATGTTGTCGGGGAAGATCATAACGCCGAAACCACGCTGATCGCAGGCGGTGACTCTGAGAGCGCCTTCAAGAATGAGGCCGGAACTGGGACCAGCAAGGAGGCCTTCATTCTGACAGAGCTCTAAAGCGCGAGTGTAGGCAAGATTGAAGTCAATCTCGAGAATTTCGTCGACCAGCGAGGGGTCAAAGAGCTTGGAGACGCTGAGCTGGGAGAAATTGCGCAGGCCCGGGACGTCGTGGCCTTCGGTGGGCTGCACGGCGACGATTTTGATCTTGGGATTTTTCTCGCGAAGAAACCGGCCGATACCCGTGACAGTGCCGCAGGTGCCGAGTGACGTGAAG
>JBAUBR010000295.1:0-6162 GCA_049676965.1 Occallatibacter sp.
ATCACGCTGTTGGACCACCGAACCAATCCCTCCGCGGTGATGGCAACCACCGCCTCCTGCATCGAGTCGAGCATCGCCGCCAGTTCCTGCCGCTGACTCTCGATCTCGGCAAAACTCTGCCCCAGCCGCTCGGCGGTCTGGTTCAAAGCCGCTTCCATCCTCGAGATTTCATCCCGCTTGTCAATGGTCAGCCGCGCGCTCAAATCGCCCTCCGCGATCCGCTGCGCAAAACCCATCACGCGCTTGAGCCGCGCCGAGATGCTGCCCGCGATCCAGGCCGCCACCGGCAGCGCCCCGCACAGCGCGATGAGCCCCGACCACACCATTTCGCTGCCGATGGCGTGCAACGACTTGCCGGCCGACTGCCCCACCATGCGGCGCAGCACCAGCTCCATCGCCACGGCGTAGAACACCAGCAGCAGAACAAACAGCCCCAGCAGCCTGGTAAAGATTTTGGGAGTCAATCGGCGCCGCTCCCCTCTGGCATCCGGCACAGTCTCTCAGAAGACGCCACTGGCTTACTCAAAAGAATCCGCGGTTTTGAACGATGCGCGCATTGGAAAATTGGAATGAGTCGGATCAGTGAAGGGTACGGGCTTTAGCTCGTACGTTCAGTGAAGGGTACGGGCTTCAGCCCGTACATTAAAACCCTCATTTTGAGAGGGGCTTTAGCCCCTGCGGGACGGTCTTTCATTGCTTTTCGTGTTTTCCCGCAGCTGTTTTGGCGCCGAGCGAGCTGTCGTGCGGTCGTCGAAGCACCCGATCCAATGCAATATGCCGCCGCAAAACCAGCTCCGCTAATCGCCCCTCGGAATCTCAAATCGGTATCCAGCCCCGCGCACTGTCTTCAGGTAGCGCGGGTTCTCCGGATCGACCTCGATTTTCTCACGAATGCGGCGCACATATACGTCGACCGACCGCGGCGTGACGAATCGTGCATCGCCCCACACTGCATCCAGCAAATGGTCGCGGCTGAACACCCGGCCGGGGTGCCGCGCCAGGTAATCCAGCAGCCGGAACTCGGTCGCGGTGGTAGTAGTCAACTCGCCGCGCACCCTCAGTTGCATGGCATTGGCGTCGATCACTACCTCTTCAAAGCTGATCACCGAGGGCGAAGTGGGCCGCTCGAACCGCCGCAGAACGGCCTTCACGCGCGCCACCAGCTCGCGCGTCGCAAAGGGCTTGGTGATGTAGTCGTCCGCCCCCAGCTCCAACCCCAGAACCCGGTCGTTCTCGGCCGCGCGGGCGGTCAAAAAAATGATCGGAATGGTCGAAAGCGCGGGATGGTTGCGCAGCCTGCGGCACACATCCAGCCCATCCCCGCCCGGCACCATGATGTCCAGCAAAAACAGCGCCGGCGCCTGCCGCTCGGCGTCCGGTATCAGATTGGTTGGAGTATGGTAAAGCCGCGGCGTGAATCCAGCCGCCTCCAGATGGTGCTGCACAAGCCTCGAAATATCCGCGTCGTCTTCCAGTACAAAAACGGTCTGGCTCAACCCGTCTGACCTCGCCCGGCGGCCGCTCTGAATCGAATCCGGAGGCCGCTCGGCATCATGAACAGACTACTTCAATGAGGCAAACAGATTGCAAACGTTTGATGAATTTGCCGCACAACTCCGCCCCGCGCCCCATCCTTTCCGCGTCCTTTGCGGAAAGAGTGGGACACCACAGCCATGCAAGGCTTTTTGCGGAAAGAGTGGAACACCAAAGACCCCGTGCCCCATCCTTTCCGCGTCCTTTGCGGAAAGGGTGGGACACCACAGCCGAGCAGATTTTTTTGCGCAAAGCTCGAAACACCACTGCCCTCGAGCAGCCGCCCGCTACTGCACAATCTTCGCCATCTCCGCGGCCGCCAGATCGCGCGCGTCGCAAATGCGCAAGGGGCACCCATCTTCGCGCGGAAGCAGTTGACCATCTGCCTTCGACGATCCGCCACTCGAGCTCATCGCAGCGGTTGCCGTTTCCCTGCGACGCTTCGCTCGATCCGCACGCTTCTTCCGCACCTCGTTCGCCGCCACCAGGATCAACACCGTAAACGTAACCGCGACCAGCGCAATCGCGACCGCCCCATGCAGTTGCGGAACGCCATTGCTGTATTCCACATCGCCATAGAGCAGCGCCAGCCCCACGAACACGAAGAAAATATGCGTGCAGAAGACCCGCAGAGATGCCTTTCCCAAAGTAAGGAACGGCTCGATCGCCACCAGCTTCACCAGGTACTTGCGCAGCCAGTACACGACAATCGAAAACGCGATCAGGTTGATCACGCGCAGCGGCCCGATATTCCATTTATCCAGCTTCAAGCCCAGCGCCGGCTCCGTCAGATGAGGCCCCAGCCACCCATGCCGGATCCCGATAAAGAACAGGCACGTCGCGCAGGCCGTAGCGGCCACCCAGCCCGGAACCCGCTTCACCACCTGCCCGTGCAGCGCCGATCTCGCGCCCATCCACAGGCCCACCGTCCACACCGCCTGCCATGCAAACAGATTGAACGCCCCCGCCTCCTGCAGCGGAATACGTAGATGCGTGACGTGCACGATCCAGCCATGCACCAGGTCGCGCAGCCCGAACTGCGCCAGCAGCCACACCATTGCGCTCGCTGCCAGAACCTTCCTCCACCCAAACCGCACAGCGGCCGATAAAACGATCGGCGTGAAGAAGAGAAACGTTACGTACATGGGCAGTATGTCGAGCAGCGGCGGGCAATAGAGCAGCAGCACCGAGCCCACGATCGCCACGAATGGATGCGCCAGATAGAAGTCCAGAAGATTCGTCAGCGCCGGCCGATGCGTATGCACCGCGTAAGCCGCAGCCACTGTAAACACCAGCGAGAGCATCACCAGGTGGTAGCCGTAAATCTTAAGCGACCGCTTCCACAGCTTCGCCCTCATGCCGGAAGCGTCGGCGATCGAATCGCGCATATAGAGCCGGCCGACCAGCAGCGCCGAAATGAAAACAAAGCCCTCGGCCGACGACACAAATCCGATCGGCTGGTTCACCAGATCGCTGAACCGCGTGGGCAAATGCGTCAGCGTCATCCAAACCAGAAACACTCCGCGCAGCGCGTCGAGTTCAGGCCGGCGCTCAAGGCGCGGAAGACGGGGAAGATGGAGAACTTTCATGTGCAAAAAAAGCGCCCGTGCTCCGCCGGTGCGGAGATGGGCGTCAATTCCATTAGACGCAATCCGTCCTGCCCGGTTGCCCTTGCCGGATTGTTACTGAACGAAGTGCCGCGGCGCCAAATCCCCGCCGCACAAAGGCCGCCTTCCATTACACTGTCTCTAGCCCCGCCAGGCCCTCCCCATCGGCTCAAAGTTGCACTCGCGGCCGTTCCGCCGCGCGAGCCATCACGACGGACAGCGCCTGTGCCCGGTCAAACGCGGTAAAAACGCATCAAATTGCCTTTCCAAGGAATGGTGTCTCAATGCTGAGTTTCCTATGGTGGTTCGTCGTCGGCCCCGCCGTCGGCTGGCTGACCGGCAAGTTGATGCGGATTCCCGGCAAAGGCCTGTTGCCTGCGGTATCCGGCCTGGTCGGAGCCTTCCTCGTCGGCACCGTGTGCGATCTGCTCGACCTCGAAATCTCGGCCTCCGGACCCGGTGCAGTTCTCATCGGCATCGTCGGCGCCCTGGTGGTCACCGTTATCTTTTGCAAAGTCGTCAAAAAAGACGCGCAGGGAACGCCGCGCCTCGCCAGCACCCGCTCCTACACCTCCTACAAATCCAGAATGCGCAAATAGAAGCCGGCCAGAGATCGCCGTCCACCGCAACGGATGAAACCTGGGATGCCACAGAGGCTCCGTGCCCATCCTTCCGCGGCCCGCATCGCGGAAAGGGTGGGAAACCAGCACGCTTCATCGTTCCGTCCAGAGGAATTCCTGCTGTTGTTGCGAGTTAGAAAGCACACGTCGCCTCATCCTCATCTTCGTTCTCGTCCCCGTCTACGCAGCCGCCCTCCTCGCTGGACGCGACCGAAGCGAACCCGGTGGCGCGAAATCCCGGCGTCGGCCGTCTGCGGGTATTGCCGAAGCTCAGCGCCAGCCTCTGCATCTGCGCGAAGCTTGGCCGATTCCTGTCCGAGTAGTCGCTGCATTCGTACACCGTAAATGGAACCACCATCGCCGGATAAGGATTCGTGCAGATGACCAGCACATCCGATTCCCGATAGCCGACAACATATTGCCCGTTGCTGCAGCTCCGGCACAGGTGCCCATTGCCGGAGGGTGTTCCGTTCATCACCTTCAGCTTGCTCATGGCAAACTCGCTTCTATCCGGAGTTACCGGAAGTTATGGCCGGCCGCGGGGAACAAGCGAGGACAGTAATCGATTTCAAGTCGACGAACCTGTCTTCTTCGCCGCTGGGGCAACGATCAAATGTGGATGCGCTTTTGGTAGGAGGGCAGACGCCGGAGAGTTACTTGAATGACGATAAGTACGCCCGGCGACCGGCGCAGCCTTGATGCAGCCGTTCCAGCCTATGCAACCAATTGTGCGTGATAGCTCTCATCGGGCGTTCTCCTACGCAGTAGTTACTCTGCCATAAGTCAAAGTGAAAAAGCAAGCTGCAAGCAAGACTTTTTCTAAATTATATTCACAATCAGGAAGCGCGAACTGAAGGCCCGGTGTACTTCCAAGCAGCCCGTGCCCCATCCTTTCCGCGGCCGTATCGCGGAAAGGGTGGGAGACCATTTAGCCTATGCACTCGGGCCTTTCCAGACATGCCATTATTTCCGCGCAATAAATCGCAGCCGCACATAGTCCCCCGTCCAGTTCCCCGCCTCGTCGCGCAGCACCGGCGCGAGCAGAGCACTCGTCTCCTCAACCACTGCTTCCCGCGCGTCCTCCGGCAAGGTCTCGAGCACTCCGCGGCGAAACGTCCGCAGCCATCCGCTCATGCCACCTACCTCAAGCCGCGTCGGCCGCGGAATCAGCGCCATCCGCTCCACGCTGAATCCGTGCCGCTCCAACCGCCGCGTGTACTCCTCCGGAGTCGGGTAATAATTCACCCCATCCTCGCGATCGCCAAAGCCGTGCCGCTCGAGCACCGCCGTGAACGCCACGCGAATGGCCGCAATGTTGCCATGCCCGCCCATCTCGGCAACAAAACGCCCACCTGGCTTCAACACCCGCCGCACCTGGTTCATCATCGCGTCCTGGTCGCGCACCCAATGCAAGGCTGCGTTAGAAAAGACCGCATCGAAATTCTCATTGGCAAAGAGGAGATCTTCGGCATTCCCCATCCCCGCCTCCACGCCCCGCCCGCGCGCCGCCGCAACCATCTCCGGCGAGTTATCCACTCCAGCCACACTCACGCCGGTGGCAGAGATCCGCTGCGTAAGTTGTCCATCGCCGCAGCCCAGGTCCAGAATTCGCTCGCCCGCCTGCGCGGCCAGCCACTCCAGCACTCCGCCGGCAAGCCCGTGCACAAATGCGCCGTCGCGTCCATACGCTTCAGGGTCCCACGTCTGCGTCATCGTCGCCTCCGGTCACAGTTTCGCAGGGCGTGCTCCATAACGCGAATTTATTTTGTTTTTGAGATTGATAAATCTTGCGAATACATGAAAACCCCGGCCTTGGGTCCAGCAGTTACAGCGACTGCACCGGCAGGAGCGTCAAATCGTCCGCCAGCCCCACTTCTTTCTGCACAAACGGTTCGCCATATCGCACGCCGGCCAGCAGGCCATAATGCCGCGCCTCGGCAAATGTCCGCTCGCGAATTTCTTCCTCGGGAACAAACAACGCGCCGCCCTGCTTCTGGTTCGCATACTGCGAGCGATAAGCCATCAGTGCCGCATGCCGCTGCTCGATGAACGGAGTAATGTCCACGATGAAGCTCGGTCGCACATCGGCATACAGGCTTGCGTAAACAATTTTGAACGGCCGATGCGGCTTCAACTCCAGAGGTCCTTGATGGGCAGAACCAACATCGACCTTCGCCAGTCCGGAGAGAAAACAAGCCTCATAGCCCAGCGTTGCGACAATCGCATGATCCGGGTGCCGCGCCTGCCAATAAGGCAGAATCACCACGCGCGGCCGCAGGGCCCGCACCACACGAACGATCTTGATGCGATTTTCGAGCGTGTTTTCGATTGCGCCGTCGGGCAGATCCAACGCATCGCGCCAGCCAACCCCCAGCAGCCGTGCAGCCTCCGCGGCCTCGCGC
>JBAUBR010000296.1:0-9577 GCA_049676965.1 Occallatibacter sp.
TTCCCGCGCAAGAAGCTGCTGGGCGCGCTGCGCTCGGCGCTGGCTGCGAAGCTCGCCGACGGCACGCTGACGGTGGTGGACACGCTCGAGCTTCCGGAGGCGAAGACCAAGGCTTACCGCGCCGCGCTCGACAAGCTGGGCGCGAAACGCACGGTGCTGCTGGTCGAGAATTCTAAGACGCTGAGCCGCAATCTGCTGCTGGGCGCGCGCAACCTCGAGGGCGTGGAACTGGTGCTGAACAACGAGGTGCACCCCTACGACCTGCTGCGCTACGAGAAGGCGATCTTCTCGACCGGCGCCATCGAGCAGTTGACCGGGATCCTCGAGAAGAACGCGTCGAAGAGAAAACACGTCGCGACGGAGGCAGCGTAATGCCGACAGTTTATACCGTGATTCGCCGCCCGCTGATCACCGAAAAAGGCCTGACGGTAAAGGAAACCGAAGGCACGCTGGTCTTCGACGTGGCTCCCGAGGCCACCAAGACCGAGGTCAAGCACGCCGTCGAGACGCTCTTCAAGGTGAAGGTTGCGGCGGTGCGCACCGCGAACGTTCTGGGCAAGGAGCGCCGGCGCGGCAAGTTTGCCGGCTTCCGGCCCGATTGGAAGAAGGCATATGTTCGGCTGAAGGCCGGCGAGAAGCTGCCGGAGTATGTGAGCAATTTGTAAGGCAGCTATTAGCTTCTAGCCGCTAGCTTCTAGCTCGGACAGTTCGGAATCAAAGTTTGGGGCTGGATACGGAAGTTAGTTAGGGCGCGATGAGCTAGAGGCTAGAGTTAGCAGCTAAAAGCTCGCGAAGGACAAAGACGATGGCGATCAAGACATACAGACCGATAACGTCGACCTTGCGTTTCCAGACCACGCTGGTCAACGACGACCTGACCACCGACAAGCCGCACAAGCCGCTGGTGACCACGCGCAAGCGCACCGGCGGGCGCCGCAACTCGGGCGACATGACCATCCGCCACCACGGCGGCGGGCACAAGCAGAAGATCCGCCTGATCGACTTCAAGCGCGAGAAGTTCGGCGTGCCCGGCAAGGTGGCGACGATCGAGTACGATCCCAACCGCTCGGCGCGCATTGCGCTGATTCACTACGCGGACGGCGAGAAGCGCTACATCCTGCAGCCCGTTGGCCTCAAGGTCGGCGCGACAGTCACCTCCGGCCCCGAGGCCGACATTCTCGTCGGCAACGCGCTGCCTTTGAAAAACATTCCCGCCGGCACCACGGTGCACGCCATCGAGCTTCGGCCGGGCAAGGGCGCGCAGATGGCGCGCTCGGCGGGAACGCAAGCGCAGCTGGTTGCGAAAGAGGGTGACTACGCGCTGTTGAAGCTTCCCTCCGGCGAGACGCGCAAGGTGCTGGCCGAGTGCATGGCGACCGTCGGGCAGGTGGGCAACACCGATCACGAGAACATCTCCATCGGCAAGGCGGGCCGCAAGCGCTGGATGGGCATTCGCCCCACCAACCGCGGCGTGAGCATGAACCCCGTCGACCACCCGCATGGCGGCGGCGAAGGCAAGACCTCGGGCGGGCGTCATCCTGTAACTCCGTGGGGCCAGCCCACGCGCGGTTACAAGACGCGCAACAACAAGCGGACGGATACGTTCATCGTCAGCCGCAGACAGAAGTAGAAACGCAGCTTTTAGCTATTAGCTTTTAGCTTCTAGCTGATCGCTGGGTAACAGAGATTGAGGCACATGCTGGCAGTTAGCTTCGCAAGGAAAAGCTAAAGGCTAGAAGCTAAGAGCTAGGAGCTTGCAGTTATGGCACGTTCTACCAAGAAGGGTCCGTTTGTGGATGCGCATCTGACCGTAAAGATCACGGTGCTCAACGCGGCCAACGACAAGAAGGTTGTGAAGACGTGGTCGCGGCGCTCGACCATCTTCCCCGAGTTTGTGGGCCACACCATCGCGGTGCACAACGGCAAGAAGTTCGTTCCCGTGTACATCACCGAGAACATGGTGGGGCACAAGCTGGGCGAGTTCGCGCCCACGCGCACCTTCAAGGGACACACCGGCGGCAGCAAGGCAGCGGCCACCGAGACGGCGGCCAAGCCGAGGTAAGACAGCTACTAGCTTCTAGCTATTAGCTTCTAGCTCGACAGGCGCGGAAGCGAAGTTAGGCGGATCAGGCAAGCTGGTTGTTTGAAGCAGGACTAGCTAGCGGCTAGAAGCTAGCAGCTGGAGGCTGAGGAAGGAACCATGGCAGAAACAAGAGAGTACCGGGCCGAGGCCAAGTTTCAGCGCGTGTCGCCGCAGAAGGCGCGGCTGGTGCTGGACCTGATCAGGGGCCGGGGTGTGCAGGAGGCGCTGGAGACGGCGGCCTTCACCAAGAAGCGCATCGCTCCGGTGGTGCACAAGCTGCTGACCTCGGCGGTCGATAACGCGCGCTTTCTGGCCGGCGAGCAGGGCATCGATCTCGATGTCGATCGGCTCTACGTCAAGCGCGCGCTGGCCAACGACGGGCCGCGCATGAAGCGCATCCGTCCGGCGCCCATGGGGCGCGCATATCGGTATCAGCGGCGGCTGGCGCACTTGGTGGTCTCGGTGGCGGAGCGCGAAGACGGCGGCTCGCACCTGGTGACGCGCGTCGATGAGCCCGCGGAAGTTAAAGCTGCTCCGGCGAAGAAGGCGGCAGCGAAGAAGGCTCCGGCAAAGAAGTCAACGGCTGCGAAAAAATCGACAGTAGCCAAAAAAGTTACGAAGAAGGCCGGCAAGTAGGCCGGGGAAGTTTTGAGGAAAACAGCATGGGACAGAAAGTCCATCCATACGGATTCCGGCTGGGAATCAACAAGCCGTGGCGTTCGCGCTGGTTCACCGAGCGCGACTATGACAAGCTGCTGGTCGAGGACGTGAAGCTCAAAGCCGAGCTGCGCGAGAAGCTCAAAGCCGCCGGCGTCAGCTCGGTCGAGATCGAGCGTCCCGGCAACAAGCTGCGCTTTCTCATTCGCACCGCGCGTCCGGGCATCGTCATCGGCCGCAAGGGCGCGGAGATCGAGAAGCTCAAGGTGGAGCTCGGCAAGCGCACCAATCGCGACGTGTTCATCGACATCATAGAGGTGAACAAGCCGGAGCTCGATGCGCAGCTGGTCAGCGAAAACATCGCGCTGCAGCTCGAGAAGAGAGTCAGCTTCCGCCGGGCGATGAGAAAGAGCGTCGACTCGGCGTTGCGCTTCGGCTGCAAGGGCATCAAGGTCCGCGTATCGGGCCGCCTGAACGGCAACGAAATCGCGCGCTCGGAGTGGTACCTGCAGGGCCGCCTGCCGCTGCACACGCTGAGGGCCGACATCGATTACGGATTCAGCGAGGCGCACACCACGTACGGCGTGATCGGCGTAAAGACGTGGATCTATCGCGGCGACATCTACGAGCAGAAGCGCCGGCAGGCCCCGGCGGTGGGAACGTCGGTGTTTTAGAAGCAGCTTCCAGCTCCTAGCCTCTAGCTTCTAGCTAGTGCGTGGGGAACGCGGCTGCGGTGAAAGAGAAAAGGCTAGGAGCTAGCAGCTAGAAGCTAGCGGCTTCGGAGTTTCGTCATGTTGATGCCAAAGAAAGTGAAGTTTCGCAAGCAGCAGAAGGGCAAGCGGCGCGGCAAGGCGTGGCGCGGCTCTTCGCTGGCCTTCGGCGAGTACGGGCTGAAGGTGCTGGAGTGCGGCTATATCACCGACCGGCAGATCGAGGCCAGCCGTATTGCCATGACGCGCTTCATCAAGCGCGGCGGCAAGATCTGGCTGCGCCTGTTTCCGGATAAGCCCATCACCAAGAAGCCGGCCGAAGTGCGCATGGGCTCAGGCAAGGGCGCACTCGATCACTGGGTGGCGGTGGTGCGGCCGGGCAAGATCCTCTTCGAGATGGAAGGCGTGACTCCGCAGATCGCCGAAGAGGCGATGCGGCTGGCGTCGAACAAGCTGCCCTTGCGGACCAAGTTTGTGCAGCGGCCGGGGGCGGAAAAGGTCGAGGCGGCGGCGAGTTAGTCAGTTGTATCCCACCCTTGGCGCAAAGAGCGCGCCAAGGATGGGGCACGGGGCAGATTTGTTGAACGCTAGGAACGCAGGTCCTGCGACTTCCGCCGCGGCGGACTGCGGCGGCCTCGCTCAGGATGACAGGATTGGGTAGTTGGGAAAAAGAGAGAATTGAAATGGAACTCGAAAAAATTCGCAGTTTGAGCGACGAAGAGCTGGTGCACCAGGAGAAGACGACCGCGGAGCAGCTCTTCCGGCTTCGCTTCCAGGTTTCGCTGGGGCAGAACGACGGCGTGAAGAAGCTGCGCCAGTTGCGCAAAGAGGTCGCGCAGATCAAGACGGTGGCGCGCGAGCGCGAGCTGGGCGTTCGCGGAGCGTCAAAGGACAAGGACGCCGCGGCTTCGACAGCGACTAAGAAGGGAGCCCGCTAAATCATGGCGACGGCTGAGGCAGTAAAAGGGACCGCGCCGGTTTCGCGGCGCAACGAGAAGGTCGGCCAGGTGGTTTCGACCAAGATGCAGAAGACCATCGTGGTCGAGGTGGAGATGCGCAAGGCGCACCGCAAGTACAAGCGCATCATCCGGTCGACCAAGAAATTCTACGCGCACGACGAGCAGAACTCGGCGCGCATCGGCGACATGGTGCGCATTCGCGAGACGCGTCCGTTGAGCAAACTGAAGCGCTGGAACCTGGAAGAGATTGTGCGCCGCTCGACCTTGAGCCAGCTCGAGGATACGGTGACGGCGCCTGCCATCTAAGACCGCAATAGGGCCGCAAGGAAGGAGAACACAATGGCAGTGCAAATGAGAACCATGCTGGCGGTGGCCGATAACTCCGGCGCGCGCAAGCTGCAGGTCATCCTTCCGCTGGGCGGCAGCCTGGGCCTGAAGGCCGGCCTCGGCGACATCGTGACCGCGGCGGTAAAGGAAGCTTCGCCCGACGGCACAGTCAAGAAGGGCAAAGTGGTCAAGGCGGTGATCGTGCGCACGCGCAAGGAGCACCGGCGCCGCGACGGAACCTACATCCGCTTCGATGAGAACGCGGCGGTGGTGATCGACGACGCGCACGAGCCGGTGGGCACGCGCGTCTTTGGGCCGGTAGCGCGCGAGCTGCGCGAGAAGAAGTTTCTGAAGATCGCATCGCTGGCGCCGGAAGTGGTGTAAAGACAGGGATCAGGTTTCAGGGATCAGGGATCAGAACTAATACGAAGGTAAGATCGGCGGATTTTTTCTGACCCCTGATCTCTGACCCCTGACCCCTGCATTTGGAGAAGAGATGCCGAGTTTACATATTCATCGCAACGACACGGTGAGAGTGATCACCGGATCGGATCGCGGCAAACAGGGACGCGTATTGCGCGTGATGCCTGACGAGCGGACGCTGCTGGTGGAGCACGTGCGCGTGGTCAAGAAGACGGTTTCGTCGAAGCGCGGGCAGCGCACCAAGGGCGGCATCGCCGAGCAGGAGTCGCCGATCGACGTTTCGAACGTGGTGCTCCTGTGCCCCAACTGCGGCCCGTCGAAGGTGGGCTACAAGGTTGAAGGCGACACCAAGGTGCGCATCTGCAAGAAGTGCGGGCAGACGCTGCCGACGAAGAAGTGAAGCAAGCTGGCAGCTTTGAGCTCTCAGCTTCTCAGTGCAGAGTCATAAGTCACGGTGAAAGTGAACGGACGCTAACTGGCGGCGAAGCTTGAATGCGGGCGTGGGCAAGATGAGCTGAAAGCTGACAACTGTTAGCTGTGAGCTGAATTCGGAGAGACGGAAATGGCGGCAAGGTTGAAAGAGAGATACAACAAGGAGATCAAGCAGGCTCTCAAGAAGGAGCTGGGTCTCGACAATTCGATGGCGGTGCCGGCGCTCAAAAAGATCGTCATCAACATGGGCCTGGGCGAAGCCACGCAGAACAACAAGCTGCTCGACCCGCTGATTGCCGACCTGACGCTGATCGCGGGGCAGAAGCCGGTGACCACCAAGGCGAAGAAGTCGATTGCGGCGTTCAAGGTGCGTGCGGGTATGTCGATCGGCGCCATGGTCACGCTGCGCGCCGACAAGGCTTATGAGTTTCTCGACCGGCTGATCTCGACGGCGCTGCCGCGGGTACGCGATTTTCGCGGCGTGTCGACGAAGAGCTTCGACGGGCGCGGCAATTACACGCTCGGCCTGCGCGACCAGTTGATCTTCCCTGAAGTCGATTACGCCAAGGTGGAGAAGATGAAGGGCATGAACATCACCATCGTGACCACGGCCAAGGACGATAACTCGGCGCGGGCGCTGCTCAAGCACTTCGGCATGCCGTTCCGGCAGGGGGCGTAAGAACAGCTTTTAGCTGTTAGCTCTTAGCTTTTAGCTTGACTGAGGGCGAATTGAGGTCTGGGGCAAAATCGAGTTTGGTGGAAAAGGAACCATTCTCGGCAAAGAGAGCTAGGAGCTAATAGCTAAAAGCTAATGGCTGCTTTTAAGAGGAATCATGGCAACTACTGCAAAAAGGGTGAAGGACGCGCGGAAGCCGAAGTTCAGCAGCCGCAAGCACAATCGCTGCCAGCTCTGCGGGCGGCCGCGCGGCTTTCTGCGCAAATTCGGCATCTGCCGCTTGTGTTTCCGCGGATTGGCGCTCAAGGGCGAGATTCCGGGTGTTGTTAAGTCGAGCTGGTAGCAAAACAGGGATCAGAGATCAGGGATCGGGGATCAGTTTTTTGAGTTGCGGCCAATTGGCGGCAATGAGACAAATTCGAGTTTGAAGCGACTGACCCCTGATCTCTGATCTCTGATCCCTGAACCCTGGAAGAACATCTTCGCTGGTTCTCCCCAACATATCGGCGGAGCGAACGGGGGATGAAGGAGAAGGAATGAGTTTGACCGACCCAGTAGCGGATTTTCTGGCGCGCATTCGGAACGCGATTCGCGCGCGCCATCAGAAGCTGGATGTGCCGGCTTCGAAGCTGAAGACCGAGATCGCCCGCATTCTCAAGGAAGAGGGCTACATCTCGAATTACAAGACCCAGGAAGAGGAAGGCAAGCTGGTGCTGCGCGTGTACCTCAAGTACGGCGGCGCCGACGCGGCCATCCGCGACCTGGCGCGCATCTCCCGGCCCGGCTGCCGCGTTTACGTGGGCCGCGACGAGATCAAGCGCGTGCAGGGCGGCCTTGGCATTTCCATCTTGACCACGCCCAAGGGCGTGATGACCGGCCGCCAGGCGCGTCGCGAAGGCGTGGGCGGCGAGCTGCTGTGCGAAGTGTGGTAAATGCAGGGAACAGGGATCAGGGGTCAGGGATCAGATTTTGAGCCGTGTCCCATGGGCAGCGATGAAGCAAGATTGGGCTTGAATCAACTGACCCCTGAACCCTGATCTCTGACCCCTGTTTTCAGGCTGCAGTGGAACGATCGCTAGCTTCGATCGGGACTCGCAAGCCAATTGAAGGATCGATTCGATGTCGCGTATTGGAAAGAAGCCGATCCCGCTGCCCGCGGGAGTGAAGTACAAGGTCGAGGGCAACACGGTTCTCGTCGAGGGGCCCAAGGGCAAGGTCTCGGCGCTGGTTGCAGACGGAATCTCGCTTAAAACGGCGGACGGGCATCTGCTCGTGGAGCGCGCGAGCGAAGATAAGTCCGCGCTGCACGGGCTGACCCGCGCGCTGGTGTTCAACGCGGTGCACGGCGTGACCAAGGGATGGACCAGGGAACTCGATATCGTGGGCATCGGCTATCGCGCCGAGCTGAAGGGCAAGGGAACGGTGGTATTCACGCTGGGTTATTCGCATCCCATCGAGGTTCCGCTGCCCACGGGCATCGAAGTCGCCATCGATCCCAAGCAGACGCATTTGACCGTTTCCGGCGTCGATCGCCAGAAGGTCGGCCAGGTGGCCGCCGACATGCGCTCCCTGCGCCCGCCGGACCCTTACAAGAACAAGGGCGTGCGCTACTCCGACGAGAAACTGAAGAAGAAGGCGGGCAAGACGGGGGCGAAGTAGACAGCAGCCTTTAGCTCTTAGCTTTTAGCCTCTAGCTTGTACGGGGGACACAGAGGCCTGAGTTCAAGCGAGATGAGCTGATAGCTAGAGGCTGAAAGCTAATAGCTGCAGTTGACACCGAACGGAGCCGCAGGGCGGCTCCGCTTTTAGGAAGAGAGAAACCAATGATTACCGAAGCCAAGAGGAACAAGATTCGCCAGCGCATTCACGCGCGCATCCGCGAGAAGCTGGCCGGGACCGGCGAGCGGCCGCGGCTGAACGTGTACCGCTCGCTCAACCACATCTATGCGCAGGTCATCGACGATCAGAAGGGCGAGACGCTGGTCTCGGCCTCCACGCTGAGCCTGAAATTGAAGACCGGCGGCAACGTGTCGGCGGCCAAGGAGATCGGCAAGGCTGTCGCCGAGAAGGCCGTCGAAAAAGGCATCAAGAAGGTGGTCTTCGATCGCGGAGGCTATCTTTATCACGGCCGCATCAAGGCGCTGGCCGACGCGGCGCGCGAAGCAGGACTGGAGTTTTAAAGGCAGCTATTAGCCGCTAGCCCCTAGCTGCTAGCTTTTCCTGCAAAGGCTCGAATGACTTTGTATCAGCGGAAATGGGCTAGAAGCTAGTAGCTAGAGGCTAGAAGCTGCGGTGGAAATGAGAGAGCAATGACGACACTGAAGAAGAAACTCGACGGCAATGCCTACAACCTGAAGGACCAGGTCGTGGCCATCAATCGCGTGACCAAGGTGGTCAAGGGCGGCAAGAACATGTCCTTCGCCGCGCTGGTCGTTGTCGGCGACGCGGGCTCAGGCGTGGTGGGCTACGGTTCGGGCAAGGCCAAGGAGGTTCCCCAGGCCATTCGCAAGGGGATCGAGTCGGCCAAGAAGAACCTGGTCAAAGTGAATCTGACCGAAACGACGATTCCGCACCAGGTGCTGGGACGTTATGGGTCGGGCCAGGTGCTTTTGAAGCCCGCTCCGGAAGGCACGGGGGTGATTGCCGGCGGCGCGGTGCGCGCGGTCATGACCTCGGTCGGCGTGCAGAACGTTTTGACCAAGAGCCTGGGCTCGCCCAATCCGCACAACGTGGTCAAGGCCACCTTCGACGCCCTGACGCAGTTGCGCGACCGAGGCGAAGTGGCCAACATGCGCGGCAAGCAGGTTGAGGAGTTGTAGCCATGGCCGAACAGAAGAAGATTCGCATTCAGTACTACCGCTCGAAGATTGCCACGCCTACCAAGCACAAGCTGGTCGTCAAGGGCCTGGGCTTTGCGCGACTGAACCAGATTGTGGAGCGCGTGGATAACGAATCGGTGCGGGGGATGGTAAAGGCCATTCCGCATCTGGTGAGAATTGTCGAAAGCTGACAGCTAGCGGCTGACAGCTGACAGTAACGGTGGATATCGATTAAAGATTCTGCGGTCTGTCTGCTGTGAGCTGCAAGCTGAACTTGAACGCGAGTCGGGATGGCTGGAAGCCAAGTCCCCGGCGCTATAGCGAGGAGATCATGGCAAAGAACCTATCCAATTTGCGCGCGCCCAAGAAGGCCAACACCGGGCGCAAGCGCGTGGGCCGGGGCATGGGATCCGGCATGGGCAAGACTTCGGCCCGCGGCCACAAGGGCCAGGGCTCGCGCTCCGGCTTCAGCCTGATGCGCGGCTTTGAGG
>JBAUBR010000297.1:0-6415 GCA_049676965.1 Occallatibacter sp.
GTGGCGCGGCACGCGGGGACCGCTGACGCCGGGGCCTGCGGCGGAATGTCCGGGGTCATGCTTTTTGTCGAACCAACGGCTCAGCAAGCTTGAAACCTCTTGTGACGCCCCTTGCACCGCTCAGCCCGGAGGTCACTCAAGCCGGCAGCCGCCGCAGCCTCAATGAGTTGCGGCCGCATGGGACAGACTGCCATCCAGATCCTTGGCGGTGGCTCCCTGGGTCAGGTCCACCTTGCCGCGATACAGTGCGTTGTCTTCCACGGCCAGCCGCAGCGCGCGAATGTCGCCTTCCATGCTGCAGCCCGCGCGCAGCTCCACGCGGCCGCTGGCGACAATGTTGCCCTGCACCTGGCCCATCACCAGCACGTCCTTGGCGGACAGGTCCGCGGCTATGTTGGCGTTGGGGCCGATGGTGAGCCGGCTGTCGGTAAGGGTGACCGTTCCCTCCACCCGCCCATCCAGAATCAGGTCTTCACTGCCCTTCACTTCGCCGCGAATCACGACCGTTTTGCCCAGCCGTGCGGGTGCATTCTCAACTGCCATGGTCAGGTTTCCTTCCGCTATGAGCGATCGAATAGGTTGTGCCAACAGACGAACACTACTGTTATTCTGCCACGCCCGCGCTGTTTCATCCCGGGCGGCGGACTTAGGTCGCGGCGGCTATAGCATTTTCGGAATTGGTGTAGGCCAGAGCCGCGACTGCCGAGTGGATTTTTCCTTAAGAAAAATCCACCTCCGCGGTTCTTAAGAGTCCACAGTATTTCCGAAAATGCCGTGAATCGCGCCGACTATGAAATTTCATCTGGTCCAACGATTCTCACACCATGCTATCGCATTTCCCCAGCCGGCGCATTGTGAAAACTACGCTCGCCGCCACGTCGCGGGATGTGCCTCTCGCTCCTGGTTTCTACCAAGCCCACCGCTCGCCGTGGTCGGCAAACCTGGCTCGTCACATCCTCACCCGCCCTCGGACCGAGGCCGCTAAACTATACTCGTGACCCGGTATATCCCGCTCCTCCTCCTGCTGCCGTGGCCCCTGGCATTGTATGGCCAAACCGCTCCCGCGGTTCCGGCCGCCGCCGACCAGGCACTGGTGGAGCGGGCTTTCCTGAACGAGCTGCGCGCCGCGCAGGATACCGGCCACCCGATGCGCTACCGCCTGCGCAAATCCAGCCCGCGCCTCACCACGACCAAAGAGCTGATCGAGACCCAGGAAGGCCTCGTGGCGCGCCTGATCTTGGTCAACGATGAGCCCCTCACCGATGCCGACGAGAAAAAAGAAGAGGAGCGCCTCGATGCCCTGCTGCGCGATCCCGGCCGCCAGCACCACCGCAAGCAGAGCGAGGACGACGACTCAGAGCGCGCTTTGAAAGTGTTGCGCTCGCTGCCCAAAGCATTCATTTATCAGCCGGAAGGCACCGATGCCGGCGACGGGGCGCCGCCCAGCCCGATCGTGAAATTCACCTTCCGGCCCAACCCCGCCTTCGACCCGCCCGATCTCGAGACGCAGGTGCTCACCGCCATGACCGGCGAACTCTGGATCGATCGCGCGCAGGAGCGCGTCGTCCGTCTGGAAGGTCACTTGCAGCGCGACGTGGACTTCGGCTGGGGAATCCTCGGCCGGCTCAACAAAGGCGGCTGGATCGCGATCAAGCAGGCCGACGTTGGCGAGCATCAGTGGCGCATCGCGCACTTCAAGATGGTGATGACGGGCCGCGTATTCTTCCGGTCCAGGGTCTTCGATACCGAAGAGCAGCAGAGCGGCTTCGCACCCGTGCCCGTGGGCCTTACTTACCAGAAAGCCATCGAAATGCTCCGCGCCGGCGACCCGTCCACCAGTCAGGGCATTCACTAGGCCTGGGACAGTATGATTTCGTACCTTTGGGATTCGTGGTCTCCCACCCTTTCGCCAGGAAAAAGGCGAAAGGATGGGGCACGGAGCTGGTACAAGATCACGCTGTCAGAGACCTAGCAAGCTGCGGAGAAATTCCCGGCCGCGGGGCTCTGAATCACCTTGTATCAAGCCGAAAAAAATGGCCTCACCCACCAGGGATGAGGCCGTTTTTCAAGCTTCGCCCTACTTGATCCGGATAAAGATCATCGCGAAGGTGAACAGTGTGAGCGACTCGATGAAGGCCAGGCCGAGAATCATCAATAGCTGAATCGTGGCCGTGGCTCCGGGATTGCGAGCCACCGACTCCACCGACGAAGCCACGGCCCGCCCCTGGCCAATGCCGCACAGCCCCGCCGCCAGCGCGATGCCGATGCCGATCCCGATCGGATTCAGGTTGACGGGCCCCGAGCCGCTCTGTGCGAATGCCGGAACGGCAAAGCACAGCATCGACAACCCGTAAAGAACCTTTTGCAGTTTGCGCATGTCTCTCCAGCTTCCCTTAGATTGGCCGCCAGTGGGTGGTTGAGGCTCACCGTGCTGGCCCCCTCACGCTTGCGGCCCTCCGTTGCTCCGGAGCGGAAGCGCTCTCCGGCGGAATCCTTTTTCTTACTCCCTACAAATCTGTCATCCTGAGCGGGTGATAAAACTTTTGCATCACATTGTTTTCATTGCAGATAGCATGCAACTTTTTGGCTGTGTAGGAACTGTGCAGGCAAACTGTGCAAATTTCAGCCAATTTTGCCTGCTACAGGTCCCTTGGGCACGAGGAGTCGGGGTGTGCGTCGCCCCTTCTTCCGAAGGTGAAGCCAGACAGCAACGCACAGAATAGCCATGACCATCCGCGATGTCGGTTCCTGCTGTTCATACTGCTAACGATAAATGATCGCAGCAACGGCCGCATCTTCGAGGTTGTACCAAGGTCTATTGGGCTTTTGTTGATCAAATACCTGAACCGCTTTATCGTTCTCATCCATTGGCTTGCTCCGTAATGTCAGGGGTTGGGTGATCTGCCCCGTTTCTCTCAGCCATTCCTATTGTTCATATCCTCTGCCGAGGATTCTTCTGGCGCTATAGCTGCACTACAGGTCGTATGTCGCCTTGACCCTTTTGGAGCTGTCCAAATATGCCAGCCACGCGAGGGCTGCGATAGCGCTGGCTATGGCCTTAGCTCTGTCGTCGTGGGAAGGCAAACTCACCATGAGCGTCAAAACAACGAGGATGGCATTGAGCGCCACTACGCACCAGAGAAATACCTTTGCCTTCTTCACCGCCCCCGACCTCACGCGCCAAAGACAGGCACCGACATAGATGAAGAGCCCGGCAAATATGAAACTCAGAATCTCGTCGGCCATAAATGCCAACCGGAAATCGTGAAACATATCAGACGTGGAGACCGCTCCAAGTGATGCAATTATCGAAAGCGGGTTGAACACTGTCAGGCTAATACAAAAAAGGAGAAGCCAGCCGCGCACACCCTTATACCGGGGCACCGGCTCCATGATTAACTGATCGCTGGTCGGCTCCTCCCCCAAGCATGGTCGCTCGGAAAGAGTCCGGGAGATAGCTTCAACTCCGCGCCCGCGAAGGGTCTGGCGTATCGCGTCGAATGCAGCGTCCGACCACTGCTCCTGGTCATTGTCCACCAAGATTGCAAGCAGTTCTTCTGTCGTCTTTTGCTGCATGTTTCGTGCAATTTCGTCACGCTGCGCAACGGTCATGTCTCCCCTCGCCGATTGTAGTCCCCGCAACAGGGTGTTTTTGGTAACTCGGGTCGATACCCCTTTCCGTTTCGAAAAGGGTAAGTCTCGCCCCTTCCCTAGCCCGCATCGTTGCGGCAATTTGTTGCCCCGTGACGCGGCGGCGCTTTACATTCACAACAGGAGCGGAACAGTGAACGACTGCGAAGAAAAAAACCGACTAGCGATGGAATACGACGCGACCACGGCGAAGTTTTCGGAGGCGGTAAATGAACTTCGCCGCAAACTAGGAACCTCGGCCAAGGAAGACTACGAACGACTTGACCGAGTGGCTAACGAGGCTCGCGTGAAATCGGAACAAGCAAGATTGGCCCTTGAGCAGCACATCGCCGCGCATCGTTGCTAAGTCTCACAAAGGGTCCTTTGTGCAACACGCAGAATGACCGGCTCGGTTTACAGCGCTGCGGGTTACACTGCTTTGATGAAACGTTGGTGGCTATGGCTGATTGTGGCGATCATCGCGTCGGCTTCGTCGGCTCTTGCGATCCGTCAGGTCAACAGGAAGAGGAGGATCACTGCAAACGCCGCCGCTATCCATATAGCACTCATTCATTATCAGCAAGACCTCAAGCCGGGTCTGAACCGCAAAGAAGTTAGAGACTACCTGCGGGTGCACGGCATAGGCTTCGGCGAACGGTGCTGTAACGTACCGAACGGCGCGTTTTCGATTGTGGTCCGCGTTGGCGAAGAAGAGGTTCCTTGGTTTTGCAGTTCGTGGCCGGACTACGTGTCATTTGAATTCATACCGACAGAAGTTCGGGGGTGGCCCTCCCAGCCATTGAATTCCGACGTGCTCAAAGATGTCCATCTAACTAGCAATGGCGAAGGCTGTCTCTGAAAATGAATTGTGCAAAGCGCGAACAGCTTGAAAAGGTCTTTTCTGAACTAAACCGGCAAGTAATCGATGCTTGGGAGCAAGTACGTCTCGAAGGTGTCGACGGTGCTGAATATAGAAAAAAGGCGGCCGCAGCCCGATTGCTCAACCGTCGCCGTTCCAATGCGCTGAGGGACTGGAGTTCTCACGTTACGGAGCATCGCTGTCACAACGACAATGCCGCGCCGCCAAACTGACCACTACGCTCCTAATTTCACTCGACGTGATAAAGCTTTCTCAAAAAGGGTAAGTTTTGCGACACTTCGCGGACCCGCTGAAAATGCGGGCTTGCGCTTCTCAAAAGTCAATCGCAGCATGAGGGGCCGAAAACAGCCCTGAGAAAAACCAAACTGACCCACCACCCATCTTCGCCGCATGTTTCAGTGGTCAGAAGCGATGAAACCGAATGTTGATGCCGCAATCGCCAGTCGAAGTCTCAGCCATGGGCTTCATGCAACGGATAATCGCATCCGTCGTCGGAGCCTTCAGAGGCTCAATCCAATGTCCATGCCGTGGCTCTTTTCTTGCTTGGGAGTCTCGGCTATCTCATGTTGCGGCGGTTTCAGGTTGGGCGTATGGGCGCTCTGGTGCGAAACATCATGACCCAAAGCCTGCGACAGCTTCTCTCGATCATTCGTGAATATCTGCGCGTCCCACTGGCCGCGCGAAACTGACACATAGGCCATGCGGTTGTTGAGCAGGTCCTTCGCGCCAAGCTCCGTATCTACATGGATGAGGACGCGGTCTGCGGTCTGCCCCTGGCTGGAGTAGCTGGTCACGGCGTAGCCGTGATCCAGATGAGGGTGTCGCTGCGGATCGAAGCTCATGCTGCGCTCGTTGTCCAGCTTCAATCGCATTGTGCCATCTGGCGCGATGCCCTCCACTGTTCCAAGTTCACGGTTCGCAATCTTCAATTCCTGGCTGGGTGCAGTGAACTGGATGCGGTCGCCAACGGAGAATGCCTTCTCCTGCTCGCGGTATACAGAGACCCCCATCTGGCGGCGCGGATCGTAGGTCGTCTGTTCCCCATTCGTCCGCAACACCGTCAGCGTGTTTGCCTGCGCATTTACCGCCGCAACGCGGGTGTACTCGCCCTTCTTGATGCCCGTCTCCTGCGAGCTGCGCGAGTAGCGCAGGATGTCATTGACTTGATATTGCTGCGCCCAACTGCGGTCTGCACCAGTCATCTCCTGACGCGGCATAAGCGTCTGCACGGAGCGTTCTTCGCGGCTCACAACACCGCGCGATTGCAGCTCGTCATGTATCCGCTGATTGATCTTGGTGCGCGAACGATTGTCCGGCGAAACCACGAGAGTGCTTGCAGGAGACTTCGCATACTCGCGTGCGATGGCGGAGATGCGTTCCTCATGGCCCTTCACTTCATGCACGCGGCCCTGCCTGTCAAGACTCTCGACAGCGGCTCCCACCTGACCGTGTACCAACTGCTCGACGGCCTGCTTCAAGTCCGGGTCGCGTTGCCGCACAATCTCTTCTAGCTTTACAGTCCGCATTCCCGCTTCCTGAAGTTGCGCGAAGGGACGGCCTGCTTCGACGGCTTCATGTTGGCGCGTGTCGCCTACCAGAAGCACTCGGTCGTTGATATGTAGCCGGGTCACGAACTCATGCATCTGGCGCGTTGAGGCAAGCGATGATTCATCGAGCACATACAACCGCTTCTCGCCGGTGTCCGGCTGCTCGCCCCTGGCGAGATGATGCTGGAGCGTTGAAGTCTCAATGCCAGCCTCGGCGAGCTTATGCGCCGCGCGGGAAGTCGGCGCAAACCCTTCGACCGTATATCCCTGCGCCTCCGTACCCTCACGGACCACAGCCAGCGTCGTCGTCTTGCCGGCGCCAGCGACACCATCCAGCCCAACGATCTTCTCGCGGCTA
>JBAUBR010000298.1:0-17647 GCA_049676965.1 Occallatibacter sp.
TCCGCACCCGCTGCTCCGGCGACAAGTAACTGAACATATCCGCTTGCTGATGATCGATTCCGCGCATGGTTCCTTCTTAACCCATCACGCTGTGGATTTGAAGTTACTTTTTCAGCACCCTGCTAGGTCTCTGAGCGCGTAAGATTGTGCGATCCCACCCTTGCGGCAAAAGCAACTACGCCGCAAGGATGGGGCACCCAACTTGGTGCAGGAATACGCGGTCAGAGAACTAGCGCGCGGGCTGCACTGCGCGCGATTGACTCGCGGCCGAAGGTTGTCTGCGCAGAAGCAAAGCAATCAGATTGAAGATCGCGACGCCAAACATCGCCTCCACTGGGCGCGCGGACGCGGTCTCGAGCACGGTAGCCAGCACGCTTTTGCAATAGCCCAGTTCCGCGCAGGTTCGCCAATCAAGCACCGAATTTGCGGCGAGATAGACGAACGCGAATACCCAATGCGTAACCACAGAAGCCCGCAATCGCCAAATGCCCAACAGATATGCGGGGAAGCTGAGCATCGGCAGGAAACAATACAAGCTCGCCGGAACCGGATCCTGGCGAAGGTTGAATCCCGAATAGACGTACAATGCGTACAGCGTGAGCATCAAGCTGCCAATCCCGGCCATTGCCCTCGCCAAAAACGAAGCCACTCGTCGAACCGTCATGTTGCCAGCTCCAGTCTTGCCCTGTCTTCCCATTCTGCCGCCAACCGCCTCGAATGCATCTATTCAATGAAAGAAGGCCGACCCGTCAATGCGGCCATGCAATCTCTCCGATCATGATACGTTTGCGGCGACCCTGTTTTCGAGCGGCAATTGCCGTCGCGGTTTGCCTTTTGACCTTCGCGGCTTCCGCGGCGCCGGCCCCGCAGCCCAATGCCTCGTCGGTAATTCAGGGAGTGGACCGCGCGGTGATGGCGCGCTTCGAGGGCATCGAAGGATATACGGTCACCGAGCACTACGCGGTGTACCGGGGCCAGGATGAGATCCATCCCGCGGCTGCGATGACGGTGAAGACTACCTACCGCAAGGATTCAGGCAAAAGTTACCAAATCCTTTCGCAGAGCGGATCGGGGATCATTATCAAATTTGGCCTGGACCCGCTGCTGGAAAACGAAAAGCGCATCAACGATCCCGCCGATCGCGAGGCCTCGTGGTTTACGTCGGCGAATTATGAAATGAAGTTGAAGTCCGGCCAGACCGAGCGCGTGAATGGCCACGACTGCCTTGCTCTTTCCATCACACCGAAGCACAAGGCAGCCAATCTTCTGATCGGAACCATCTGGGTCGATGCCAATGATTACACGATCCTGCGCATCGGCGGAATATCGTCCAAACGTCCGACCATCTGGTCGGGGCCCGCGCACATGGTGCGCGATTATGCAGAGTTCAGCGGGTTTTCAGAGGCTACGCACGCCAGGGCCGTTTCAGACAGCACAATCTTCGGGCGGTCGATCGTGACCATCGATTACGATGGCTACCAGATTGAGCTCGCTCGAAAGCAATGAGTTGGCGAATTCGAATATGGAGCTCGTTCACAGGTTTGCCGAAACCCCAGTCTGCTCCAGCTTGATTCGCAACACGCCGACCGGCTCGCCTGCCTTATACTGGCCCTTGTGACACCGCTCCTGGGCGACTGGAAACTCGATGCCGCTCTCGGCTCATGCCTCGTCCTGGGGCTGCGGCACGGCTTCGATTACGATCACCTCGCCGCCATCTCCGACATTACGGCTGTGCAGCGCAACTGGCGCAGCGGCCTGCGCCTGGGCATGACCTACGCGCTCGGCCACGCGTTCACCGTGGCTGCGCTGGGCGTTGCCGTGCTCGAGCTGCACATGGGCCTGCCGCAGGGGCTCGACCATTGGACAGAGCGGCTGATCGGGCTCACGCTCATTCTTCTCGGCATCGGCGTGGTGGCGGGAATCCTGCGCAAGGACGCGCACGGACACCGCCACAGTCGCGTGGAAAGCCGCCTGGCCATTGCCATCAATGGCGTGCTGTGGCTTTTCTGGCAGATACGCCGCATCTTGGACCGGCAGGCGCCGCGGCCGGAGCGCTTCCAATGGATGTACACGGGAAAATCGGTGTTCGTGATCGGCATGCTGCACGGTATCGGCGCGGAGACGCCCAGCCAGTTGGCGCTCTTCTTTCTCACCGCCAATCTCGGCGGAACGTCGCGCGGAATGCTGGGGCTGGCCGCCTTCGCCATCGGCCTGGTGGCGATGAATGCGCTCATGACCGCATCCATGGGCGGAGCTTTCAGCGCCGGCGGCTATCATCCGCGCTTCTACTCGGCCATCGCCTGGACCGGCGCGGCTTATAGCTGCATCATCGGGTTCATTTTTCTCTTCGGCGTCTCCGACCGGCTGCCGGCGCTGGGTTAGGAAGGCCCTGAACAAGTCGGACATCGTCCCCCAGAGGCTAAAGCCCGCGTTCATTTTGCTGCTTTTCGGCACGGCTGAAGCCGTGCCCTTTCAAGGCCGCGACTTGTTCAGAGACTCCTAAGGGGAACAGCGCGTGGATTTCAACTTCAAAATGCGAAGCACCGCGAGTGTGCCCTTATAATGAGCGCATGCTGCGCGGATGCCGAACATTCCTGATGGCGATTCTGATTGCGAGCCTGTTCGCGCCATCCGGCCTAGGTTGCGCCGCTGCCTGCCAGACAAGTCTGCACGCCTGCTGTACCGCTGCGCGGCAAATGGCCATAAAATGCTGCTGCGACAAGCTGAGATCGATGCAGACAGTTCCCCAGCAGAGCGAGCGCGAGGCTGCAACGCCTGCTGCTGTTTCGCTGAAAGTCGATTTCGCGCTTCCTTCAGCTTGCGCTGGTGTGCCTGCGCGTGCGGCATTTACTCATCCACCCGTCCTCAAATCCCCGCCCATCGTTCTTCGAACCTGATTCCTCCGTTTTCGCCCATCTTCTCGCGGCTCACGTTGAGTTGCGGTGGTTTCCCGGTGCGAATTCGCGGAGGTTTCTGTGTTGCGTTTCATTTTTGCCGTTGCGGCCCTGCTGGTCGGGCGATGCGCCGGCGCCCAGATGACGATGAATATGGGAGGACCGGCGGCATCGTTCACTGCAGATGTTCTTCGCCACAACGGCTCCGGCACCGATCTCGAACCGGCCGCGGGCTCCGAGCCGATGCTGATGCGGATGCGCCCCAGCGGCTGGATGCTGATGCTCCACGGCATGGCCATTGTCACCGAGCAGCAGCAGACCGGTCCGCGCGGGCACGACAAGTTCTTCTCCGTGAACTGGCTCATGCCTATGGCCCAGCGCAGCTACGGCCGCGGCCAGCTCACGCTGCGCGCCATGTTCAGCCTGGAGCCGGCGACGATCACCGGCCGCTACTATCCCGAGCTTTTCCAGGAAGGTGAAACCGCATTTGGCAAGCCCATTGTCGACGGACAACATCCGCACAATCTTTTTATGGAACTGGCCGGGATTTACGATGTCAGGCTCGGGTCCAATTCGCTCTTCAGCATTTATGCGGCGCCTGTCGGCGATCCGGCGCTTGGGCCTGAGGCCTTCCCGCATCGGCCATCTACTGGGGACGACCCGCTTGCGCCACTCGGTCACCATTTGCAGGATTCAACGCATATTGCCGATGACGTGGTTACCGGCAGCCTGAGTTACGGCTATGAGCAGAAGGGTTTGCGCATCGAGGCCAGCGGATTTCACGGCCGCGAGCCGGACGAGAATCGCTGGCACATCGAAGTGGGAGCAGTGGACTCGTGGTCGGCGCGTGTCTCCGGAACACTCGGGAAGAATTGGGTCGCGCAGTATTCGCTGGGGCATCTGCATTCGCCGGAAGCTGCGCATCCCGACGAAGACGTCCTACGCCAGACTGCTTCGGCCGCCTTTCACCGCGATTTTGGCTCGGCGTCTCTCAATGCGATTGCGGTGTGGGGGCGGAATCATACTGACGGTTCGCCGATCGATGCGGACGGATATTTGCTTGAGGCGGCATGGCACCAACAACGCAGCCAGACTGCGTGGACGCGCATTGAGAACGCCGACCGGACAACCGATCTGCTGGGTGCGTCGGCGCCTCCGATTGAAAGCGTTGTAGGGCGCGTGCAGGCTTACACCGGCGGCTACGCGCACCACGTGTGGAGTTGCAAACATGGCGCGGCGGAGCTGGGCGCGCAGATCACGGGGTACGGCGTTCCGCAAAGGCTTACAGCCCTTTATGGAAACCATCCATTCGGCATCGCGGCACTGCTCAAGCTGCAACTGGGGCATGAAACACGGTAATGCGGATCGAGCATATAATGAACGCATGACGGCAATTGCAAATGGGAGGCCGGTTCCGACGCCGGAAGAGATGGCGGAGATTCTCGGCGTCAGCGCGGAGCGCCTTGCCGCTGTTCGGCGGATCATGAACACGCCTGTGCGGTCCCGCCATAATTCCAATAACGGCAAGGCAATCGGCTCGAGTAATTCCTTCCGTACGAGAAAACGTGCCCAGAAAACGGTCCGTTAAGAGAGCGTTTCTCAACCTTCCCTACGACAAGGAGTTCGAGAGCCTGTTTCTTGCTTATGTTGTGGGCCTGATTCAGCTGGGTGTTCATCCGCGCCTGACGTTCGCGATTCCCAACCAAGGACGCCTCGATTCAATCATCGATCTCATCGACGGTTCCGACTTTTCGATCCACGATCTTTCCAGAACCGAATCGACAAATGGGATCCCGCGCTTTAACATGCCGCTGGAGTTGGGCTTGGCGCTTCATCAAAGACGCGTGACCAAGGAGAAGCACCAGGTCTTCATTTTCGAGACCAAGCCCTATCGCACCCAGCAGTCAACAAGCGATGTCAACGGGATCGACCCGTTTATCCATCATGGCAAACCCAAAGAGGTCATGACTCAGCTTCGCAACATTTTCCGCAAGCCGGGAGATACGATCAGCGTTCCCCATATGTTCGCGATTTACCGCGCTATCAGGCGCAGACTTCCGGAACTCAAGAAGAATGCGGGTGGAGGGTCGCTCTTTGAATCTGCGATCTTCGAGGACATCGCTCTTGCTGCCCTATCGGAGCTTCAGAAGCGGACCACGAACTGAATCCACGCCGGCCGGTCGCCAATTCCGATTCAGCCGAAGATCGCCATCACCACGTGGTTGACGACAAACGCCGCGCCGTAGGCCATCACCAGCATATAAAGGAACTGAATCGCCGGCCACTTCCAGCCGTTGGTTTCGCGGCGGACGACGGCAATGGTCGAGGTGCACTGCATGGCGAAGGCGAAGAAGATCATCAGCGCCAGCGCGCCGCCCAACGTCATGTCGTGGTGCAGCGCGGTCTGCAGGCTCAGCGATTGCGTGCCCGGATCGGCGCCGTAGAGCGTGCCCATGGTGCTGACCATTACCTCGCGCGCCAGCACGCTCGAGAGCAGTCCGATGCCGATCTTCCAGTTGAAGCCCAGCGGCGCAATGGCCGGCTCGATGAAGTGGCCAAGGCGACCGATCAGGCTCTGCGCCAGCTCCGGCGCGGAAGTCGTGCCGCCGATGTGAACCAGCGGCAGATGCGCCAGCACCCACAGCGCCAGCGTGACGCACAGAATGACCGTCCCCGCCTGGCGCAGGAAGATGCTCGCGCGGTCGATGAGGCGAAGCGCCAGCGAGCGCAGCGTGGGCCGGCGATACTGCGGCAGTTCGAGAATGAAGGGCGTCTCGCTCGATTTGAGAATGGAGCTCTTGAGAAGGCGCGCCGTGGTGCAGGCGGCGACAAAGCCGGCAAGGTAGAGCCCCAGCATCACCAGCGTTTGCAGGCCGAGCAGCCCGTGCAAATAATAGATGTGCGGGATGAACGCGGCAATCAGCAGCATGTAAACCGGCAGCCGCGCCGAGCAGGTCATGAAGGGCGTGACCAGAATGGTAGCCAGCCGGTCGCGCCGGTTCTCGATGGTGCGCGTGGCCATAATGGCCGGAACCGCGCAGGCATAGGCCGAGAGCAGCGGGATGAAGGCCTTGCCGTTCAATCCGATGGACCGCATCACGCGGTCGGCAATCAGCGCGGCGCGGGCCAGGTAGCCCGAGTCCTCGAGAATTCCGATGAAGAGGAACAGGAGCAGAATCTGGGGGAGGAAGACGAGAACGGACGAAATGCCCTTCCAAGCGCCGTCGAGCAGCAGCGATTGCAGCCATCCGGCGGGCAGCAGCGGGCGCACCAGCTCAGCGGCGCGGGCCAGCAGGTCGCCAAAACCGTCCGAAAGCGGCTGGCCGATGGAGAAAACCACTTCGAACACGCCCACCACAACCGCGAGAAACAGCAGCGGACCCCAGGCGCGGTGCAGAAGAACGTTGTCGAGCTTGCGCGTTGTCTCCGCCGAGAGCGGGGCGTGGTAGTCCGTTCGCCGGCTTACCTGCGCGGCCCAGGAATGGGTGCTGGCCGCGTTGCCCAGCACCGGCAGTGTCAGCGGATGATCGGCAGCGCCGTTGCCTGGCTGGTTCAGGAAGAGAGGAACCGAGTCCAGGCCCGTTCCATTGAACGCGCTGATCTGGGCCACCGGCGCGCACAGTTCGCGGGCCAGCTTCAACGAGTCCACGCGGCCGCCGCGCTGCTTCATCAGGTCGCTCATGTTCAAGAGCACCAGCGTGGGCAGGCCCAGCGAGAGCACCGGCGCGGCCAGCATCAACTGCCGGGTGAGATGGACCGAATCCAGCACCAGGAGCACGGCGTCGGGCTTCGGTGTGCCGGGCATTTTGCCGCGCAACACATCCACGGCCACGCGCGCGTCTTCGCTGTACGGGGTAAGGCTATAGATTCCAGGCAGATCGATCAGCGTGAGGTCGTCGCGGCCCACGCCGGCCATCAGCCCCATGCGCTGTTCCACGGTCACGCCGGGATAGTTCGCCACTTTCTGGCGCAGGCCGGTCAGCCGATTGAAAAGTGTGGATTTGCCGGAGTTAGGAGGGCCGATCAGAACCACCGTCTTGAGCGCACCCTTGCGCGGAGGCGGCTCGAACTTGGCCGGTGTGCAGCAACTGCTCATCGCGAGGCCTCGAGCAGCGCGTCCAGTTCGCGAATCTCGTCGCTCCGGCGCTCTTCGGTCGAGCGGCTGCGCACGCGAATGGCCCCGGCCGTTTCGTGCCGGAGTGCGATCTCCAGGCCGTCCACGCCGTAAACGGTGGGATCGCCGGCCGGGGCGCGGCGCAGCGCGGTGACCGTCGCATTGGGCACAAAACCCATGTGCATCAGGTGGTTCTGCACGGATTCGGGCAGATCCAGGGCGACTACCACCCCCGCCTCGCCAACCTTTAACTCGCTGAGCACGCTCACCCGCCGAACTCCGAGGGCCCTGCGAAACGGCAGGGCCCGGAAACTACGACCGGAATAGTCGGAGTTCAGTATACGACCAAATCGGTCTGAGTTGCAAACGATGCCTCGTTCGGCTTTTTTGCGGGTGCGCTTCATAGTTTCGACCTCCGCGAGCGTGCGGGACGGCTGGTCTCCGCCACCCCTCGCGTGCTCCCCCTGGATAGACCCCTTGAGGACGGGCCCTTGAAGAAGGACCCCTTAACTTATGTATCGGAAGGTCGATTTACATTTATCAGGGCTGAAAGTTCCAAACTGTGATTTGGATCACGCGCTTACCTGCATTTTTGTTTCTCACCGCTCAACGCCGGCTTCCCGACTGCGAAGCTCGTTCATTGATGGTGTCATCCTGCGCGAGGTCGTTACAGTTCGCGGCGGCGGAAGTCGAAAGCCTGCCCTGAGCGCAGCCGAAGGGAACCTGCATTTTGCTCAAGACCACAGCACCTCAACCGCGTAAGAATATCCAACGAGCTGTGGCAGAGCCACGCAATCAGGAGATGAACATGAATCTCGATGCATTCAAAACTTCGGTAAACGCCGCCGAACCTCCAGCCGGGTTGCCGGCTACGCTGCAGGCCCTATGGTGGGACGCCAAAGGCGACTGGGCCCGCGCGCACTCGCTGGTCGACGCGCTCGAAACACCGGACGGCATGGCTGTCCACGCCTATCTGCATCGCAAAGAAGGCGCCGCCTCGAACGCCGACTACTGGTACAGCAAGGCCGGTCGAGGCTTTCACAGGCCTACGTTCCAAGATGAATGGCAGGCCCTCGCCGAGGGGCTGCTTTCGCGATAGAGCGGCGATTGACGGACCCCGTCTTGAGCAGGCCTGAAGGCGATTTACCGTACCCTCATTCCCCTCCCGCCTTTTTCGAAATGGGCCAGAGACCATGCTCGCGGCCGCTGGCCGGCAATATTCTCCTCGCACGTGTCCAAATCGCGCGCGATCCCGCGTCATGGTAGTGAGCGCACCAGCAAGCTCACAATCCAAATGTGGAGGATCCCATGCAATACATTTTGCTGCTCTATGTGAACGAGGCCGGATGGCCGCAGCTAAGCAAAGCCGAACAGGAACAGGGAATGGCCGCCTACAGGGCCTACAGCGAAGCGCTGATCCAGGCAGGCGTGCTCAGGTCGACGCATCGTCTGCAGCCCAGCGCCAACGCCACCAGGGTTCGTATCGCGGAGGGCAAGTCGCAGGTGCTTGACGGCCCCTTCGCCGATTCGAAGGAGCAGATCGGCGGCCTCTATCTCATCGATGTGCCCGATCTCGACGCCGCTCTCGCATGGGCTGCGCGTTGCCCGGCCACCGGCCACGGAACCGTCGAGGTGCGTCCGCTTTGGGTGGTGCCTTCTTCAGTTGGCTAAAGCATTTTCGCAATCGGTCGAGAGCGGAGCCGCGACTGCCCGCCGGAAGGGTTGAGCTGGCCGCCGGGCGGAAGGCCCGGGCCTAAAGGCCCTCGAATCGATCTGCCGCATCGAGGGGCCTGAGGGCCCCTTCTCCCTCCGAACAAAGCCGGACCTGACCAGTTCGCCGGAATGCCGGAGCTGAATTGATATTCATCTTCCGAAAATGCCGTAACTCGAGGAGTCGAGGACGGGGTTTACAGGTCTCCGTTCTTCACTTGCTTGCCGGCGTAATGTCGGTCACCGGCAGATCCCAGTGGCCGAGCAGTATCTCGAACCGCCGCTGCTCTTCGCGCTTGTAGGTCTGCCGATCGGGCCATAGCTCCTGAATGAATGCCTCTTCGTCGGGATTGGCGGTCGTGGCCACGGTCGAGTCCTTGTAGCGAATGGTCACGCGATAGTCCCAGCGGCCGTCCTCGGTGGTGTGGTAGGCCGGCGACTCGATTTTGAGCGCCACGATGCGCCCCGTCGACTCGATCTTCTTGAGCAGCGGCCAATGGTTCTTGAGAAACAGCTGGAGGAACTCCTGCTGATGGCCCCACTGCACCTTGTAGTAGTACTCGATGGTGTAAGGCTGGCCAGCGCCCCCCTGCGGCGGAGATCCCTGGGCCAGGAGCGGCGCGGACCCTGAAGCGGCAAAACTTGCGGCGAAGCATACGGCCAGAAGGCCGGGAAACAATCTGCGCATAAAAAGCCTCCACGGTGGAATGGGTTGATTCTAACTTTCTTTGCAGCAACCCGTTGATTCTTCGAACCGAAACCGTGGAATCGTCTTTACCCATGCGGGCTTTCGCGATGTGAACCGCATGTGGATCATACGGCGTCATGCGGTCTCACATTTTTCGATCGATGCCTTCTTACCCTGGAAGGGCGGCCAGCGACCCGATGAGGCTCAGGCGTCAGTGTGAGCCGCTTAAAGCAGCTGTGGCTGGCACGAGCGAGTCAGGCGGCGCCTGCCTCTTCCGCGACAAACGCTTCAAATTCGCGAGCAGGCAATGCCTTGCTGAACAGGTAGCCTTGATACAGGTGGCAGCCCTGGCTTTCAAGGAACTGGCGCTGCGTCTCCGACTCCACGCCTTCGGCAATCACCGACAGGTGCAGATTCCGCCCCAGGTCGATGATGGTGCGCACAATGGAAGCGTCCTGCGCGCGACTGGGCACATCGCGGACAAAACTCCGGTCGATCTTGAGTTGCTCCAGCGGCAGCCGTTTGAGTTGTGACAGAGATGAGAAACCGGTTCCAAAGTCGTCGAGCGAAAATGCGACGCCCAGCGCCCTGAGCTTTTCCATCTTAGCCACCGTGTCGTTCACTCTCACCATTGCCGAGCTCTCGGTGATTTCGAGCTTGAGTCTTCTCGGGTCGGCTCCCGATTTTGCAATCTCTTCCTCCACCCGGCCTACGAACTGGGAGTCGAGGAATTGACGGTTACTCACATTGAAGGCTATGCGTAACTCTCCCATATCCGGAGTTACGGCCCACGCGGCAAGCTGTCTGCACGTTGTTTTCAGTACCCAGGAGCCTAACTCGACAATCAGGCCGGCCTCTTCGGCCAGGGAGATGAATTCGCTGGGAGGGACCATGCCGCGGCGCGGATGCGGCCAGCGCAAAAGAGCTTCCGCGCCGACGACGCGTCCTTCATGGCTTACCTGCGGCTGGTAGTGAAGTTCGAATTCCTTGCCTGCCAGGGCCTTGCGCAAATCCACCTGCAGCGCGGCGCGAGCGGCCACCGACTTGGCCATCGAAGGATCGAACAGACACATTGTATTTCTGCCCTTCGCTTTCGCCCGATACATGGCCATCTCCGCACGCTTCAGCAAATCATCCGGCGTTTCGCCGCTCCCATCGAACAGCGTGATACCCAGACTGGCAGTACCCAGGTATTCGGAGCCCCTGAGGCGCTGAGGACGCTGCAGAGCTCGAACGATCCTCTCCCCCACCTCGCGCGCCTCACCGGCGGCTATTTCCGCATCCGCGCCCAAGCCCTCGAGTACAACGGCGAATTCGTCGCCCCCAAGCCGCGCTAGAGAATCGCGCTTGCGCACCAGCGACTTGAGCTCCCGGGCAGCTTGCTGGAGCAACAGATCCCCCGTTTCATGACCTGAGGTATCGTTCAAGGTTTTGAAATCGTCCAGGTCGATGACAATCACGGCGCCCATCTCTGGTTTCAGATGCGCTGCGGCCAGCGCCCTGTCCCGCCGCTCACGCAAAAGCGACCGGTTGGCCAGACGGGTCAAGGGATCGTAAAACGCCAGCCGCTGGATCTTGGCCTGGGCAGCTTTTTGGCCTGTGATGTCGGTGTTGATGACCAGAATCGAGCGCGGACTGCCATCGGGCCGCCGCACCAGCGTACACCGGCTGGCCACGGTCAACCGCCGCCCGTCCTTGGCGCGCTTGGTCAGTTCTCCGCACCAATTGCCCTGATCTACCGCGCAGGCAAGGGCTTTCATCATCTCCGCGCGGCGATGGTGAAATACATCTTCCGACCTGCGGCCGATGACCTCCTGTGCAGTCCATCCGAACAGCCGTTCCGCGCCCCGGTTCCAGTAAAGAAGACGATAGTCCATGTCTTCGACAAAGATCGCATCCTGGGCATTGTCAAGCAGCTCCGACTGTTCGCGAAGCACGTTGTGGGCGGCCTCGAGATTGTTGCGCGACGTTACCAGCTCCGTGACGTTACGGAAGTAGACCGACATTCCGTCGGGCTTGGGAAAACAGCGCATCGCGTACCAGCGGTCCCGCGCCGCATTCTGCGCCTCGAATGAGCTGGCAACCGTGCGGGAAGATGCCGCGCGCAGTTCCGCCAGCATCCCCACGGAGAAAAACTCCGGAGTATCATCGGGAACGGTTCCATGCAGCGCCTTGCAGCGTCCCATCGAAAACTCCGCGCACGCAGCGTCGTTCACGTAGATGAGCTTGAATTCGGAATTCAGCGAAATGAAGCCATCCGAGATGCTTTCGAGGACATTCGACTCGACCGTCAGCCGCTCGACCCGCTCCCGCTCCATCACATAGGCCTCCCGGTATCCGCTCACTACATTCAGAGTGAGCCCGAAACAGGCATAGCTCAGGCAGTACGCGGCGACCAGAATCTGCGATTGAATCGGGAGCGTCTCGAACAGCCGCAGACCAAGAAATCCGAGAGCGAAGAGCGGCGCCGCCAGCAGAATCCGGGCAAACCATCGCCCGGCAACCGGTGAATTGACCAGCTTATTGAACGCCAGAAGCGGAAAGAACCACACCATGTAGACGAGCAGGTGATCCTGATTGCCGCCGCTGCGCAGGCTGACCGCCATGCCTGCCAGCAGGTAGAGCGTGTAATAGCCGGTCGATGCACGGGCCACCATTTGCACGGGGACCCTGCGGAAGGCGAGCAGCGTGACCAGGATCAGCAATGCGGCCAGCCCGCTGGACAGCACCAGGCCGGTTTCGAAGCGGGAGAATCCCCCCTGCCGGATGGCGACGATTCCCGATCCGGAACCCGCTCCAGACAGGACAGCCGCAATCAGCAGACCCTTGCGCGCCAACGCGGTGGCCGACTCCGATAGACGATGATTCAGATCCTGCATCCGGACCCTTTGCGGCGATTCCGCATGGAGCACCTGATCTTTTCATCGGTAAATTCCGCAAAGCCTCGACCTCTGCGCGCACTGTCCCCGATTTGCACACTCCGCTCCCGGTGAGTGCCCCCTTATCGCCGCACTTTGCCGAGTCGCGGAGTGGGCACGTCAGGCGCCGTTTCGCCAGCGGCCCCCGTTGTCGCGCGCGAGTCCCATCGTGAGTCCCATTCGAAGCGAGTTTGGGAACCGGTTCCTTCATCACTCAACAAGAGAAGAATTGGGTCGATAAGGAGGAATGTGCGCTCACCTAGAGCGGTTCCAGAATTCACGTGCCGTTTTGAGGTCGGGGTAAGGTGGCATTTTCTTGAGGAAAATGCCACTCAGCAGTTGTGGTTCCGGGGTAGAGCAATTCTGGAAGCGCTGTAGCCGGGGCGAATTGTGTGAACGCAGTCGCCGCTTGCCCAACGAGATATGAAACTCCTGAAAATGAAAGCCGGCAACTTTGGCGCATTTGGCGCCGCCGCCATCCTGATTACGATGGCGCTGGGCGTACTCACTTACAGGCAGATGCGGACCATCAAGGCAACCGCGATCCGCATTACGGGCGACACCATGCCCTCCATCTACCTGAGCGGGCAGCTGCAGAGCATCACCCTGCTTCGCTATAGCCTGCTCACGGATTACGTCGATCGGGGCGACGAGCCCGAAGATGCGCAACTGGTCGGGAAGATCGACGGCGCCAACGCTCAGATTGACGCCCTCATGAGCGAGTACGAAAGCCTGATCGATGTCCCCGAGGACTCCCGGCTCTTCAACACGCTTAAAGCCGCGCGGAAGCCATACGACGAGTGCTTTATTCGAGTGCTGCGCTTGCGGAGCGAGGGCAAGCGCGATGAGGCGCTGAACCTGATCGGGACTGAGCTTATTCCCCTGCGCAATGCGTTCCTGAAGGCAGCCGAGGCAGAGGTTGTTTTTAACAAGGCCGATGCCGACGATTCCGCCCATGCAATCACCACCGCGGTGAGCTGGGCATCGACCGGATTCCTGATCGGTCTGGCTTTGATTTCGGGAATTGCTTTCATCGTCCTGGTCATCCGCAGGCAACTGCGGATTGAGCGGACGCTCAGGGAGAGCGAAGAGCGATTTCACGAGGTATTTGAGTACGGCCCGGTGGGCATGTGCGTGGCCGGGCCGGGGGGCAAATTCCTCCAGGTGAATGCGGCGCCTTGCGCGATGCTGGGATACTCCAGGGAGGAAATGCTCGCCAAAAGCTGGCCGGAGCTGTGTCACCCCGACGATCTGGCCGCCTCCCTCGAGACCAAAGAACAGTTATGGAATGGCTCGCTGGGACGAGCGGAGGCGGAGAGCCGCTCCATTCACCGGAATGGATCCGTCGTCTGGTGCAACCAGAGGATCTCGATGCTGAGAGCCCGCGACGGGAGCCCGCTCTATTCCGTGGTCCATGTGGAAGATGTCACCGAGCGCAGGCGGGCGGAGGAGATATTGCGCGAAAGCGAAGAACGCTTCCGCGCCTTCGCGGATGCCTGCCCGTCGATTCTATGGGTGACCGACGCATCGGGCGAGTTGGAGTTCGTTAACAAGGCATTTCGCAGATTCTTCGGTACCACCCACGAAGAGGTGCAGTCAGGCAAGTGGCATTTATTACTTCACCCGGACGATGCGGCTGATTACATTGCGGTTTTCGAACGCGCGACCAGGGAACGCAAGCCTTTCAGCGTGGAATGGCGTGTGCGGCGAGCCGATGGCGAGTGGCGGATGGTGGGATCGCGCGCCCAAGTGCGCCTTTCGCCCACCGGAGAATATATGGGCCACATCGGCCTCACCGCGGACATCACCGAGCGCGTACGGGCCGAGCAGGAGCAACAATTCCAGCACTCTCTCATCAGCGCCATTTACGAGGGGTCGCTGGATGGAATTCTGGTCTTGAGCCCCGACGGAGTTGTCGTGTCGCACAACCAGAGATTCGCGGACGTTTGGAGAATCTCCCTCCCGGATATTCCGGCCAATCCGCCGGACGATGCTGCGGGCGCCGACCGGCACCCACTTCTATCCGCGGTGCTGGAGCGGGTGAAAGACCCCGAGGCCTATCTGAGAGGAGCTCAAGCCGTTCAAAGCGATCCAGGTGTATCGGACCGCGGCGAAATCGAATTGAAGGACGGCAGGTTCGTCGAACGCTATTCCACCGTCCTGCGCAGTCCCAGCGGCCAGAGCCTGGGAAGCGCGCGATTCTTTCGCGATATTACCGAGCGCAAGCGGGCCGAGGAGGCGATGCGCGAGAGCGAAGAGCGGTTCCGCATCATGGCCGACAGTTGCCCCATCGGGATCTGGGTTACCGACGCGCAGGGCGAAATCCGGTTCATCAACCAGACATATCGCAAACTGTGCGGGACGGACTCCGAAGAGCTCACACCCGAGAATTGGCAGTCTCGGATGCATCCTGACGATGCACCGGGGTTCTTCAAGTCACTGGAGCGTGCGCTCAAAGAGCATACGCCGTTCGCGGCCGTGAGGCGCAGCCGCTGCGCCAAAGGCGATTGGCGCTGGATGGAATCAAATGCGAAGCCGCGCTTTTCTGCGGAGGGCGAGTTTCTGGGGCTTGTCGGCACCACCCAAGATATCACCGAACGCAAGCGGGCCGAAGAGGCCTTGCAGGTCAGCGAGGAGAAGTTTCGCCAGTTGGCCGAGAGCGTTCATGAAGTTTTCTGGCTGAAGGCTCCGGAATCAGAAGATTTTCTCTATGTCAGCCCCGCGTATGAACAGGTCTGGGAACGGACCTGTGCCAGCCTCTACCAGCACCCGGAGTCCCGAAACGAAGCGATTCACCCGGACGACCTGGAAGAATCGCGCAAGTTGTTTGCCAAGCAGATGGCTGGAGAGGCCGTAGAGACCGAATACAGAATCAAGACGCCCAGCGGCCGGGAGAAATGGATTCGCGGGCAGGCGTTCCCTATTCACGACTCAGACGGCCGCCTGATCCGGATCGCCGGAATTGCGGAGGACATTACCGAACGGAAGCAGGGGTTGCAGGCCTTGCAGAGCAGCGAGGAAAAGTTTCGCCAACTGGCGGAAAACATTCAGGAAGTGTTTTTCATGATGACTCCTCTGGGCAGCGAATTGCTCTACGTCAGCCCTGCGTATGAGGAGGTTTGGGGACAAAGCCTGGACAGCGTGTACAAGAACCCCATGTCCTGGGCGGGCGCGATCCATCCCGATGACCGGGAACAAGCCGGCATGTTGGCTGCCAGGCAACTGCAGGGAGAGATTGTCGCCTCGGAGTACCGCATACAAACACCCGACGGAGTGGAGAAATGGATCCGCAGCCGGACTTCTCCGGTTCGCGACCAGGCCGGCGAACTGATTCGAATCGTCGGCATTGCGGAAGAGATTACCGAGCGCAAACGCTATGAGATGGAGCTGGTTCGCGCGCGCGAGGAAGCCGACGTCGCCAATCGCGCCAAGAGCAGTTTTCTGGCCAACATGAGCCACGAGATCCGCACGCCGATGAATGGCGTCATCGGCATGATTCAATTGCTGCTGGGAACCGATCTCACCGCCGAACAGCGGCGCTACGGCGAGGTGGCGCAGAACAGCGGACGGGCGCTGCTGGCGATTATCGACGACATCCTCGACCTTTCCAAGATCGAGGCGGGAAAGGTCAGGCTGGAAAATCGGAACCTGGACCTGAAGCGCACCGTCCACGACGTGGTCCAGCTCCTGCGCGTTCAGGCGGAGGCAAAAGGGCTGGAGCTCGAGGCGCGCGTCTCGGCGAAGATTCCGGCGTTGGTGCGCGGAGATGCTCACCGGCTGCGGCAGGTGCTGATGAATCTTACCGGCAACGCCATCAAATTCACCCAGCAGGGCGGCGTCACGCTGGACGTGGAACTGGATAGCCAGCGCGGCCGCATGGCAACCGTTCTTTTCAAGGTCACCGACACCGGGATCGGGCTGCGTCCCGACCAGACCAAAACCTTGTTCTCGCCGTTTGTCCAGGCCGACGCCTCCACAACGCGCAAGTACGGCGGCACCGGCCTCGGACTGGCCATTTCCAAACAGCTTGTCGAGCTGATGAGAGGCTGCATTGGAGTGGACAGCCGGGAGGGCCAGGGCTCGACCTTCTGGTTTACCGCGGCCTTTGAGCAGGCCGAACCCGCGGCGCCCCAGTCGACCGGTGCGGCGCGGAATGAAGCTGTCAGCGCTCCGAGTGGTCCGGCCTGGACCGGACTCCGGCAGATCGGGCATGGAGAGAGAATCCTGGTGGCGGAAGACAATTCCACCAACCGGGAAGTGATTCTCGCGCAACTGAAGAAGCTGGGATACGACGGCGAAGCAGTCGTCAACGGCGCAAAGGCCGTCGAAGCGCTCGAGCGCCGGGAATACTCTCTGGTGCTCATGGACTGCCAGATGCCGGTGATGGACGGATTTGAAGCCACCCGCCGCATCCGGGATTCGAATCAGCCGCACGTTCCCATCATCGCCCTCACTGCCAGCGCCATGTCGTCGGACCGCGACCGATGCCTCAGGGAAGGGATGGACGACTATCTGTCGAAGCCGTGGGAATTTCCCCAGTTGGCGGAAATGCTTACGAAGTGGATGCCGGTGGCCGCTACGCCAAAGGCTGCAAGCACCCTTCCCGCGGAGGGCGCAGTGCAGTCCGCGGCGATTTTCGATGGGGAGTCTCTGCTGAGCCGCCTAATGGGAGACCGGGAGTTGGCCGGCGCCGTCCTCAACGGGTTTGTCGGGGAGGTCCCCGCCCAACTGCGGCAATTGCGCGCGCGGCTCGATGAGGAAGACGCATCCGGCGCAAAACTACTGGCGCACACTCTCAAAGGAGCGTCGGCTACCGTAGCGGCAAAGGCTGTGAACGAGATCGCCACGGCGATGGAAACGGCTGCGGCCGCCGGCCGGTTCGACGACTGCCGCGGTCTCCTGCCCCGGGCGATCGAGGCATTCGAGCGCTTCAAAAAGGCCGTGGAGTCAGACGGATGGCTTTCGCGTGCAAACCACGGTTCCGGCATCGAGGAGACAAGCCAAATTGAGACCTAGGACCTGTCCAAGGACTTCGTTTTGTATGAAGGGTACGGGCTTTAGCTGTGAAGTTTCACTACGTTGTTTACTCCTCCCGCTGCCGTTTTGAAAGGGCACGGCTTCAGCCGTGCCAAAGAACGCCGCACCGAGGGATCGGGGCTTTAGCCCCCGGAAATGCGCTACGTCACCAGATTCATTCCCGTAGCCGTAGCCGGGGTTGTGGGAAAGTGGAAAGCGCTCTTCAGCTTTCCATCTTTTCCATGACCCTTCACTACTGAACGGCTTGGCTCGATGTAAACAACGTCTTGAGACACGACATTTAGCC
>JBAUBR010000299.1:0-50922 GCA_049676965.1 Occallatibacter sp.
TGCGGGCCGCAAGAACGACCCGCAGAGCACAGAAATCAACCATAACGCAGCACAAAACCAGCCGGAATGGAACCGAAAGCGGAGTAAGACCGGCAAACAACTTAGTTTTTCAGCAGCCTGCTAGGAATGGACAGAGCCGGAATTAAGGTTCACCTGCGCAGATTGCGCCAAACACCCCCCAAGGAAGGAGATTACCGTGATTTCAAAACGCATAGCACAAGCGGCGGTCATAGGCAGGCTGTGGCATTGCCTGATGGCCGCGACGCTTTTTTCATGTAGCTACTCGCTCTTGGCACAAGGCACAGCTTCGGGAAACCATTTGGCCGATGAGGGCTTCTCGGGCGGAGCGATTCACCGTCAATTATGTTTCTTAACTGCCGATTGCGGGAACTTCGACCGCGCTGGAGAAGTTGGCACCGCCCCAATTAGCATCGGCGGCTTTACACTGAGCCCGCAGAATGCCCCAACGTTGGTCTTGGATGACGCCGGCGCCGGAACGGGAGCCGGAAATCCGATCGACATCTACACTTCGAACAGTACCGGAGCGCAGGCATGGGCAGCGAACAATACCGGCGTAACGCCGCCCGGTTTCTATAACTTCGCCGCACTCGGTCCATTTTGCTTGACCGCCTCGGGAACCACCAGCGGTTCGGCTGTGGTTCTGGACCCGTGCGCCGGCACTACGGGGCAGGCCTGGGATCCGGTGCTGATCGGCAATTTCTACGAATTCCAGCCAACTAACGGCACAAATCTTTGCCTTGCTGCCAGCGGTAAGGCGGTGGGGAGCGCTGTCGTGGTCGAAACATGTAGCGGCGCCCCCAGTCAAAAATGGTCGCTAGCTGTCGAAACCAACAGCAGCAACACCGGGAAAGGTGGCCGCGACGCCAGCCCCTGCACCGGGATCGGCGGCCTATCGGTTGGAGGAGTTTTCTACAGGCCGACCTGGCGCCAGGAATTCGATGGTCCAGCACGTCCGCCATCCACCGAGGCTTGGAATTTCGACCTCGGAAACAATAACGGCTGGGGAAATGGCGAAGCGGAGGTTTATTGCGGACCTCCGGGAGTCTACGGCAATCCGAGCCAGTGTCCCACAACGTTCAGCACTTCCACGGCTCCGGTTTACATCGATGGCAACGGTCATCTCGTGATCCAGCCCAGAAATGTGAATGGAACGTGGATATCGGCTCGCCTGAATACGGATGGAGGGCAGACCTTCCATTACGGCATTCTCGAGGCCAGGATCGAGCTTCCCGATCTCACCAACCAGGGAATCTGGCCCGCCTTCTGGGCGCTGGGCAACAACATCAACAGTGGCGTTCCATGGCCCATCGCCGGCGAAGTAGACATCCTCGAAGACTGGTCGCCGCAAGTCTACAACGGAGCTGGGGATGCGGGGGAGAATTCCACAATCCACACCTACCTTACCGGCGGAGACGGAATTTCGGATCGCTACCTGTTCCCCAGCGGAGAGGCAGTGAACACAGCCTTCCACACCTACGGGATCATTTGGTCGCCAGACGAGGTCCAGTTCTATGTGGATGACCCATCCAAGCCATTCTTCACGACTACCCCCGCGACCCTTCCCGCAGGGGATGTATGGCCATTTAATCAACCGATTTTCATCCTCTTGAATGAGGCTGTCGGCGGCACCCTGGGCGGATCGACCAGCGGTTTGACCAACCCTGGGCCGATGACCGTCGACTACGTTCGCTGGTACTCGGCGCCATAAAGCGTGTGCGTTCTCGAACCACTTCAAATCTGCCGGCGGTGGATTTCATATCCACCGCCGGGTGAGCTGCTGAAAAGGATAGCTCGGGGCGGCGATTGCTGCCGACGACGAAGCCCAGCGGCAGGTCTGGTAGCCGAGACGTTGGGCTGTAGGCTGAAGGTACCGTGCTCAGCATTAAGCCCGAGGAGGCTGCCGCACACTTCGGCTTTGCTCGCCTGCATGACCGGGAGTGGACTGGCTCATTGCACTATTTCGATCGGTCGGTGCATCCAGGTCATGAAACCAAGCGGAGAACTCCCCCTTTTACCCGAGTGACGCTATCGCATTTGATATAGTGATCGCCGGCGTGCGGCAAGGACCGAAGGATCTTGTGGACAATCTTGCTGCGGACCCGGCGCGCACCACGGTTCGTTGCCAAAGAGGGGATCCGGAATGAAAAGAACAATCGCATTGATACTCATGGCTTGGGCGCTCACGGCGGCAATGCCCGCATGCGCGCAAGTGAAGATGACACGTGAGCAGATTCTCTTCTACACGTCGGAGTGGAAGGGCGATCGATTTCCCGATGGGCGGCCCAGGCTTCCCGACTCACTGCTGCAACGCGCCGTGGACATGACGATGGAAGACATCTGGGACTACCTTCGCGAACATGGCTATCGCAATCAATTTGAGAGCGGGTGGCAGGCGCTGCACATCGATAAGCCTTTTGCCGGGCGCGCGCTGACCGCGCAATACATGCCGACGCGCCCCGATATGCGGCAAGCCATTCTTGCCGAGGGCAAAGCGGAAGGCCGCGTGAGCGGGACGAATAGCTGGCCGATCAACGAGCTCCAGATCGGAGACGTTTACGTCGCCGACGGCTTCGGCAAGATCGTTGAGGGCACGCTGATCGGCTCCAATCTGGGCAATGCGGTTGCCGCTCACACCCACACCGGATTCGTGTTTGACGGCGGCATTCGCGATCAGGAAGAAAACCGCGAGATTCCCGGCTTCAACGGCTTTTATCGCGGCTACGATCCTTCCGCCTGGGCCGACATGGAGCTGACCGGCATCAATGTCCCGGTTCGAATTGGGAGGGCCGTCGTTTTGCCGGGGGATCTGGTGCTAGCCAAGCCGGAGGGTGTTCTGTTCATTCCCGCGATCCTGGCCGAGGACGCAATCGGCGCCGCCGAATTCACCGGCCTGACTGACGACTACAACTTCGAGTTGAATCGCGAGGGCAGGAATGGAGCGCAGTTCGAAGGCGGATGGACACCGGCGAAATACGACGCCTTCGCCAAATGGATCGATGCACACCCGGAAAAGCTGAAGATGCCGCGCAGTCAATTTGACGCGCTGCTGGCAAAGGCGAAGCAGAGGGGCGAGCAGTAGAAGCCCTCGCGGCGAAACCTTTCGGGAAGCGCATTTGCAAGTCAGCCTCGAGAGCTCATTTCTCTCGCTCCACCACGAGCGCGGCCTGCAACATGGCCTTGGCATAAGCAATGTCATAGACGTCGCCGGCGTAGCCCCCGCCGCCGGGATAGCCGTGGATGGGGCCGTGACCCCGGTCATAGTCGAGGGCTCGCGGGTGCTCAGGATACAACTCTCTCGTGTACTTGACCCGCAACAGCTCCCGCATCACGGCAAACATGTTTACGTCGCCTTCGTCGATGAAGCCCTCGTCGTATTTCACGTAGGGTTTCATCACATGCGGGTTGCGGTAGTGGACGTGATTGATGCGATCGCGGCTGCCGAAATAGCGGCATACCGCAACCGGGTCTTCACCCAACTCACGCGTGACTCCGCAATCGAAGGTGATTCCGTTTGCCGGGCTATCGACGATCTGGATCAGGTGCTTCCAACCGTCCAGCCTCGCCATAATCTGCTGCGAGCCGCGGCTTAAGGGAAACGGCGGATCGTTGGGGTGAAGCGCCAGGCGCACATTCGCCTTCTCCGCGACCGGAACGACTGCCTTCAGAAAATAGGCGATGTTGGCCCACATTTCGTCCAGCGTGTGCGCGCCCTCGCCGGGAAGCGGCTGCAAATCTTTCATCCGGTCGTAATCGGCGCCCGTCAAACCGGCGCCTCCTCTGCCGGTCTCCTCGTAATAGCCTTCCATGGCTCGGTGTGCGTAGAAGTTGTACTCGACGACCGGGAGGCCGACCGCGCCCGCTGCCTGGATCGATTGCTTTACCTTCTCGATCTCCTCGTCGCGTCCCGGCCGGCCGTAGATCGCGTTGGGAAAGCCGGCGATCATCAGGTTGCCGAGTGTCACACCAGCTCCCTTGAGCCTCTGGACGATTGGTTCAAGCTGGATCGCTGTCCATGGAATCGGCGGGCCGCCTGACAGCACGTGGTAAACGCCAAGCTGTACCACGCTTCTGATGGCCTCTTCAGTCACGCCGCCCGAGAGATCGATTGCACAAGCGATCTTCGGCGTGGCAGCGCTCTCCTGCGGCAGTCCACCCCCCAGCCACCAAGGCTCGGCATGCGTTGGCGAGACTGGCCCCAGAGCAGCGGCTCCGATGCTCCTGATTAGATTTCTTCGCGAGAGAATCGATCCATTCCAGTTCATGGCTCTGCATTTTTCCACGCGCCGGCGTCTTCGTCCAGTTTCGTGGCGCGAACAAGCAGGTCCAGTTGTGAGGAGTAAGATGGGGCCGCCGCAAATTCTTTCCGAGGAGAACCCTCCGCATGGCCCACGCAAATCAACGTGATCTGAATCGCCGCACCTTGCTTAAGTCTTCGCTTGCCATGCTTGCTGGCGGCGCGGTTGGAGAGATCGCGCGCGCCGAACCCGAAATCAGGAACGTGAACCCCGCGTCGAGCCCATCAAAGCTGAAGATTACCGACATGCGCTACGCAGTCGTCGTGAAGCCGGGGCCAAGCCCGTGTGTCCTGATTCGCATTGATACCAACCAGGGCGTCTACGGCCTCGGCGAAGTGCGCGACATTGCCGGCCCGCAGTACGCCATGGTGCTCAAGAGCCGCATCCTGGGCGAAAATCCTCTGCGCATCGACTACCTGTTCCAGAAGATCGCGCAGTTTGGCGGCAACGCACGCCAGGCCGGCGGTGTGTGCGCTGTGGAGATGGCGCTCTGGGACATCGCGGGAAAGGTGTACGGCATTCCCGTTTACCAGATGCTCGGCGGAAAATGGCGCGACGCTATCCGCATCTACGCTGACACCACTGAGTCGATGGATCCAGCCGAATACGGCCGCCGCGCCAAAGAACGCAAAGCGATGGGATTGACCTGGATGAAGATGGACCTCGGGATCAATGTCCTCGACGGAATCCCCGACACCGTGATGCAGCCCCCGGGCATGAGCCAATGGGAGCTGCATGATCAGCCGCATCCCTTCATCGCGACCGAGGTGACCGACAAGGGCATCGCGCGCCTTTGCGAGTATGTGGCTGCGGTGCGCGACAACATCGGGTACGACATGCCGCTCTCCATGGATCACCTGGGCCACATCGGCGTGAAATCAGCGATCCGCCTGGGCAAAGCGTACGAGAAATTCAACCTCGAATGGATCGAAGACGTGATCCCCTGGTATTACACCGATCTGTTGAAGGAGATCACGCAGGAGAGCCCCACACCCACCCTCACCGGCGAGGACATCTACAGGATCGAGGATTTTGAGACGCTTTGCCGCGAGCACGCAGTCGACAAGATCCATCCCGACCTTGCGACCTCGGGTGGCATCCTTCAGACACATCGCATCGGCGATATGGCCTTTCGCTACGGCGTTCCCATGGCCATGCACTTTGCCGGAACGCCCGTCTCCTGCATGGCCAGCGTTCATTGCGCCGCGGCGACGCGCAATTTCCTCGCGCTCGAGAATCATTCCCTTGATGTGCCGTGGTGGCAGGACCTGGTGACCGGGGTGGACAAACCCATTATCAATAAGGGTTATATCGCGGCGCCCGACACGCCGGGCCTGGGCGTTACGCTGAATGACGATGAGTTGAAGCGGCATCTCAAGCCGGGTACCGGCTACTTTGAACCAACGCCGATGTGGGATGAGGCCCAGTCCTGGGACGACGCGATCTTCAGTTGACTCGGATCTCAATGCTGATCGACGTTGAATTGATCCAAGGATATATGGTCCATTCGATGGACCGGTTGGCCCGAAATCTCGATGACCTACGAAAAATCGTGCTGGGATTGACCGGCCGCGGCGTTTCTGTCGAGTTCGAGAAGGAACGGCTCGCGTTCACCGGCGAAGGCCTTGTCGGCGGTCCTTCCCTCTGACGGATCTTCGCTGATCCTTGTGGCCCTCAATTCACGCTGGTGAGAATCCGGGGTCTGGTGGCCGGTCGCTCGGGACAGGCCGGCGACTGATTTGGCGATTCGTCGGCAGAGACGACTCCATAATTCCAAATGGGTCGCTGGACTGAAGTCCAGCCCGTTTCCCGATACTGATCCGCCTCCGTCGCAGACGCCACACTCGCCGAATTAGTTGCGCACACTGGACCAGCGAGATCCCTGCAGCCTTACTGACGATTACTGCAGCGGCTTCGGGGCGAGGATCTCCTCGAGGTAATCGGCCGTGCCCGAGACTCGGACGAGGTGCGGGTACTTTACTCCACCGTCGTAATCGAGCGAGTAAACCTGGGTGACGCCATCCCCCTTCGCGGTGATCTGCAACGGTTTTCCGCTCTTCTGCGCCTCCCCGATTGCGTCGCGCAAAACGCCGGAGCTGAAAGCGTGGCCGTCGATGGCCACAATCTCCATGCCCGGCGCGAGCCCGGCTTTGAAAGCCGGTCCGTTCCACAATACGTCCTCGACCTTGCCCTGGCGATCGAGGAATAGGCCCACTGAGAACATTGCGTTGATGCCCTTCCCTTCGAGTTCACCCTCGCCGACGTTCTCGATCGCAAATTGGTACCGCGAAGACTGATCGGAATAATCCAGACGCCAACCGCTGGCATCGATACCGGACAGGAGCGGAACCTGTTGGCCGATGCCGTCCAGCCAGTTTTGCAGAAATCCTGCCCAGTCGTATGGCTGAACTGCGTTGAGCGAGGCGACGACGTCGCTGAACGTGTAAGTGTGGGTGACGAAACTGCCGTCGTCGGCGCCGAAAAACTGCCAGGCAAAATCGTCGATGGAGCGCCGATCCTGGCTCAAGGTCCGGATCTTCATGTCGACCGCAAGCCAAAAGAGTTGACCCTCACGATAGAAATCGGTTTGCCGGCGCCAGTTCGACCACGCGCTCGGCGAGCCGTAAACCAACTGCGCGGCAACGGTGGTATCGATCAGCGGCCGCCATTCGCGGCCGGTCTGGTGCGCCATGGCCGCGGCCCGATAGGCGACCACCTCACGCCATGTATCCGGCGACCACAAGCCGCTGCGCGCGGTCAACATGTCGCCGAGATACACGGTGAGCCCCTCATACACCCACAGCATCTCTGCCCGTTCGGGGCTCTCGAAGTCGGGACGCCAAAGCCCTGCCGGACGCATGAATTTGCCGTTCCATGAATGGGTGTATTCATGCGGCAGCAGCGAGGCATCGAGCATGAAACGGTCGGCGTCGGCAAACATTTTGGCGCCGCTGCGCGCACGGTCGTCGCTCGACTGGTGATGCTCCAGGCCGCCCGTCGACACGTAGTCGCTCAAGGTCAGCAGGAAGTGATAGTCGTCGTAATGATGTGACTGAAACAGCGCCTGTGCCTGCTCGACCAAACGACGATAACCGGCGACCTGCGGATCGGAAATATCGAGCGCCTCCGCGCTGTCACCCACCATATCGAGATACCGATGGACCGATGAACCGGCTGGCGTGAGATCAAGCTCGCGGAAAAATTTCCCGGCAATCACCGGTGAATCGACCAGCGTATTGAACGGGACGGGCTTGAACGCGATGTGTCCCCCCTTGCGTTCTTGAGTTATGAGCGCAGTCGCATAGCGCCAACCAGCGGGTAACACGAGGCTGGGCTCATACATCTGCACCCTGGTCGGATAACCTGACTGGTACAGCGCTACCTCATTCCACTCGAGGCCCATGAGATTTGGCGTGATTCGGTCGCGAGCAGGAAATTGAAAGCTGATGTCAATCCGGTCGGCGCCAGCCGGCACCATCAGGTGGAACGTGAACATGTCCACTTCGTCATGGAGCCATGCGATGCGTTTGCCGGCTGCCGTGATTTCCAGGCCCATCATCGCGTCGACAGGGCCGTCCGGCGCGTGATCGCCGGGAATGAATTTCGGGTAGTAAAGCGTTAAGGGGCCGGGACGGACCGGCATCACCTCGTGCACGTAGAAGATCTGTTGTCCCGGGTTCGGCAATTCAACGGTTAACGCAACGGGGCCAGCCGGAGTTTTCGCGCCCGTCTGACCGATGCAAGACACGGACGCGGCGAGAGCAACAACGCCCAGATGCAGTGACCGTAGTTTCATGCGTCTCATCCTGAAGCGAGGAAACCGCCAACACGACTTCAAAAGTCCAACCTGCCCGTGACCACGACGATGCGGTCAAAGCTGGTAGAACCGAACGAGCCGTACGGGCCGGTGGGCTGAACCACGTCGCTTTCAATGAATCCCAGATTGGGCAAGGAGGCATTGTTCTGCGGCGCATTGAAACTGGGGTGATTGAGCAGATTGTAAGCCTGCGCGCCGACCTTGAACTTTATTCCCTTCTCGTTCTGGAAGAGATCCTTATACAGGCTCAGATCGACATCGGCATAGTGCGGCCCGTAAAACGCGTTGCGGGGCACGTTGCCGAAGTTGGCTTGAGCCGGGTGGCCGTAAGCGTCGGGAATTGACCCCCCGGAGCCGTTAAAGTAGTCCCCCTGAAAGCAGGGATGGGAGAAAGAAGTGCAGAAGTGGTTGAAGTGGTTGCTCAGCACGTCGGCCAGTACGTAATAGTTGCCCGTGCCGTTATAGAGATCGTTCGCAGCATTGAAATTGAAGACACTGAATGGCTCGCCGGAACGCCAATAGGTCTTGCCCCCGATCGTCCAGCCCGCTGCTCCAAGCTGGGCCACTCTGTTCTCGAATTTGAACGGCTCAACCCAGGTGAGATCGGCCAGGAAGTTGTTGCGAATGTCGTAATCCGCGTTCGAATACATCAACAGCGAAGGATGGTTTGGCACAATCTGGAAGGGAAGGCCGTTGCCGTTGAAGACTTCATCCTGGCCCTGATTCGAAACATCGTCAAGAGCATGCGCATAAGTGTAAGAGATATTTGTTGTCAGGCCGCTGTGACTGATGTGCTTGTACTGAATGTAGGCCCCGTTATAGCTCGAAACCGCGCCATCGTTGATGATCCCCATTTGCCCGAAAGGCGCATCGGGTGGATTGACGGGGACATCCTCAAATCTGGAATAATTCGACGATCCCGTATAGGCGTTGCCGGCCAGGCTCTCGTTGATCCCGTAGTCGTAGCTGATCCCGTCGTAGCCATGGTTCCCCACATAGGTAAGAATCAAAGCATTCGAAGTGCCGAGCTGCTGCTGTATCTGCAAGCTCCACTCCGCGTATTTTGCCGTGATCATATGCTGCGGGGAGATGTAATGGGCGGGCGCAAAGAACGGTGAGCCCGCGGGCAGCGATGCGGCGATCTGGTTGGCGCTCTGCCCGCCGGAAAAGCCGGTCGTCAGCGCGTTGTAGGATGCGAGCGCGAAGGCCGACGCACCGCCCGCTCCTTGGCCTACGTTTCCAGCCTGGACAAATGCGCCATAGTTATCGGGGAATGTCAGATACTGGTTCTCGATCAGCGCGCCGGGAAACGCGTCCGCAAACATGCCGAAGCCTCCGCGGACATCCGTCTTGCCGTTCCCTCTCGCATCCCAGTTGAATCCGAAGCGCGGTTGAATGACAGCCGCTTCGAGCGAAGAGAAGACGTGAGTGTACCCGGTGGCGAGCAGCTTGTTGTACGGTGTGTCCAGAGTGGCGTTGGCCTGGGGAAAGCCTCCAATCAGTCGCGAGAAGCAATTGGTTTTGCACGTGATGTTGCCATCGCGGTCCACGCGCACACCGTAGTCGAGCATCAGGTGTGGAGTAACCCGCCATTCATCCTGGGCATAAATGCCGTAGTTAAGGCCGGCGATGGCAATCTCTTTGGCCTGATCGAAAGTCTGCTGGAAATTCGAACCTGAAGATCCCGGCAACAGCCCGCCTTCGAGATCTCCCAGAGAGTTAAACGTGTAATAACCGCCATAGGTATTCACCATCGGGTAGCCATCGGTTACATCATAACGTTTGAAGTTGGCGCCGAATTTCAGGGTATGTGCGCCTTTCAACCAGGAGAGATCGTCAACGAATTGATACTGGACGGAATTGGTGGTTGTAGGATTACCACCCCAATTGAATCCGACCGTGCCCTCCTGCCCCAGCCCGACGGAATAGTTAGTGCCGCCATCGGATCCGTCATTGAACTGCGTGGGCGAGGCGGCCAATGTCTGCTGCAGGTCGGCTGGGCCAAAAGGCCACGAGTAGTAGAACGCCGACGCGACAAACTGATTGGTCAGGCTGGGCCTGAACACATAGGTGTGATTGAGCTGGCCATTCCAAATTGGCTGCGCCGTTTGCACGTTCAGCAGCGGACTGACAAGACTGACGTAGGTCGGCTTGGATCCCTGATCGTCGCTGATCCGAACGAAGACTTTTTGCTTTTGGCTGACGTTCCAGTCAGCACGGCCAACGATCATATGTTCAATCACGGCGCCCCGCGTCGTGCCCGCCGCCGCCGTCATGCAGGGGACGGCGCTTCCCCCGGCGCCATGCGGCACGGCGCCAAAGTAGGTGTTGGGTTGACCATAGACACGGGTACCTGCGAAGCTGCCGCATCCAAGCGCGCCTGAAGCGTCCTGCAGTGGGCCATTGCCCGTACCGACAGGCGCCGACGTTTTGTAGAACGGCGAACTGGTCAGCAAATTGAACATCTGCGTATATAAGGGAACGCTGGCTGCCGGGATGGTGTTCAGGGTTGTCGTCTGGAATGCCGCGGTGGGGAAATTGACATAGCTCAGCGACGGCTCGATGAAGCGAATGCCTTCAGTATCGGCAAAAAAGAACAATCGATTACGAAGGATCGGGCCGCCGATCTGCCCCGCGTATTCGTTCGACACCGCTTTCTGGCGGGGCACGCCATTCAGGTTGTAAAAGAAGTCGTTGGCATTCAGCCCATCGCTGTTATACGTCCAATTCAACAGGCCGTGGAACTGATTGGAGCCGCTTTTGGTGACGTAGGTCTCGGCACCGCCCGCCTGGCGGCCCCACTCCGGGTTGTAGCCGTTCTGCACAAGGGAGGCTTCCGCGATTTCCGACGCGCCAATGCTGAGCGTGGACGCGCCCGTGGTGGCGTCGTTGAAGAATGAGTCCGTTTGGTCGGCGCCGTTGAGAATGATGAGATTCGAAATGCCCGGCAGACCACTGGTACTGAAGTTGCCGTTACCGCCAGTGCCGACGTTCATCACAACACCGGGCACGGTGAAGGCAAACGTAGTAATGTCGCCGCCCGGATTAGGCAGATTGTCAAATTGCTCACTGGTAAAGGTTGTCGTCAGACCGGCGTCCTCCGTCTGGATGAGCTGAGGGTTGTTGGCGCTGACCGTGACCGTCTGCTTACTGGCCGCCGGCGAGACCGTCAAATTCGCCGCGGACTGCTGGCCTACCAGAATCTCCACCGAGGTCGTGGTCGACTGGAGTCCTTGCGCTGTGGCCGAAACCCTATAGCTTCCCGGCTTGAGGAATGGCGCGGTGTAAAGGCCGTGGTCGTTCGTTGTCAGCACACGCGTGTCGCCGGTATCCACTTCGACGAGCGTTACGTTGGCGCCGGGAACGACTGCTCCTGTCGAATCGGAGACAACTCCGTTCAGTCCGCCCGTCACCGCTGTTTGCGCGAATAGAGCGGACGTGGGAAGAAGAAGACCCGTCAGCGCTCCCAAAAACGCCAAGACCGCGACCACAACTCCAGTTTTGCCTTTTTCCAGCCGTTGCATTCGGAACCTCCAGGAAAGCGTCATCTTTGTGTCAGCCGGATTTGAGGGTTCACGAAAATTGCTTCATCGCCAGGCCCCCGGGGATTTCGCCGGCATTGCGGAAGGGTTATTGAGGTATTATGAACCAAGCTTGGTCGCCTCCAGGCGTGGCGGCATCGTCGCCAACAGGAATACCGATCTCGAAACCCAGCGACACCCATGGGAATTTCTCCCCGCGCGAAGGCAGATCTCGCTGGCTGTGAAATCAGCTACGATATCCCTGCGAGCGTAGAGAAATCAGGCCGGCCAATTTTGCCGTTCGGAAATCTTCCGGCATGCGCGTTTGCCGATACTTATTTTCTGAACGAATAACTTGGGATTTGCTTCCGACTACTGAGGTGAAGCTGAGGCGCTTCACCAAAGCCAGAAACCACCCGTTGTAGGGGTCTTCCGCAGCGGGCTCTCCAGCCAATTTGCACCGGCGCAGGCGAGACAGGAGCAGAAACATGCGATCACGGCCAAGAGATTCAAGACTACTTTTCCGTGGAAATCGATAGGCTTCCACGTGCTGCTGCCGAAGAATCCTGTAGCCATGCAAAAGAGTGTTGAACCGAAAGTCAACGCCCAGCTATGCATGTCGCTCCAGCCTGCGGAGCGGGTCGGCCGACCGAGAAACAGATAGACGCAGCACAGCTACACCTATGCCCAAGCGCCTCGCAAGGACACACTCTATAACCTGGCTCACGGTACGCTCGCCGCCGAAGCTCTCAATCCCAACACCACGCGGCTCACGTATACGATGCTGCGTGATGTTTCAATGCTCCCCGACGACTCCGCGCGCGTACGGGATGCCGATGCCCGGATGGCGCGCGTTTCGGAGTCGCTGAAAAATATGAAAGTGCTCGCCGAAGGCGGCACGCTTCCGCCAAAGCCAGCGGGGAGCCTTCGTCCGCCCATCACCACGCCGTTTCTCAATCCCAGTCCCCACTATAAGCCGAGGATGTCCCAGCTTAGAAAGAAGAGGAGATTTTCGGAAGAGAAAGAAGAGGAGATTTTCGGAAGAGTGTCCAGAAGGGGACCAGACCCCACCGCATGAGGGTCAGTTCACGCTCTCGGTTCTCCCCGTCCAACTTGACGACCGGCTGGAAGCTCTGCGGAGCCACGTTGTACGACGGCGCGAGGTGCGAGTCGTCAAAGACGTTCGTGTCGTGCGTCTGCATCCACTCCGCGATGCGCTGTTTGTCTGCCCGTTTGCCGTATCGTCCGCACACAATCTCAACCTTGCTGGGAATCCGTCCGAGAAATAATAATGCAACGGTCGGCCTGACGGACTCGTAGTTCACCAGCAGCGGGCCGCTTAGTACCGAATCCCCACAAATGCGGACACCATGCCGGCAAATTGGAGTTCGTCGTACGGACACCACGGCCCGGAAATCACCCGCGCAGGCGAATCAACTCTAACTCCCACTGTTGAACCGCCGTGTACAGGTCCCTCCTTATTCGGAATTGAATTCTGGATCAAAGCCGATCTGTAGCTGAGTCATGCCACGCAAGCCGGCGTTCTCGCGCCACTCCAATTGATCGCCGACTAATGCAGGCCGTGGTAGGCGACGTAACAAGGTGTTAAAGGCAATCTGTCCTTCCATGCGCGCCAGTGGCGCGCCGAAGCAGAAATGGGCCGCCCATCCGAAGGCCAGGTGCCGATTGTCCGGTCGCAGCAAATCAAGGCGATCAGGATTGGAGAAGCGATTCGGATCGCGATTGGCCGCGGCGAGAACTGCCACTACCCTCGATCCCTTTCGGATTGTTCTGTCGCCAAGTCTTAAGTCGGCGGGCGCAATGCGCGCCGTGTGTTGTACCGGCGACTCGAAGCGGAGAAGTTCTTCAACCGCTGATCCGATGATCTCGGGGTGGCTACGCAGTTGCTCGAGGCAATCGGGGTTGCGGAGCAGCGTAAGAAAGCCGCTGGCAATCAGATTTGTTGTCGTCTCATGTCCGCCAATCAATGTAATGATGGTGTTCGCGATCACTTCTTCGTCAGAAAGCCGATGGCCGTCCACCTCCGCCGTCATCAATGAATAGATCACGCCATCCGTCGGTTGTCTGCGCTGCTCCTCCATTCTTTCTGCAACATAGCTTTTCAGGTCTTTCAGGCTCCGCACGATTTCCGACACGCGATCCGGATGGTGCTGGAAGTTCCCCAGCACTTCTGCAAGGTCGAGGACCCAGGCGTGAAGTTGCCGATGGTCCTCGACGGGCACGCCGAGCAGTTTTGCCGTGACGATCGCCGGAAGTGGGTTGGCGAAATCCGCAATCATATCCATGCGGCCGGCGGTGATGACCTTGTCGATAAGGTCGTTCGCAATTCCTTCGATAACGCTGCGAAGTTCCTCTATTCTTCGCGGAGTAAACGCCGCTGAACAAATGCCGCGCAGACGAGTATGCATTGCACCGTCCATAAACATCATCTGCATCAGCATGACTTCGGCAAATGGCTTCATAAACGAAAGCCCGAGCCGGTCCAAGTAATCCGGTGGTGGGGTGCGATCTGCGGAATAATTCATCAACACCGTAACGACCTCTGGGTAGCTGGTAACCACCCAGGCATGCATATACGGATCCCAGTGCACGGGATCGTAATCGCGCAAGGACCGATATAGAGCATATGGATGAGCTAGTACTTCCGAGTCGAGCATCCGAAGGAGGCTCAGGTTCTTATCGTTTGCTTCTGCGATCCCACTCGCGGGAAAACCAGTATTTGTCATCTGCTCCGCCACTTGCATGTCGATTTCCTTACCCGAGATCGAGTACGCTGGGTTCTGTGAGTTCGCGATAGTGCATCTTGCCGGAGTTCGACAATACTCTCCCCAGAGCCGGGTCCGCCGCCGTTGAACCTCAGCGAAAACAGGTTGGTTCACACCGCAACGCTCTCACTCTCTGTCTCCATTCCCTCTGGCGCCAGATGGGAAAGAATGATCTCTGCAATGTTGCTTACATTTTGCGGTGTCATCAATTCGCGATGATGCCCATCCATAAATCTAGTATGCAGAGTGCCACGAACAAGAGCCCGCCATCCCGGAAGGAAGTCTACGCTCCGAGTGCGCATTGAGGCCAAAAGCAGAAGTACTTCGCCCTCATACCGTTTGGGGTGATACTTAAAGGCGGCAGATTCGATCAAACCCTGAGCATCTTTGATTTCCGACCAGGCAAATTTGGCCCGCACCGAGCCTGCAAGATACTTCATCAGGCGTTTGCGAAAATTGAACAATGTCTCCCGTAGCCCGAGCCGCATCATCCTGTCCAAGAGCTGGCGCGGCCGGATCAACTTGGAAGCCAGCGAGTTATATGACCTCAGATAAGAGGGGCTTGGCGCGTCCAGGAGTACAAGAAGCGAGACCTCGTGTCCCGCGGCACGCAATTGGAAGGCGATTTCGTAACCGAGAACCGCACCAATACATAGTCCCGCGATGTTATAGGGGCCCTTGGGTTGTACCGCCATTATCTTGCGGATCAGGCAGCGAGCAATGCTCGAAAGAGAGGGCCGGGCGCCGAGCGATTCGATGTCCGTCTTGGTCAGCATAACCAGGAACATGGGTTGATCGTCTCCGAGTTCCTTGGCTAACTTTACATTCAAGTAATGCACCCAGAATATGGGACGACGAGTTCCATAGGGCTGCAGGGAGAGAACTCCGGACGGCGCGAAGGCCTCTGGCTTTACCAACCTCAGCGTCTGTTCCGCTTGCGTTCGGACTGTGGGATTCTGAAAAAGCTGGAAAGCGGGGACAGTCTGGCCGAACTCGGCGGCAATGCGTTCCTGTAAGGCGGCGACTAACGCGGGGTGACCTCCCAGGTCGAAGAAATTGTCGTCGAGCCCGACGTGGTTCAGGCCAAGCAGTTCCGCCCAAATAAGCGCAAGGCGCATCTCGCGAAGCTTCGATTCAATCAAAGTTGCCATGTTCTCTACCGTCGGCGCCTCAAAAAGCTGTCGCAAAGTCAAATCCACGTGAAATGCGGTGCGCAGGCGCATCAAGAGCTGCATTCCCAGAAGAGAATGGCCGCCCGCGAGGAAGAAATTATCATCCATTGCGATGGAGTCATTCTCAAGAATCTCGCGGATGATAGCGAGAAGCTTCTTTTCGATCGGAGTAGAAGGCACCTTCGAAGAATTCTCTTCCGGCAAAGGCGACCCTTCCGTTTGAGTAAGCAGGGACAGGTCGATCTTGCCGTTTGGCGACAGCGGCAGCACCTGCAAGCGCACGAATGCCGCCGGGATCATATAGTCCGGCAGACTCCGCAACAGATGCTGCTGAAGGTCCTTCACGCTGGGAATGCGCGCATCCTGTTTCAAGAAAATATACGCCACCAGCTTGTTCTCCTCGCTCGCCGACGTGCAGGCGGCGACAGCGGCGAATTCGACGGTTGGGTGTCCCGTAAGAATGCTGCCTATCTCATCGAGTTCGACCCGCTGGCCTCGGATTTTTGTCTGGCGGTCGAGGCGCCCGAGAAATTCGATCTGCCCGTTGGGCCGGCGCAACCCTTGGTCCCCGGTGCGAAACATGCGTGCGCCCGGAATTTCAGCGAACGGATCGGGCGGAAAGCTTCGCTGGGTCGATTCGGGTAGGTTGCGGTATCCCCGTCCTACGCCGCCACCACCGATGTAGATTTCACCGGCACAACCTTCGCGAATCGGCCTCCCGTTTTCGTCCAGAATATACACGCTCGCGCCTTCAATCGCAGAGCCGATCGATGGTTTCAAGCTTGATTCCGCTTCGACCACGCCGGACGTGGCGACCACGGTACACTCCGTAGGCCCATAGTTGTTAACCACCTTGAAGGGCAGGCCCGCGCTCGGCCCATGGCGCAGTGTGTCTCCTCCCGTGAGCAGGAGGCGCAATGCGGTCTCGGGCGGCCATCGCATCCTTATCAGGGAAGCTGCGTGAACCGTCGGAACAAAACCGATGGTAATACCTTCGCGAATCATCCAATGCTGGATCAACTCAGGAGATGAACGCTCTGCATCGTCGGCCAGAAATAATGTTGCTCCGGCGGCAAGGCTCGGCCACATCTCCCACACAGACGCGTCGAATCCAAGACCCGCAAGATGGCTCACACGGTCCTGGTGCGATACACAAAAAGCATTTAGGTGCCACCGAATAAGATGAGTCAGATTCCCGTGGGTAATTTCCACGCCTTTGGGCACGCCTGTAGAGCCCGACGTGTAGATCACGTAAGCAAGGCCGTCGGCTTGGATCGCCTCTCGCATTGCTTCCGGAGCGGCGTCTATCGCGGCCGCATCGCGACAAGGATCAATCCCGAAAGCATCGGTCCGAAGCCGCTCAACGGTTGCCGCACGAGCCACTAGAGCACGCGCGCCGGAGTCATTAATGGCGAAGCGTAATCGGGCGTCGGGCCATGCGCCATCCAGTGGAACATACGCTGCTCCGGATAGCATGATTCCCTGGGCCGCAATGATCCAGTCGAAACAACGATCCATGCAGATAGCTACGGTATGCCCTGCCTGAATGCCATTCTGCAACAAATACCGGGCGAATTGTTCCGCCTTTAAATCAAGCTCAGCATAGCTCATTTGCCGATCGCCCTGGCACAGGGCGATCGAATGCGGATACCGCTCGACCGGCTCAGCCGCGAATGTGGGGTAATTACAAACTTCAGTCCTCAAAGTTTCCATAGAAAGTGAGTCCCCTTCTGTTTGATTGCAAGATGAATTCGGGGGAGTCCGAGAAGCCGAGTTTTGCAGTGGTTCTTCACTTGATTAACCGACATGAATTACTCTATGAGTCGTGTCGCGGTATTGGGGGGCGATAACCTCTCAGCGCTTAGGCTTGAATCGAATATCGTTACTCAACTGCAGATAAATCGGGAGCGCAAGTGGCAATTTGCGGCAACCTGCCGTGTAACTTCCGGCGATCGTTCAATAGGCTCGTCACTGGGCGTTCAATAAATTGATAAAGAAGGCAACCGATCCCCAACCCGAGTGCCACACTTAAGGCAACCGAAAGCAGCGGGGAATCGCTATGCAGCCGATGCAACAAGGTCGGAGGAAGCGGGGCAACAAATGGATGAATCAAGTAAATCGCATAGGACGCATCCCCGAGATAGAGGATGAAGCCAGGAATAAGATTCTGGAGGCTGCCCAGCGACGCCGCCGACCAAATGATGAGGGCCGCGGGCAAGCCGCGGACGATTACGGTCGGAAGACCGAAGTCTGATGACGGCAATAGTAGACAACCCAGGCCCAATGCAAGCAGCGGCACGGCAAGCTTCCGGGGAATGCGAATCCCGTTGATGCAGGCTCTAGCGACGAGCATTCCGAGAAAGAACTCGAGAACGATCGAATTCAGGTAAAACGCAATCGGCGGCCATGATGCGCCTCGAAAGAATGCGCCGATCGAAAGTATTGCTAGAGCCGTCCCGACAAATTTGAAGACATTGATGCGGAAAAACAGCGCCAGGCAAAAGAGGAGATAGAAGAGCATCTCGAAATTCAGCGTCCAACCTACGCCCACCAGCGGCTCAATTTTACCGTCCAGATCGCGGGCGGGCAGAAAAAGGTAAGAGCACGCCGCGGTGGTAAAATTGACCTTCGTATGCAATGCGAAGCCGACTGTGGATAGCACAATTGCTGCTTTAAGGGTCGTAACTATCCAATATAGTGGGACGATGCGCAGTAGCCGGCGCTCTGCAAAGATTTTCCATCCGTTCGCCACTTCGACAAGCTTTTGCGAGGAAAAGATCATCACAAAGCCGCTAATTATGAAAAAAATGTCGACGCCTCGGGTGCCGCGCTCCCACACCGGGAAACCATGGTCCAGCCGCTCGCTTACATAGAATGTCGAGTGGGTGATCAGGACCAGAGTAGCCGCGACAATGCGCAGTGCCTGAATGGAAAGGAATTTTTCAGTTCCCTTAGCTCTCATAGAACATCCTTACCAGAGCTCCCGATCTGAGCCACGCGAACTATGCCGACTCGGGTTCATAGACCCCACGTTCCGCAAGCGCAGCGGGAGGAGCGAAGCGAAGAAGTAGCTTTTCATAAGCCGCGAGAATGTTGCCCTGGGTAAATGACTCGCGATGCCTCCTGATGCTGGCGCTTTCCAACGCCGCCAGTTGTGCCGGCTCGGCATCCAGCGAATCGAGAATTCTGTCGACATCTTCTGGAGACTGGAAGTACAGTGCGCCCTCGCCCGCAACCCACCGAGTGAACCGGTTGTCATGAGCGATAATCGCATTACCCGCAGCAAGCGATTCCACCAAGGAGGGATTCGTTCCCCCAACCTGGTGCCCGTGGAAATATGCGCGAGCATGGAATCGAAGAGCCTGAACGATTTGTCGATCGAAGATCGCCCCAAGAAAGACAATCTCGGGCCCGGCAGCGTCCAATACCGACCTTTGATAACGCGTGCCCTCCGGTTTGTAATTTCCTAAGATCACAAGAGGCATTCCGCGTCGCCTTAGCGAGTAGCCGCGAACAATCTCAAGAATTGAATTCTCCGGCTCCGGCCTCGCTATCAGGAGGTAATACTTTTTCGGGTTCAAGCCGAATTCGTCGATCAGACTTATTGGGGCCGACTTTACGGGATCCGCACCATACGCGATCACACTTATTTTATCCCGCGAGGTATGGCGGGATAAATGCCGCCTGATCTCCGGATGATCCGCCACAAGGTGGTTTGCTACCCGCGAACCGGCCCACTCGTTCAGCCAAAACCAGAGCCGCGCAGGGGCAGACCACTTCCCCCGCTTCCATTCGATGCCGTCCATATTCATAATGTTGGGAACGCCTGCGAAGCGGTACAGCAAGTTAAAGATTCCCGTGTTGTATCCAAGCGTGAGCACCACTCCCTTTTCGCGGATCGAATGGCGAATTGCCTTCCAGTCGAATTGCATGGTTCCCAACGAAGTTTTACCTGCAGGGATCAGCACGCGACGAATTCCGTTCCAGGTATCTTCCCCGCAGGGCTCGCCTTCTGGCAATTGGCAATAGACGGTTACGTCGTGCCCGCGTGACCGCAGAAAAACCGCGAAGTCCTGCGCAAACGTCTCGAACCCACTATGTCGTGAGGGTATTCCGCGAGTTCCTAATATCAGTACATGCATAACATTCGCTCCTGCGCAGATAAGCGCAACTTAGTAGATGACGTCGAATGGCTCGAAAAAAAGGGAACGTGCCGCGATCCATGCGTATTGCTGAGTTGAACAAAGGAAGAAGGAGGCGGTCTTCCCAGCCTTATTATGCCGAGTGGGGCAATCGCTGCCCGCACAAAGCCAATTCGGCGATAAGCGCGCCCATGCGCTCCTGATATTGATGCAGGGAGAAGTTTTCGTGGGCATAGCGAGATGCCGCCAGCCCCATTCGGTCTCGCAACGGGCGGTCCTTCAAAAGTCTTTCGATAGCGCCCGCGAGTGAGCCTGGGTCGGAAGGGGGGACAAGGAGGCCAGTAACTCCATTGCGAATCAGCTCACGGGTTCCCCCGTGATTGGTCGCGATCACCGAAAGACCATTCATCATCGCTTCAACGGTCACGCGCCCAAAAGGCTCCGGCTTTTGAGACGGAAGAACGAAGATGTCCAGTGCATCGTATACGTGTCCGATGTCAGAACGGTAACTAACTAGGTGGAATCTTTCCTGCAGACCAAGATTGACGATTCTCTCCTCGAGTTCCTTGAGATATTGGGATTGATCTGCAAAGTAGCTCCCTACGGCAACAAAATGGACGTCGCGATGGTTGTGAAGCACGAGTTGCGCCGCTTCGGCGAGAATTTCCTGGCCCTTCCAATGACTAACACGTCCCACCATCCCTACAAGGGGAACTCCTTCGGGTACTGACAGCTCTTCGCGTAGCCCAGCGCGCAGCGTGACGCCGTTATTCCGCGTTACCGCCACTCCGTTGTAAAGTATGGTCGCCTTCCCGGAGAGATGCGGGGCCTCGCTGATCAGGCTTTCTCGAACCGCTTTCGAGATGCAAACGATGCGATGGGCACATAGTCCAAGAATGTTGTATAACGTCCATCGGATGGGGCGCGGCATCGTAACAATTTCGCGAATGTGCCACAGCACCGGAATTCCTGCGAGCCTGCCGCCTATTGCGCCGGAAACGGCGACGATGGTGTTGACATATACCAGGGCTACGTTGCGGCCGCGCGCGATGGAACGAATCGACGCCGAGCCTTTGAACAGGTCAACGAGAAGCGGAATGATCGAGCGGCCGGTGAAGTACTTTCTGCGTAGTATGCCGAGCGGAACGAAGTGATATTCGATTCCGCAACGGTCAAGTTCCGACGACAGCATGCCTTCCGGCATATCCGACGGCAGAATCACGATTGGGTAATGCTTTGTTCGGTCAAGAGATTGAATGGAGTGAAGCAGGCCAATGTCAGCCCCGTACATATCGTTTGCGTGATGAACGAAGAGGATGGCCCGCGGGGGCACCTCGGCCTTTGCGCCAGATAACTCTATGTCCTCTTCGATGCTTGTCATCCAATTCATAAGTGAAGATCCTTGTCGCGTCCCCGCATGAGCCACAGAAGCGGAAAACACCGATGCTTGTGGGTGCTTACGCCACCTCTCTGATTCGACCCATCCGCCCTGCAATACCATCGAGCAACCCTAGGGCGAAAAGTCTGAGTTTCCCCCACGACGCATCTTCCATCAACGAAATCTTGAGAGGAATCGTTGCGAACTCGCGAAGAGTGGGAAGAATAAGCCTTGGGAACGCTTGCCCGTAAGTACGCAAAATCCTCACTTTATTCCGCGCATAGTAATAGTGCACTTCCGGACGATAGTTTCTCGTCGTCATCCGTATGCCGAAAAGCTTCCGCGAGGTAGGATGTCCAGACTTGTGAAGAAGGACCGCCTTCTTACTCATGCCGATAAAGTAGCCACCCTTGCGAATCCGCAGGCTGTAGTCGTCGTCGACGCAGTAAATAAAAAGGTCTTCTTGAAACATACCGCACTTGTCAAAAGCCTCAATCGGAAACAGGCTTCCGGATGTAATCGTGAGAAACACGCCGCCATCGTTGTATCTCGAGACTGGACGCTCAGCTCCGGTTTCCGGATCAAGATAGCGGGGAACGATTTGCAGAATCTTCCTCTGCCGGCGGTAAACTTCAAACTCTTCGATCAATGTGACGATGAATTGATCGGTGACAATGCTGTCCTGGTCGAAGAGGACGACCCATTCGCAGTTTTCCTGCCGGGCCTCTCGCACACCCCGGTTCAGCGCGGCGGCAATCCCGAGATTGTCTCCGTTCTCAATGAGACAAAAACCAACCTCTTCGCAGGCGGCGCGAAGCGCGGCCAGCTCATTCGCGTTCGAACCATTGTCAACGACAATCAGCACATCGACCTGTTCGCGGATCTTCGCGAGATGCCGCACGTGTTCAGTTTGCGGGTGAAAAGTCACCACGATCGCGCAGCGCCGCTTATCTATAGACATCTTGCTCACCCTTCTCGAATTCACTAAACCTGCGCGCGGAGTGCAGCCTCGAAGCTATCCGTCGAACGCTCCCAAGTCAGTTGCCGGACAAACTCAAAGCCGTTTATTGCCAATCGGACACGCAGCTCCGGATCGCGAATCAGGCGAAGAACATTATTTGCAAGTGCGTTAGGTGACTCGGCCGGACTTGTCAGTGCGGTTTTTCCATCAAATGCGAACTCTCTGTGGCCGTCGATGTCGGTCGCGGCGAGGGCGGCTCCGCTGAGTAATGCTTCACAGCCGGTAAGGCCCCATCCCTCCGTCCTGCTTGGAGCCACAAAAATAGACGCCCGGTTATATAACTTGCGCAACAGCTGCGGGGAAGGCTCCTGATGATACTCTATCCAGTTGGGAAGTGTTCTGGGGCGCGCTGGAACTCCAAAGAGGATGGCCCGAGTATTAGGCTCATTCTCCTTAACCATGGCCAAGGCCTGGAGGCCTTCTTCACACCCCTTCCATTCGGCCCTATGGTAAAGCATCATCAACTGGGCGGGCATGCGTTCCTGACGAGGGGTCACAATCTGAAACGCGTCGATATCCAGGCCGTACGGGATATAGATCGCACTTTCACCCAAACTCCGAGCAACTTCGGCCAACCACTTAGATGGGACAATCTTGTGAAGGGGAGTCTTCCAAGTGGCGTAGACCCTCTCTTCGGGACCATTCCACGTTTCCAAGTGCTGAATAAAGTAAAAGCCACGTCCCTTCGATCTTGGGTATTGGCTTACCCATTCCGCTGTCTGCCAGGCGGTCGCAATCACAACGTCACCATCCGGTATAAAGCGCTCAGAAAGCGACGGCACGCAGGTTACCCGTACATCCGGCGCCATCTTAAGCCATTTCTTAGGCGTATAGTTGCCTGTGAGCTTCTTTTGGGCATAGCGAACCGCGTTCTTGATGTAGTCCAGCCCAGTTGGATTGATAGCCAGCCGGCCCGGACCTACGAGAGTTAGGGCGTGACCTCTTCGTGAAAGATGATTTGCATACTCGTATATTATGCGATGGCCCCCGCTGGGCCACTCTCCAGTACGTGAGAAAAGAAAGGTGATCCTAAGCTTGCGACTCATCCCTTCACCTCCATGACCCTTCTGAGTGACAGAAGTGACAGGCCCGCAAATTGACTTCTCACCTCCGACACCCGGGGCAAAAGATCAATACCCCGGCGATGAAAGAGCATCATTCCCATCGTAAGGGTCACAAATGTCTCAATAACAAGACCGGATACGGCTGCTCCCGGGGCCTTAAACCAAAAGCATAGCGGAACAAGAATGATGTTGTTAAGGAAAGCCGAGAGAACGATGATGCGGCTGTACTCCGGCTTCATGCCGAAGTTCAGCATTCCCTGAGTGCCATAGATGTTGTTGATGGCACAGGCGAACGGAGTCAATGACATGAGCTGTAGAACCACGACCGAAGCCATGTACTGCGGGCCCATTGCGATCCGGACAATGACCTTTGCGAACAGAATTACAAGCACGCCGCCGACGAAGGTAATGCCACCGATAATAGTCATTGCCTGGCGCAAATAAACAATCGCAAGTTCGCGGGAGCGCTGGGCCAGGGAACAGACATGAGGATAAATTGCCTGGCACATCGGAGAGATAAGCCCCTGCCCTGCCGCAAATATCTTATAGGCAGCGCTGAAGTAACCCACTTCCGTCATACCGCACACCAGCCCGAGCACGACCGCATTCGAACTTGTATAGAGCGTGGCCGCCGCCGAGGACATAAACAAGTGCCAACCGTCGGCGAGCCGGTGGCGAATCTGGTTCAGGGTCGGCACGGTCGGTTTTACGTGTTCGGTCGAAAACAGAATAGTGAGCCCAAGAACACCGGCCACAACCTTGCCTGCGGCCTGCACGATCGCGGCAATCAAGTAATCAGAGGGATTGCGAACGAGAAGATAGATCCCGGCAGTAAACACCACGTTCGATGCGAGGTTCATGGCCGAGATCCAGTACATCTTCTCGATTCCTTGAAAGAACCATTGCGGGAACATCATCGTCCCTACTACGATTCCGAAGCTCGCAAAGAAAATCGGTCCGTTATCGTGAATTCGTGGGACAAAGTGAACCAGGGTGCAGAGTATAAGAAAGCTGAGCAGACAAAAGCCGCATTTGATGGCCATCACAGTTGAATATAACTCTGACCGCAGGACCGGATCGTCGCGGCGGACGGCAAGCTCGCGGGTCGCGCTCAGGTTGAATCCATAATCGTTCAACGTGACAAAGTACGTCATCACCGCTTGCGAAAAAGCGATCAGACCATAATGCTCCGGGCCGATTACCCGGAGCAAATAGGGAATATTGATGAGCGGCAAAAGGTAGCTTCCAGCTTGGACAGCCATTACCGAAGCGGCATTGCCGACAACTCTACGACTCATTCAAAGTTCCTCATTCCGTTCGTCTGACGGCGCCGTTGCCTTATGGCCTTAATCTGCTGTTGATTCATTCCAGCATGACCCAAACCTGGATTGAGGTGAGGGATCTCGACTAGATCAGTGCGACATTAAGATTTGCCTCACAGTTCATTGCAGTCGATCCAGCACATTCGTTGATGTCCTGGAAGACCTGCCGGGGGATCGGAAGGATCAATTTGCCGTGCGGCTGCCTCGGGGCATTTCGGTTTTTGTGTCCATTATTCCCAGAACTTCCTCATGCTCGGAGCTTCTTTGCCGCGTTCATCAAAATGGGCGGAGTTACAGCAACCACGATCTCCTTCAGGGTGACATGATGGACGGCGCCTGGGCGATGCTGGAAGAGCGTACTGTGCCCATCGGAGATCTCTTCTTCCGGTCGTCCAACGGAATAATAGTAAGTCGCGATAGATTTGCGTGTCCGCTCCGGCGGGCACGACAGGGGCGTAGGATGGCCGTGATATGAGGTGCTCGTCGTGCTGAAGATGGCGCAGCGATTAAAAACCGGTAATATTTTCTGCTCCGCCGCTGTCATATCCTTATTCCACAGCTCAAAGTGGCCGCCATAATCTTCCTTCCAGTCTTTGTTCATGTAAACTAGCACATTGATACGGCGATCCAGTTTGAGTTTGGGGTGAAAATTGAAGTCTGCGTGAACCTCAAGATTGCCACCGCGCCTGATCTGATGCAATCCGCCACCTGCATAGTAAGGATCGGGAATTACTCCCTTGATTCCAGTGAGGATCTCAAGGAAATTGAGCATGGGGCGGCTGTTGAGAAAGTACAAAACATTGCGCAGCGATGATGGCAGCTTTTCCACCTCGTTATAAGCGAGTTTGCGCTGCGTCGGGTCATTAAACTCGGTCCATGCGAGCACCTTCGGCTCGGGAAAGTCCTGCAGGGCTTCTTCGGCTGCCTCGATTGGTAGAAAGTCATCGAAGTAGGTATGAGGAAACGGCCTCCCGCTCTTGTAATCTTCGGCCTTTTCTTTCGCCAGCATCTCCAGCTTTTGGGCGAACTCTGCGCTGAACAGTCCTTCCATTGTCATTCTCCCTTACTGTGGGGTCTATGTTGAGGGCAGGCCGTGCAACAAAGCGAACGAGCTGCGCCAGATAATCCTCTGCAAGTAATGTCAGATCTGCAATGAGCGTGGAGGGGGAAGGCTAGGCGCTTCCACCACAGGCGGCCCAGAGTCTTCCGGCCTCTCACGGGAGTCTGTCGATTTCCCGCCATGCTATGCTCGCAATGGGTGACGCGACCGAGCCGATTTTAGTCTCAAGCATGAGTTCTTCTCAACCTGGATCTATTGACCGATCCAGACTGCCCTTGATCGGGAGAATGTGTTCATGACTTTTCGACGGTCATTACTTTCTCTGATCTTGGTTCCGGCGGCTTTCGCCGATGTGAGTCTTCCTGTTCATGCCCAGCGGCCTGCCACGATTTTGGTGGATGCAAGGCAGGTGGTGGCGCCGGTGAACCGATTGGTGTTTGGCCACAACGCCGAGGCAGCGGATAACGCTCACATCTTCTCCAGCGATACTACGGATTTGAACCTGATCCAGAGAGGTGACGGCTTTTGGGATCCCGCCACGGGAGCGCCGGTCGCCGATGTGGTGAAAGAGAGCAAGTCCGTGGGCATAAGCACGCTTCGCTATCCGGGAGGGTGCCTGGCGCATAACTTCGATTGGCGCAAGACAGTTGGACCGAACGCCAAGGCGAGTGGCTGGCTCTTCGGATTGAATGAATATCTCACGCTGTGCGATGCGATCGGTGCGACTCCACTGATCACCGTGAGCGATTACGCTCTGCCGGCAGACCAGATGCCGGAAAACGCCGCGGCCCTTGTCGAGTACCTGAACGCTCCCGCAAATCCGGCTCATCCGTGGGCGATGAAGCGAAAGCTGTGGGGACATCCAGCTCCCTACGACGTGCTGTGGTTCGAGTTGGGGAACGAGAGCATGCACGGGAATCACCGAGTAATTCCGCATCGTGAATATACTGCGGAGCAGTACGCGGCTTACGCCAATGCTACCGCCGCCGCGATGCGAGCTGTCGATCCGAGAATCAGGGTCGGAATCATCACTGTGCCCGGCCCCGGCACCGATCCTGACAGCGATTGGAACCGCACGGTTGTGCGACTGGCGGGAGCTAGTGCGGACTTTGTCGTCCTTCATTTGTACGCTCCGCAACTGCCGAAGACCGGTATTCCGGAAGGAATCGCACTGCAAGCGATGATGGTCGCACCGCAGCACATCGAGGAGCGACTGGCAGCGTACCACCGCATGATCCGTGAACAGCTCGGACACGACCTGCCCCTGGCTATTACGGAGTTCAATGGCGCGCTCGACAAACCCGAGCTCCGCTTCTCTTACGCCAACGCACTGGAGTGCGCGGACCTGCTTCGGGTCTTCCTGAAGCCGGAGATGAATGTTGCGATGGCAAACTACTTCAATTTTCTTAATGGAGCTTTCGGAATGCTGCGCACGTCCATGAGCTCCGGGAACGGAGAGCCGCTGACCGAAGAGCCGGCATTGCCGCTCTACAGGCTTTGGGCGCAGCACTTCGGTTCGCAGCTCGTCAAGGTCGACGTTGAATCGCCGCGAGCTGATTTCCCGGGCATCGGAAGCGAAGAGGCTTCGACCGGCACGGCGCCGGAAGCGGGACGGCAGATTCAGAGCATTGACCTGGATAAATACGGGACGGTCGCCGGCACTTTGTGGCCCCGTCTGCTGAATGTTCAAATTCAACGACAGGCTTCGGATTTGACGATTCAACTTCAAGATCTGAATCGCAGCATCTATCCAGTGCTGGCGCGGATTCCCCGGCCAACCATTGAGTCCGGCACGCCGATAGAGTTTCGCGTCAGCTTCGATGCGGAGTTCACGCCGGACGCGGGCAGCGGAACCGCGATGATGGGGATTGGCCTGATGGATTCGCGCGGCTGGAACCAGACCCACTCCGGAATCGGTGTGGACGGAATTACGACCGAGTGGAAGCACTTCGAGGGCGTCTACCGGCTCGACCCGCAAACGACCCACGTTGAGGTGACCGTCCGCCTGGTCGCGGATGGAAAAAATGTCACCGGCACGCTGCGGGTGCATCATCTCGAGGTGGCGGATTTTGTTTCGGCGCATGATGCGGCGTATCCGTTGCTGACGGCCTCGGCCAGTGTCTCTTCCGACGGAAGGAAGATCTATCTGATTGTTCTGAACAAAGGCGCGACCGACCCAATACCAGCCGCGGTTCATCTCGCAGCCTTCGCCGCAACCGGGGCGCGATACTGGGAGGTGAACGGTCCCGGCCTCGACTCCACTGGCGGAGTGACCGAGGCGGTGTCCGGCGCCGAGTTTCCGCTGACTAACGCGACCACCGCGACCCACGTTTTTCCGGCGCATTCTATGACAGCGATCGAATTCAGCAAAAGCCAATAGGAGTTTCACAGCAAGCGAGAGTGAAATTTCGATGAGCGTGCGGCGGCTCTTAGATACGAATGTTCTTCGCACGTGCGTACTACCACGCCTGCGGTCAAAAAGTGAGTAGAACCGGAATCTGCGGTTTCTCGAGAAGACCATGTGGCTCCGAATTTTGCTTTGCCTTACTCAATGCGATATTCGATCACCGACAGCTTCTATTGGAATTTCACGCAACTTCGCGGACTTCCACGCAATTTGACCTTGCCCTGAATCCAGGGGAGTGCGAAACCCGACAAGTGCGGCCGTAAATAGAACCGCGAGAACCAGCAGGATAATGTCACTTTCCCGCACCAGTAGAATGAGCAACGGCTTGCTCCGCTGGACGGTTTGAAAAAGGCCGTTCCGCTGGAGATGTACCTGGACAAAGTGCTGGATGGAAACGGATGAGAGAGCCAACAGGACACACAGAAAAGCGCCCAGGATGCGGCGCTTTTCAAAGACGATCAAGGCGGCTGGAATAGCCAGGATGAGCAACCTGCTGTCATAGGATCTGTGATAGACGGGCATCAGCGTGAGCACCGACAAGGCTCCGAGAGACAATAGATGATTGTCCATATTTGGATTCATCCGCAGGACGGCCACGCTCCACGCGATAAAAAGCACTGCAAAGACCGCATAGGCAGCGTCGTTGTATGCTTTCTCATCTTTAAAGAAAACGCTGGTGATGGTCTGAAGATTCACGGCGGCAATGGCCAGTTCGTTGGCCGGCCGAGGATCGTCGGTGGCGCCCGGCGCCACAGCTCTCGAAAGATTCGAGCCTAAGTCTGAGACCCAGTTGGCGCTTTGAGGTTGCATCCGAAGGATCAATCCACCGCACAGAAGAAATGTGACAGCACCAACCATTGCCACGGCGGCGTAGCGCCGATGGACTCCCCTGAAGAATAGGTAAAGGACAACCAATCCGCCGATCTGGGGCTTCACCGCGAGACTGAGCATCAGGAGGACCGCTCCCAAAAGAAGGGCGCGTCCACGCAGGAAGAAATAAGCGCCGATCACGACGAGTGAAATGGCAAATGTCGCCGGCTGCGCCTCCTTAAGCAGCAGAGAACTCCCCGCCAGGATTACCGCTCCCAGGGCTGTAGCCAGCCACTTGTGCCTCCGCGGGCAAAGCGATAGGACGACGACGACCGCTGCGACAAACAATGCGCCATTCAGGAAAAACCAAATGAACCAGGCAGCCGAATAATGAAATAATGCCATCGGGGAAAGCGCAAGGATTGTGGAAGGTGGATAAAGCAGTACGCCCGCGCCGTAGGGATTGCAACCATGTAACAAGCATCTCGCCCCGTCGTAAACGGGAATGAAGTCGTTCCGGGTACGAGACCCATTCAGCCAGCCAAGCGCAAAGAAGACAATAGCGGCGACACCAATCGTCAATGCGTGCAGGTTTGCCTTTGGAAACTTCTTCATTCTCCTCCACGAACGTGCGGCGAACGTAGATGTAGTTATCACGTAGTCGCCTCGGAAATTCCAATTCTTCCTATTGGTCGACGACTATCGTCCGCTCCGGCCAGACTCTTCTCCCGATTTGTGCGCGCTACATAAATCGATAGGTAGAAAAGACACAAAATCAGCACGACCAGCGGAATGGGCCGATGCAGCACAATCGTCAGAATTTCTCTGGATAACCCATTCGAGTCGATATGCAGTTGAGTCGAAGCCGCAACTAATTTTGCCGACGTTAACGCAATGGCGGCGGCCGTAATCAACAATGCCAGCCAGCCGACCAGACCGCCACCCGCCCATAACATCGCCGCCGCAGGGAACATAAGGAGTAGCAGCCTCGTATCGTATTGACGGTGATAGACCGGCAACAACGAGAGAGCGGAAATGGAAGCCAGCGCCAGGAAATCCCTGGCTCGCGACTGACCCGCCTTGAGAGTGGGAACCAGCCACACCAGCAACAATCCCCCGCCGATAAGATAGGCAACTGGGTCATAAATGTGCGGATCGTCTCGGATGACACCGATCGCTGCTTGTACATTTGTCAAGCTGGATGCCCAAGAATTAGCGGGCCCTGGGTCACCTGAATTGCCATGTGAGAGGTTACCGACAAGATTCGCGTGCATGTCTCGGGCCCAATGTGAAGAGGCCGGCATGAGTGAGACCCATAATACGGCTGGCAGGCTCAGGGCGATAACCAACCCGAGCGTCTGAACTGCGCGCTTGCGATAGCCCGCGCCCGCGAGCAATAACCAGAACCAGATCAGCCCGGAGTCATGCGGTTTGAGGACAAGACTGATTGCAAGGCATACGATACCCGCGGTCACGAATCTTTCTGTCACAAAGCACCAAACCGCAATCGCACACAGACCTATAACTAGTCCCGCTAGATTGGCGGATCTGAGCAACATTGCGCTGCTCGCGACAAATACTCCAATAAGAGCTCCAGAAACAACCGGCGCATAGGGTCGAGACAAATCCCAAACCAGGAGAGCGGCAACAACGAAACTCCCCAGGATCAGGATCATCCATAGCACCTTTGCGGTTTCCCACGGCAATACTCCGAACGGTATGATCAGGAAGAGCGCCGTCGGTAGATTGATTGCATTGTATTTGCGCACTGCAAACCATCGGGATGGATCTCCGCCCGCTGCCGCATAGGTTTGAATCAACTCGTTCTCATTATATGGATTGCATCCCAGGACCATGCAGCGTGCGCCACTGTACACACACTTGAAGTCCCCGAAGGACCATCCCGCTCGACCGCTGAGGCCGTAGATGCAATAGCCGGTCAAAATGGCACAGCCTAGCAGCACCAGAACAAGCCCGGTATTTCTCGCACTCATGTTGGTCGGCCGCGAAACCTCCATCCCACCTCCGGAATTCGTATCGAATGGTGCGGTTTTTCGTTCCATGGACAGGCGCCATTCAAAAGCTCGTTTGCAAACGGTCTCAGGCGTTGCTCCCCGCGTTGCTCTCCACCATGAACTGCGGCGCTTTCACGTAAGAAGAAGCCAGGCTGGTGAGCAGGTTGAACTTGACGATGTACCAGAGGGCCGCGATGCCGTCGATCATCTGTATCTTCTTGCCTTCCTCGTAAGTGCGGCCATAATAGCTGATCGGCACTTCATACACCGCGCATTTCAACTTCGCTACTTTGGCCGTGACCTCGATCTCGAAGCCAAACCCGCTGGAAGTAATCGTCATGTGACGGATAATCTCGCCGCGAAACGCCTTATATCCGGTCTCAACATCTGTGACGTTGAGATTGGTGAAAAGGTTGGAAAGGAGAGTCAACACCTGGTTGGCCAAGTAATGGTAGTAATACAGAACTCTAGCCGCCCGCCGCACCATGAAACGCGACCCGAAGACCACGTCGGCTACGCCGCGCACGATGGGACTTATGACGTGAGCGATTTCATCGGGATCGTATTCCAGGTCGGCGTCCTGCACTATGACGATATTGCCGGTGGTCGCGGCAAAACCTGTCTTCAATGCCTCCGTCTTGCCGGCATTCTTTTGGTGCCGGATCACCTGTATCTTCGCGGGGTTCTGATCAGCAAGATCCTTTGCGATCTCCCAGGTGCGATCCGTAGAGCAGTCATCGACGAGGATCACCTCGTGGAGAAGGGGAACACTGAGAACCTTCCCCACCACTTCGGCAAGAGTTGCTTCTTCGTTGTACGCGGGAACGACGACGGATAGACGGGTATTCAACGGAGCGGCCATGAGCTACCCAGCTCCTTTCCCAGGAAAGGTTGACGTTTGATGGAGTGTTCCACGGTTCTTCTGTGTTGAACGATGACTCGGGCCACGAATCAGCGCCCGAAGCACGAGGCCGAATGAGTTGACGTGTCAGAGAGGTTTTTCAGTCCCGCACACGCGACCACAAACACAAATGTGCTGACCCCGCCCGGCCCCGGGAACAGTCCCTCAGTAAAGAACCCTACGAACGTCGCGAGGATGACGCCGGCGTACCAGAAAGCTAAGAGCGGAATGGACTGGGCGCGAAAGATCCTCAGGAAATCCCGCACGGAAGCGAGCCAGAGGATAAGCATCGCTCCCAGCCCCAGAAGTCCAAACTGCAACACCATATCGACATAACCGCTGTCAGAGCCCTTCATTGCTCCGCCGGCGCTGCGAATGACGCTAAGGGAGTCTCCAGTGCCGGTCCAGAAGGACTCATACCCATAGCCCAGCCACAAGTGGTCGGCTATATATGGAAGAAGGACGGCCCAGTGGTCAGTCCGTCCCGTCAACGTGGCGTCACGTCCCAGCAAAGGCAGGACTGTGCTGCGTCCGACGGTGAACACTAAAGCGACGACCAATATCGCGCAGACAAGACTAAACAATATGAACGGCAGCCGGTCTCTTCGCTGACGCGCTATGTACGGCCCAAGAACCCTCACGGCTATCAGTACGAAGGCAAGGACCAGCGAGGTCATGGATTGGGACAAGAGAATCAGGCCAATCGGGAGAATCGCCTGAAGACTCAAGATCAGCAACCGGCGAGCGCTTGAAATGCTGCAAAATGGGAGCCCGGAGAAGAGAAAGAACATACCGAGCCCCAGATGGTTTTTCTGGCCGAATACGCCCTTCCACTCACCGGTGGTGGCGATGCCGTACTGCGGAAGAAGGATCGCCATTGCGACGCTGGCGAGCGCCACGATGACGCCGGCGGCAAGAAGGAGGCGCATCTGGTCCTCCGGTGAGTAGTACGTCGCGAAAAACCACGCGAAAGCGAACGCAAGAAGCAGTAGAGCTGCGCGGCGGAGCGTGAATAGAGAATCCGGGGACCAGAGCGAGGAGAGAAATGCGAGAACCGCGAACGCCAGCACCGCCTTCTGTCTCAGCATCGTTCGCAGCGTAGAGCCGAGTCCCTTTATCATGAGTGCTATGCAAATCACCCACATGACAGATGTCAACCACAGAAGGTCGGGCTTTGAGTCGTAGTGCCGGCTCAGGTTATTCAAACTCCAGTACGAACGATCCTGCCGCGTGAAAAGGCTATTTTCCTGAGCGATCAGGAAGAGCGCGAGAAGTGTCCACCACGTTCGCGCGCGACGGAACAGAAGCGGATCGCCGATCTCCAACGCAGCTCCTGCCGGCGCAGGAGAGGCGGGAGCCATATACACAGTAGTAAGCGTTGCGCTCATCGGGAAACTCCGCATCGAGTGCAGTAGAATGCCGGCATCATTCGGTCTGGCTCCTGTAGACGCAACGAGCGGTTGGTTGCTCTATGCGATGGTTTCGCAAATGCGCTCTGCCGCTTATTGTGAAGGAAGCATTGGTCAGGCAGCGCCCGCTCCGCGCAACACCGCCGGAACCGTTTTGGCGAGAATCTTCAGATCGAGCCACAGCGACCACTCATCCATGTATTGAAGGTCGAGACGCATCCACTGGTCGAAGGAGATTCCGCTGCGGCCATTCACTTGCCACAGGCAGGTAATGCCCGGCTTGAAGCTGAAGCGCCTCCGCTGCCAGTCCTCGTTGAAGCCCGCATAATCCCGCGTGGGCAGAGGCCTTGGACCGACCAGGCTCATGTCGCCCTTCAACACATTGAATAACTGCGGCAGTTCATCGATGCTGCTTCGCCGCAGAATTCTCCCCACCGGAGTGATGCGGGGGTCTTCCTTTATCTTGAATACCGGCCCGGAGGCCTCGTTCTGCTGCTCCAGCGACGCCAACAGCTTCTCCGCATCCTGGACCATCGTGCGCAACTTATAAATCCGGAATTTCCTCTTATTCAAACCAATGCGCTCCTGCGCGAAGAGCACAGGTCCCGGCGAAGTGAGTTTGATGGCAATAGCCCCCGCAATCATCAGCGGCGACAACAGGACGAGGAGCATGGCGGACAACACCAAGTCGAGCGTCCGCTTTATCAGGACAGGCCATCCTTCTCCGGCATTCGAAAAAGTAGTGATGAAGTGATCGCCGTCAAACTCCTCGCTGCGGCGCTGCAGGTTCTTGAAATTGAAAACATCGGAGTTGAAACGCAGAATGATGCCATGATGCTGGCAAAGCTCGGCGATATCGTGGCAGTGTGTGTAGAAAGATCCGAAAGGTAAATAGATCGTGATCTCATCGACCACATTCCAGCGCAAGTAATCGCGCAGATTTGCAAAGTCGCACACGACCTGGAACTCGGTCTTGCGGAATTCGTCCATTCCCGGCCATTCCTCGTCGACAAACCCGAGGAGCCGATAACCCCGCTCCCGATATGCGACGATTCGACGCGCGAAGTCGACAGCCCGGGGATTGGTACCCAACACCAGCATGTAGCGGAGGTTCCGGCCGCGCGATCGAAGACTGGCCAGAGTGGTGCGCAGGACAAGACGGGAACCAATCAGGACGAAAAGGCAGGTTAACCAGAAGACAACCACGAAGGGTAAAGTGATCATCTTGATCGAAAAGATCCAGCCGACGGCGATGAAACACGCGGTTGAAAGTGTGATTGCTTTGAAAAGGTCGACGATCTCTGCGCGCTTGCTTGAAAGCCTCCTCGACATATATAGGCCGGAGAGACAAAAGACAATGTGACAAATGACCAACGCCAGCGTGAAGATGAAGAAGTTCGATATCGTTGTCCTCATCGAGAGGAATTCGACGAACGATATCTTGTTTTCTGCCTGGACGATAAAAATTGCGGCGAGCCCGAACGACAACACTACGAGAACAATGTCAAGAAGTTTGAAAATGTTGATAAGAAGACGGTGCCTATCTGTCATGATCTCTCTCCACAATCAATAGAGGAACGGATGTAGTCGAGACTTGACGATTTGCGCAAGCCAACGTGGCGGGTTTCGGCGAACGTAGATGCAAATGCCGGAGAATCCGACGATTGAATAGGGATATGGGGCTGGAACGACTTGGTATGTCGAAGTTGTTTGCTTACGAGCTAAAGCGATCTAAAGACACTGCGGCTCGGCGCAAGGCGAGAAGCTGCAGCGCTGCAGGTCGAAGATCCGCAACTGCGATCCCGCTTTTCGAGCCCCGGAGATTAAAGGCGCTTATAGATGCTGTCCGGGATGGGAAATGTTCTCTTGTTGAGAACCGCTGCGAGAATCGCGATGTTGGACGAGCGCAGGGTTGCCGCGGCCATCTGGGCCGCTTCACGACGAGTCGAATTCGCTTCAAGAACCAGGACCAGGCCGTCGGTCAAATGGCCAAGCGCCATTGCATCCGTATAGCGCGTCAACGGTGGCGAATCGATGATGACGAAGTCGAATTCGGCTCGCAACTCAGCCAACCTCGCCTTCAGTCTTTCCGAGGTGAGCAGGTTGGGCGAGTCTTCCGCGAGCGACCCTGAGGATATAAGCCACAAGTTGTCACTTCCGACGCGCTTCGCGAACGACCGGATCGGCGCCTCTTGCATCAGGGCGTTGGTCAGGCCGAAGTGATTTGTGGTGCCGAACATGGCTGGCAGAGCGGGAGAGCGGAAATTTGCCTCCAACAGACAAACAGGGCCGCTGGAGTGTTTGGCCAGCGTCTCCGCCACGCCCCGGCAGATTCCGCTGCAACCGTTCCCGTGGTCTATCCCCGCAAAGACTACCACCTGCGGAGGTTTCGCTGTCTGCAGGAGAAAAATCCTTTGCACCAGCCCGAGCGTCTCGTCGCCGGACCAGTGGAAGTCCTCGGCGAATTGATTGCTTTCGGACGTGAAAGGAATCTCGGCTGCGGAGATTCGAACCGGTTGGAATTCCTGTGCCCGTTCCAGCTCCTGCATCAACTCAAAGTTCTTGCTCATGGAGTCTCTCTCCTTCTGCGTGGGTCGTTATCTGCCTGCTCGGCAGACGGATCGACCGTATCTGTCGATGGGATGTGGATCTCCTGGCCCGCTTCAATGTGGTTGGCGTAGCGGATCTCCGGATTCAGTTCGAGGATTTTCTGGAAAACGTTGGGAGTGCAACTTGCAAAGTTTTCGGCGCAGATGCCGTGCAATGATTGCCCCGCCTTGACAACGACCGACTTAAAACTCGGGAGCTGCGACGGCGCCGGACTCGGATTGGGAGATGGTGGAGTTTCCAGTGCGCTTGCCGGCAACGCGATAGTTCCCGACGGCGTCGTCGCCGCGCCCACGTGATCCTTTTTCAAGAGCACCATCGTGAGGGCGCAGATCAATATGGTAAAGAGGATGCCCGTTCCCGCTGACCGGTAAATCGAATCCGGCATGAATCGAGCGCGAGGGCCGGAGCGCACCGCAAGAGCCAGCGTGAACAATCGTGATAGCGGCGAGCCAGTTGTGTCGGGCTTGATCTCCCTGTTGATCTCCCTGGCCGAAACCATGGCAACTGGCTGCGGCGCAGGCTCGGGTTTTAGTTCGCAAATGGATGGCTGCGGTGCAATCGTCCGGTTCCGCCTCGATAATCTGCGATCAAGATCCAACATGACTTCCTGCAAGGTCGGCCGAACTCGAGCCGGAGGGGGTTTTCTTGCCGGCTCTAAATGAAGATCGGGCGCCTTCTCAGGAATCGGAGAGTGCGGATCCTCCACGGATTGGTTCGTGAATGTCTCCAAACTCAGATCGGCGATCACTTCGCGCAAGACATCGTCGTGGATCGTTCTCCGCTTGAGAGCAAAGCCGACTGACATCGCGTTGAAACATAGATTGTTGATGTTTCGCGGAATGCCTTGGCTGTGTTTCGCGATCAACTCCATTGCGGATGGCGCAAAAAGAGGCAAATTTGCACTGTATCCCGCCGTCTGCAAGCGGTGATCGATGTAGCTCGCCGTCTCCTGTTCCGAGAGGGGTTTCAGATAGGCGAAGATTGAGATCCTCTGGCGCAATTGAGTCATGGAAGGCGAGGCCATTTTTTCGGCGAGCTGGAACTGGCCGGCGAGGACGATCTGGATGAGCTTGCGGCTCGAGGTTTCGAAATTCGACAGCATGCGCACGAACTCGAGCACCGATTCGTCCAGGTTTTGCGCCTCGTCGATGACAACGACGATCCGCTTGTCGGAACGGGCCTGCTCGGCACAGACATCGTTCAGCTTCCGCTGCAATTCGATCAGGCTGCCCCGAATCTCTGTCACGCCAAGGTCGGCCAGCAGAGCCTGAAGAAGGCTTTTGACGCTCGTAATGCGCTGAAAAAGGAAGACGGTCCTCACGCGGCTATTGATTCGTTGCAGCCCATTGAAGAGCAGGGTCGTCTTCCCCATCCCCGGGTTCGCGATCAAAGCCACGAAACCGCGCTCCGCTTCCAATGCATAGAGAAGCGACGCCAGAGCTTCTCTGTGCGTTGCGCTCGCAAACCAGAAACGCGGATCGGGCGTGACCCCGAATGGCTGTTCGCGAAGATTGAAAAAGTCGAGAACCATCGGTTTCCTAAGCAGTCTTCCTGGCCATCGATATAACGACCGGAATATCGAGAATGTCGATGACCTGCGCCGGAGTATGGAACGTCCGGTCGAAATAATCCATGGCGTAAGCGGCGCCGAACGCTAAAAATGTCGCCGAAAAGAGAGCAATGACCACGATCATTGGCCAGCCCAACACCGGCAGAACAGGAATTGCGGGAGGCACGGCAATCGCCACATTGGCAATTCTTGTCACATCGAGTGCATTCGATGTGCGCTCCTGTTCCCTCTTGGCTAAATAGAGCAAATAGTTGCTCTCGGCGGCCTTCGCTTCCCGCTGCAGGTCCTGCTGCGATACAGAGAGCTGATCCAGGTTGACCATCTGTGCTTGTATGCTTTGGATGCTACGCTTGGTCGCTGCGAGAGTCGCGCGTTGGCCGGAGAGGTCCGCCTCGGATTTGGCGATGTCCTCTCTGAGGAGTTCGTAAGTGGGATCCCGATCCGTTGTCTCAGTGACATATCTCCTTTCCTCAGCTTGGGCGATTGCGGCTTTGTCCTGCGCGATCTCCTGGTCTGCTTCCCGGACCAGAGGATAGCTCGGGTCGTATTTCAGAGCCAGCTGCGTGCGTTTGGTTTGCGCCGCAAGCAGCGCCGCATTGAGATCGCCGATGAGCTTGTCGTTGACGGAAGAGGCTTGCGCGGTCGGCGACCGCGCAGGTGTTGTCCTCATCTGTATTTGATCCTCTTTGATGCGCTCTTGATCGGCTGCGATGGACTGCTCGGCCTGGTGCTGCAGTCCGACTGATTCCGCAACCTGAGCCGCCAATTGCGTCCGCTGTTCATCCGGAGCGGCAATGGCATTCTGTCGGTCGAAGCTGCGCAGGTTATCCTCTGCCCGCTGCAACTCAGAGCGATATTTGTCGGTTTCATTGGAAAAGAACGCGAGCGAGCCGGCAGGACGATGTACCGCTACGTGCTTGGCCAAGTAGAGATCACCGAGCGACTTCAGCACATTGTAGGAGAGCTGCGGATCTGCGGATTTATACGTAACCTCGATAAGGTTCGAATCCTTGATGGCCTTGATCTTGATTTGTCTCGCGAGGGTCTTCACCGCTCGAGCAATACGGTCGTCCCGAGTTTGCTTAGGCCTCAGTAGGTCTACGAAAGAGAATCCCTTCGAGTTCTCCAGTCCGTTTTCAAGGACAACTTTTTCAAGCACGTCGCGACTGCCGAGCAGCTCCACCTCGGAGTTGATCTCCTCTTGCGTGACCGGGTTCGCGGTCGTGACGAGCTGTGTGGTCGCTTCAGTCGACACCAACGGATCGAGCCGCTCGCGGTTCACGAGCACCGCCATGCGCGAGGAGTACGCAGGTCCCATGAGCATGGCAAGGAGGATTATGCCTCCAAGCACTCCGAAGAACGTTGCGATCAGGACTCTTTTGCGGCGGAACAGAGGCGCGACGAAATCGCGCACCGATAAATCCCTCGCACCATCGGCTATCGGTATATGAACATTTGTCTGTCTCATTGGCTCACGTATCCTTCCGACAGGTAGGTTCCTGCGTTCACTGAATACGGCACGTACTTCCGGAATTTCGCGATGAACTTCTCCGGCACGTAAATCATGTCTCCAGGCTTAATGGTCGGGTCCTCATTCGCGTTCTTGCCGTTCAGGATATCCTTCATGTTGACCTTCTTTACTTCCATCCAGTCGTTCGAAGCGCGGTGGAAGAGAAAGATCTGGGTTTTGGCCGTGGGCATGGTCATCCCACCGGCCACGGCGAGTGCTTCTGCGACCGTGATGTCGTCGCGAAGCTCGTATTGTCCCGGTTTTCCAACCTGGCCGGATACGGTAAAGAACGGCTTCTGAAAGTCCTGCAAGTCGACGTCGATAATCGGGTCGTGCAGGATGCCGGTGTATGCCTTCTTGACGGCGTCAACCAGTTCCGGCGTTGTCAGTCCCTGCGCGTAAACGCTGCCTGCATTCTGAAGACTGATATAGCCATCCGGCTGCACGGTAATGGTCTGGTTCAATTCCGGCGAAAGCGGAAACGTCAAAAGCAGCACGTCTTCCCGCTGTATCACATAGCGAGGATGCCTTTGCTCGAGCACAGGCCCGCTTGCGGGAGATGCCTGCGCCGGCAATATCTGCTGGGCGCCAATTGAGAAGAAGCAGCAGGCGCAAGACGCAAGCGCAATTTTTCGCAACGGAAATTTGGCTCTCTTCATTTCACACTCCTTGCTGAATTTGTTGCGCCGGCGCCGGCATGGGGTTAGAACTCTCTTCACGCGCTCCTTATGCCGCCGGGCGTTCGAGCAACTCGACATCCTGCCGCGAGACGGTTACGGCAAGCGACTTTTGAATCAATTCAATCGAGATGACAAGACGGGAAGTCGAATTGCCGCGAAGCAGCCTGCCCTCGACTCCCGAGAGCGGTCCCTTGACGACACGCACCAGGTCGCCCTCTTCAAACAGGGGAAGAACGGTACATTCGGCTCGTGTCGCCAGCACCGTGCGTATGTCCTCGATCTGTTGGTCCGGAATAGGCACGGGGCCGACATGGTTACCCACCAGCCCTGCGACACCGGGCGTTCTGAGAATCCTCAGCCGGCTTTCCCTGGCTGGATCGATCCGAACAAACAGGTACCCGCTGAAGAGGGGAACAGACACGGCCTGTTTGCGGTCGCTCCATTGGCGGAGTTCCGACTTCAGCGGCAGGAAGTGACTGACTCCAAGAGTATCGAGCATTGTTGCCGCCAGCTTTTCCTGTCGCGAGCGTGTCCACGCTGCAAACCAGCGGCAATCTGTTCGGCCGTTATCGACATCCTCGCTCATCTACCCTTCACTCTCCGCTGAAATGCACGTTGCACCGGCAAATCGAAGAACAAGCCGGGCATAGCTTCGCCCCTTCAGTCCCAGGAACTCCTTCCGAGTTCGCTCAGGAAATCCTGCGATGGGCTACTTACGATCGGGCAAGAGCAGCAAAGGGTAGCAACCGGTCAGCCCGGAAATCGATCTAGAAAGAACAACCCGCCGCTCCCTGTGTGGCATCGAACCCTAACGGGACGGCATCGATCGCACACCTATCTGTACTCCCTCGAGAGATATCTGGGCCTTTGTTTTTCCAATCACGTCATGATCTGACGGGTGAAATGTTCATCGTCGAAGGTTCCTTGAACTCCAAATCCGCTGCATCCAGGCTCGTCCAGGACTCGTGTGACTTTCCCATGGCATTCGATTCGAAGTTCTTCGCCGGTCTCATCGGGAGATGGAATCAAGAGTTCAATGCTGACTTGCGATCCAATTGGAGGACGCTTGCTGCTGAGAATCAGGGCGCCATCGAGCGCAACGTCGCTGGTGAAGCCTCCCTCCGTGTGCTCTGTGCCATCGTTCCAATGAAAAATAACGGGAAGTTGCAGCTTGTAACGGACTGCATTCCTACGTTGAACGAAACGTGCTGGCACCAAGCCCAGACCCATAGGTGGAACGAGCGTATGGTGATTTCGCGAGCGAAACAAGAAGGCGAATGTTTGAAAATCGTGGGGGCCGGCAGGACCATCGGCGGCCCTGTTCTCTCTAGCAAAGTCCACATGATGCTCGCGAATCGCCTAAATCAACAAGGACGACTTCTCAGTGCGACTGAGAAACAATCTCGTTTCGCCGTAGAGAAGAAAGTTTGCTTTCAAGCAGATTTGGCAGGAAGGCGCGATTACGGTACAATCTCCCAGAAGGAGCTTTGCTCCTCCCGCCTCGCAGCCAAGGTTTCTCCCGGGTTTGGCTAGTCTTCATCGGTAAAAGCAAAGAAGCTTTGCCATCATCGCGCTTCTGCAAGTGGACTTTTCGCTCTCGACGACGGCAGTCTTGCAACGTAATCATCGAACTGACGCGAATGCTTCATGTTCCGTTGGATTTGGGGGGTCAGCGCTTGCAGCTACGCTCGCTAAACTCACGAGTCGAATCGTTGCGGAACCAGAAAGAACATCGGCTGGTCCCCGCAAATCGAATTAATGAAACGTATGGAAACCTCGCCCCCGATCCGGGGGAAGCGTTTCGTATCCTGGTTGTCGATCGCGACTCGATGTCCAGCGACCTGCTGGCCGATGCTCTCGGCCGCCACGGGAACTGCGATGCGACGGCCCTTCAACCATCCGATCTGTTTCGCGCCTTGGCGGCAAGCCAGATCGACATTGTTCTGATCGCTTCCGAGCAGCACTCAACAAGCCGGACGGGCTTCGATCTGACTCACGCCATCGGTCGCGAATACCCAAATGTGTCCGTGGTGATTCTTCTCAATGAATCGACCCATGACGCGGTGTTGAATGCGTTTCGCTGTGGTGCGCGCGGGGTTTTCTCTCGCCAGCAACCGGTGGCCGAGCTCCTTGATTGCGTGGAGCACGTGCGGAAGGGGCTTATCTGGGCGGGAAAGCAGGAAACAGATGCTCTCCTTAATGCCTTTAGAAGTATTCCGGCGCCCAGTTTCGCCAAAGGAAACGATTCGCCTTCACTCACAGATCGCGAGTTACAAGTGGTTCAATGTGCGGCCAAGGGACGGACGAATAGAGCCATCGCCAGTGAGCTGGGCCTCAGTGAGCACACGGTAAAGAACTACCTGTTCCGTGCCTTCGAAAAGCTTGGGGTTTCGAGCCGCGTCGAGCTGCTGTTCTATTTGACGCTCCGGGGGCATACTTTCCACTCGGTAAACGCTGGGAGTGCTGAAGCAAATCAGCGAATGGACTAACCGCGATGACGCTGCAGGGAACTCCGTCACCAGTTGGGGTGATTTCGAAACTGCGATCTCGACTCGAAATCAGGGTACAGGCCGTTTTCAGATTTTACGTTCATGGCGCCATATGAAAAGTCTTCTCGTCTTTTTCTCCCTCTTGGCCCTGCAAATGAATACATTGCAGCCGAAGCCAGTGGTACATTTACGCCCGGGTCGCAATGTCATCGAGAGCCAGTTCGGGGGGAAGCTGCTTGAACTCGTCGACTCCCCTGCGGTCGTGCATCTTCCTCAAGTCCCGCAGAAACTGGATGACGAGGGAAATCCATGGTGCCTGGACGTGAAGAACCTTGGACCCAAGGCCGTGACGATTGTAGGCAAAGGACAGTTCAGCATTCAAGTCAGTGTTGGACAGACCACGCATATTTATTCAAATGGCCAGATTTATTCTCTAAACGCCGGCGGATCCCCTTAGGCCCCCGTCTCCTTGTGGCGCGTTTGAACTCGCAGTGAGCTCGGAATCACAGCGGCTGCCAGGAACTCGCCGGTGGAACGACGTCGGCGTCCTGTTTTGGGATTCTCTGGAGATGGGCCGCCAAAATGGGAAAGAGCGACAATGAGCGCCGGCGATCGCGATAGGCGACTGCCGCCAGGTAATCCGGCGCAATCTCGAGATCATGCATCGTCCATAAGCCGGGAACTGCATCATTGCCGGCGCTGGTTCCAAACTCGAACACGCCGCCAGGCAAGCCCTCCGGCGAGAATCGCAGAAATGGCTCTGAAAGGCCTTCTCCGATCGCTTTGATATACGCCTCCTTCCGCGTCCAGGACCGGAAAAAAAATCGGCCGCGCTCGTTCTTTGGCAAGGAAAGAATCTCCGCCGCCTCGGCTGGGTCGAAATAGCGAGAAGCGATCTGATCCATCTCTGGAACCGAGCGGACCCGTTCCAGATCGATGCCTATTTCGCAGCCGCAGGTCACAGCGATTGCCGCCAGATCGCCAGAATGCGACACGTTAAACTGAATGCCGATTCCCTGGGCAAGAGCAGGCTTTCCCTTCGAGCCGTTTTCGAATCGGAGGCTTGCGGGATTGCAATCCAGATATCTTCCTAGAAGATACCGAAGCACACCCCGCGTGACGACAAACGATTTGCCGAATCGGTTGAAGCGAAATTGTGCGGCGCGCTCTGCTTCGGCGGGATCGAGACACCGGTGAAATTCCCCAGCAATGTCATCCGGGACAGCAGTTCCCACGGTCCAAACGTGAACATCCCGTGCCGTGATCTCGAAGGAGCCACCGGCTTGCATAGGGGTATCGTACTTCCTTTCAACCTTGCGATTGGCGGGAATCCGGCCTGGGTAATGTGAAAACTCTCAAACCTGTAGGGCGTCCGTCCCTCCCCCTGCGCTGTGTTGCGTTTCGAAAACACTTTGAGGATTGTGGGGTTTTTCCGTCCCAGGGATTGCACAAAATGCATCGCGTTTGCGGCAAACGCCGGCTCTCTTGGTAACTGAAGTACCCATATTCTTACCGTTATGTGGTTACCAATGGAGTGTTACTGAAGATAAACTAGCAATAGATTCTCTTCATACTCTTGCTCGCTGCCAAAGATGAAACGCATGATCCGCGGCAGTTCCGAGCCGGCAGAATGCCTGCTGAGGAGCGGAATGCACCAGCTTTTTTTGTCCCTGGCTCGCCCCATCAACCGAGTCTCGCCCAATTCAACTTCATCCAAGGTTTCATGCCGGCCGGGCTCGCTTGCCTCGCATCGCAGCAATTTTTTCTGTGGCTGGTTCCGGCTCCATGTCCTGATCTTCTATTGTTCTCTGGCAGTCGCGCTGGGTTACAACACGCGTTCCGCAAAGGCCAGTTCGAATGAAGCTTCGCCGGCGCTGAGCACAATCTCGTGCGCAAAAGAATCAATCAGAGGCGCCGCGAGTGACGTTTGCACCGTGAAGCTGGCGTCGAAATCGACCCGGAGCGGCGTGCGAGTTAACCTGCGGAGCGACAAGGCGGCTGTTGCCGTCCCCGCCACCGTAACGGTGCCCGCGAATGCAACCGAAGCTCACTTCACAGTTCATGTATCGGCGGTAAGGGAGACCCAGACCGCCACACTCACGGCAGCCTTGGACGGCGGATCCAAAAGCGCCGTCTTGAAACTGATCGCGGCGACGCGAACATTGAGCGCAAGCACCAACAGCGAGGCTTTCTCCCATGTGAGCCTGAACACATTGGTGAGCCGGCCGGTGAAACTTACGTCGACCGGAACTGAGCCGATCACCATCACCAGGGCGGCTGTAAGCGGGAGAGGCTTTACGGTTTCAGGCGCCGGCTTTCCGCTCACATTAGATCCAGGCAAAGCGGTAACCCTGAGCGTTCGATTTAAGCCTCTGGCGCCCGGAGCATCCGCAGGCCGGCTGACCGTCACCAGCAACTCGACTGCGAGCCCTGCAACCGAAATCGCGCTTACCGGGACCGCGGACGCGCCGGCGCTCAGCGCGTTCTACTGCAGTGTTGCCGCTATCAGCGGATCTGCTGCCGATATCTGCACAGTGAAGGTGGCCTCGGCATCGTCCGTCAACATCGGCGTGACTCTGTCAAGCAACAATGCAGCGGTCGTGGTGCCGGCCACGGTGACGGTGCCGGCCAATGCGACGAGCGCTCAGTTGACGGCAAATGTGTCGTCGGTCCTTACCAACCAGACTGCGACCCTGGAAGCAACCTCCGGCAGCAGTTCGCTGAGCGACTCCCTGCAGTTGAACGCAGCCACACGAACGTTGAGCGCCAGCGCCGCCGGTCTCGCTTACTCCTACGTGGCGCTGAACACGGCTGTGACACAGTCCGTAACTCTGACGTCGAGCGGCACAGAACCCATCACGCTCAACGCGGCGAGAGTGACAGGTGCGGGATTTACGGTCTCCGGGGCAACTTTTCCGCTCACGTTGAATCCCTATCAAGCGGTTACGCTCAGCGTGCAATTCGATCCTGTTGCAGCCGGGACAGCGACCGGCCAGCTCGCCGTCACAAGCAACTCGACAGCCAGCGCCACGACCGTGATCGGTCTGAGCGGCATCGGTGGGAATCCGGCATTGAGCGCGTTTTATTGCTCGATTTCCTCATTGAGCGGATCGGGAACGGACATCTGCACCGTGAAGCTGAGTTCGACATCGACCGCAAGCGTGAGCGTGAATCTGTCGAGCAACAACTCCGCGGTCGCGGCTCCCGCAACGGTGACGTTTCCAGCAAATGCAACGAGCGCCCAGTTCACGGTGAACTTTTCCGCGGTGCTGACGACGCAGACGGCGACGCTTGAAGCAACCGTGGCAAAGAGTTCGATGAGCGTTGCACTGCAATTGAATGCATACACTCGAACCCTGAGCACCAGTGCCGCCAGCCTGGCATTCAACTACGTGGCGCTGAATGCGACAGCGTTCCAGTCCGTAACGCTGAAATCAACGGGCACTGAAGCCATCACTATCAGCGCGACCGCGGCGGGACCGGGCTTCACGGTTTCAGGAGCCACGTTCCCGCTGTCGTTGAGCCCCTACCAAACGGTCACGTTGAGCGTCCATTTCGATCCGGTCGCAGCGGGAACGGCGACAGGCCAGGTGACCATCACCAGCAACTCGACAGCAAGCACGACAACGACCATCGCCCTGAGCGGAATCGGTGGCGTGCCGCCATTGAGTGCGTTCTATTGCGCTACAGCGACAGTCAAAGGGTCCGCAACGGATACGTGCACAGTAAAGCTGAGCTCGGTGTCGACGGGCGGCGGCGTAAGCGTAAGCCTGTCGAGCAACGATTCGGCAGCCATGGTGCCGGCCACTGTGACGGTGCCGGCCGATGCAACCAGCGCGCAGTTCACAGCGAATATGAACTCGGTATTGACCACCCAGACCGCAACACTGAAGGCTGTCTCCGGCTCGAGTTCGATGAGCTTTGCCGTGCAGTTGAATGCGGCTAACCAAACGTTAGGCGCCAGCACGGCGGCCGTTGCATTCCCTTACGTAGCGCTCGACACACCCGCTACTTTGCCGGTAACGCTGACCTCGACTGGAACGGATCCCATTACCATCAGCGCGGCTGCAGCCACCGGCGCCGGCTTCACAGTCTCCGGAGCCACGCTTCCGGTCACGTTGAATCCCGACCAGAAGCTGACGCTGAACGTGCAATTTGACCCGGCCACGGCAGGAGCCGCGACCGGCGAGTTGACGATCACAAGCAACTCGACCGCGAGCAGTACGTTGACGGTCGGCCTGAGCGGCATCGGTGGAGTGCCACCGCTCAGTGCGTTTTATTGCACCAGCGCCACCATGCTCGGATCGGGAACCGATACCTGCACGGTCAAGTTAAGCACCGTTTCGGCAGACAACGTAAGCATTGGCCTCTCCAGCGGCAATGCGGCTGTCACCGTCCCGGCCACGGTAACCGTGCCGGCGAACGCGACGATGGCGCAGTTCACAGCCAGCGTGAAGTCCGTGACGACCACGCAGACGGCAACGCTCGGCGCTAGCGCGGGCTCAAGTTCCATGAGCTTTGCGCTGCAACTGAATGCATGGACGCAAACCATGAGCGTGAGCGCAGGCAGCCTGTCCTTTGAGGATGTCGTTGTCGACACCGCGGTCACGAAGTCGGTCGCATTGAACTCTACGGGCACTGAGCCGATCACCATCAGTGCGGCGTCCGTCACTGGCGCTGGCTTTACCGTCTCCGGGGCCACAGTGCCGCTGACATTGAATCCCGGCCAGACCGCGACCTTGAGCGTGCGTTTTTCTCCCACCGCTACTGGGACGGCAACAGGCCAGTTGACCATCGCCAGCAACTCCACTTCAGGCAGTCCGGCCGTAGTCGGCCTAAGCGGTTCGGCTGTCCTTGGCCCCAACGGATCAGGCACGCCGGAAACCCCATTTTCCTACGCCGGAAGTACACTGGTGAGCACATGGATTCCACCCAATCCATCCGCGGCGATTTCACCGGACCTATTCGGGCTGACGATTACCAACCTTGCGCCGAATAGCCTCGAGGCCGAACAGTACCCCACTCCCTTCCCGACATTTCCGGTCTCCACATTGCGCTTCTGGGACGTAGCTTATTGGGCCATGATCCAGCCGGCCGAAGGCGATTGGAATTGGATCAAGATGGATAACTCCCTCGCGATCGCACAGCAGAACGGCGTAAGCGACTTCATCTTTAATTTCGGCCGTCCGCCGGCGTGGGCGTCGACAAACCCGACGGATCCATGCACGAATGGCGAGGGAGCGGGAACTTGCGATCCGCCGGACATGGACGCCTTTGAAACCTTTGCCACCGCGGTCGTGCAGCGCTACTGCGGAAAAGTGAAATACTACGAGCCCTGGAATGAGCCGGACAACCCAGAATTCTGGGATGGCAATAACAGCCAGATGCTGGCCATTGCGCAGCAGGTGTATCAGATCGCGAAAGATCCTGCGAACTGCGGTTGCACAAACGGTGTCTGCGCGCCGAATGGCGGCGCCAATCCCAACAAGGTTCTGCTGCCGCCCATCAGCGGCGTGAGCCAGACCAGCCTCAATTGGCTCGGCTCATATCTGGCCGCCGGGGGCTCGCAGTATCCCTATGCCGATGTCGCGGCCTACCACGGCTATGGCTTTATAGACCCGGAGGACATGGTGACAGGACCGCAGCCGCAACTGTTCGAACAGACCCTCGCCAGTTACGGACTCTCCAATCTTCCCGTATGGAACACCGAAGCAAGCTTCGAGTGGGACACCAACTTGTCCCAGGACCAGCAGGCTTCCTGGGTGATGCGCTACCACGTGGCCCAGGCCCTGTTGGGTACTTCGCGCTTTATCTGGTATGCCTACGATAACTGTTCCTGGGGCACATTGTGGACATCACCCAACTGCACTACGGATGAAGGCCCAGCCGGCGATTTGACCGAAGCTGGAACGGCCTACAGCACGATTGAAAGCTGGCTCTTAGCCGCAAACCTGACTCAATGCCAGGAGTACCAGGATGGCCTCTGGGCTTGTGAGTTGCTGCGCTCGGGAGGCTATAACGCCTGGATGCTGTGGAGCAGCACCGGGACGAGCATCTCCGTTACGATTCCGGCCAACCTTGGATTAACGGTGTATCGGGATTGGCAGAACAATCTGGCTACACTGCCAACGGAGATTTCAGTGACCCAGATGCCCGTGCTGCTTGAAAACCAGGACCTGTAACGCCGAGCAGGTTCTCGAGACGGCGTCGCTCCCGGCGCCGATCCGGCGATGAGGACTTGCCGCGTAGCTTGTCTACTTGAAAGCTACGCGGCACAAGCCTAGCTCGTTCACAGCCCGCAGCAGCGCCCGCATTTCCCGGCTTCAGTCCGCCGCTCGAACCGGAGCCGCGCCAACATCCGCCGGCTGTGTCACCTTCACCGTGACGTGCCCGCTCGCTGTCTTGTAGTCCGCGCTGCCGGAGTAGCGCGCCGTCAGCGTGTCGCTTCCCGCGGCCAGTTCGTCTGCCGAAATCGTGATCGTCGCCTTGCCGCTCACCAGCACCTTCGCCGCCGACTTGTAGTGCCCGCTTGAAAGCGTGACCGTCCCCGTAGGCGTGCCCGCAGACGCCGCAACCTTCACCGACACCTTCAGCGTCTTCGCCCGCGAAATCGTTTTCGCCGCCGGGGTCACCGTCACTGTCGGCGTCAGCAGCGTGACCGTTACCTTCGCCGATCCCGCCGCCTCGCCGAACTTCGCGTCGCCGGAGTACGCCGCCTTCAGCGTATCGATGCCTGCGGCCAGCACGTTCGCAGGGATTTCAAAGCTAACCTTCCCATCGGCCAGCGGCTTTGCCGCCGACACAAACCCACCGCACGCCAGCTTCACCGTTCCTGTGGGCGTGCTCGACTTTCCCGCCACCGTAACCGTCACGGTCAGCGCGTCGCCGCGGAAGACGCTGGTTTTGGCCGGCCGCACCGTCACGGTGGCCGCCAGCGGCGCCGCCGCGCCCCAGAACGCGATCAGGTTCGTCGCATTCACTGACCCCAGTCCCGTTGCCCGGTCGTATCCCGCGCCCGCGTTGTATGCGCTTTCGAGATAGTAGCCCTCGCTGTTCTTCACGCAGTCGGGGCTGGGGAGGTCCGGCTCCGGCGGGTAACACGGCGGCGCGTTGTTGCCCAGCGTAATGTCGTTGAACACCCGGCTGCCGAAGTTGTTGTACTCGGCATAGAGGTTTTTTCCCGCTTCCTGCCCCAGACGTTCGCCGGTCTTCTGCTCAAGCAGCGCCAGAATGCCGGCAAAGGTTGGCGCAGCCGCCGATGTGCCGCCTACGCCCCTGAACGAGATTTCTCCCCCCGCTTCCACCGCGCAGCTTCCCAGGTCGGTCGAGCAGACTAGCCACGCGGCGTTGTCGTATCCCGGGCCCGACATCAGCGACACGTCCGGCAGGTCGCGTACGCCGTCGTTGGGCACGCCCGCGGCCGCCTGCCAGCTCGGTTTCGGATAGCCTGCCGTGCACTTGCCCGCGCTCGACTGGGTGGAGCAGCTGCTTGAGCCGCCGCCGCCCGCTCCGGTCGTGTTCTGATAGACCACGGCTTTGCTAATCGGTCCCGGCACGGCATCGGCGTTGTCCTGCGAGTCATTCCAAGTCGCTTCGGGAATCGGCGCCAGCACCGTGCGATAGTAGCTCTTCGCGCTGTTCGACGATTCGGGGTCGACGTACTCGCTGAAGCTGTTCACGAGCCCGAACGTGTCCGTGCCGCCCACCACGATGTTGTAGGGCGTCGATCCGTATGCATTCACGGCAAGGCCTTCGGCCGCCCGGTTGCTCCCGTTCTGGTCGCAGCGGGCCGAGCCCGTGTCGCCCGCGGATACCGTCACCGTGATGCCCTCGGCCGCGGCCTGCTGCCAGTCGCCCAGAATCGTCTGGTTCATCTGGTTGCCGGCATTGAACTCGCACATGCCAAAGCTCACATTGAGAATGTCGACCGTGTTGTCGTCGACCGCCTGCTGCATGGCGGGCAGAATGCTGTCCGCCGACGTGTAGAAGTGCAGCGACGCGCCCGGCGCGATGCCGCCGGCGGTCTCTATATCGAGAAACGCCTCGTCGGCACCGTTCGACGATGTCGCGCCGTCGACATTGGTGATGGTAAGGGGGAACGCGTAGCGCGCCGGCAAAAAGCGCTTGCGCCAGTTGGCGATCGGCGTGGTCGCCGAGCTGGTCAACTCCGCATCTCCGATGATGCCGATGGTCACGCCCTTGCCGTCATAGCTCGCGCCGCCGCCGAAGTTCGCATTCAGGTCCTGGTTCGGCGTGTTGTACATCGTCGATGCGTCGGCGGGCGTGATGTAGAGGAACGGCGCGCCGTCGAACGATCCCGTATATTCGGGCCGCATTCGATCCTGCCCCGCCACAGGTACCATTCGCCGCGTGGCCGGGTCATACACACCGCGCGGTCCCAGCACTATGTCGTGTTCGACCGGGATGGTGTTCATGTCCACGATGCCCGCAATCGCCGGCGCCAGAGCTACTGGAATGGAAGGATTGCCGACGTTGGCCAGGAACTTTTCATGGCCGCGCTGGAATGCGTGGATCGATGTATGAAAGACCTGCTCGATGCGGTCCACCGTGCCCGCGAACTCGACGCTCATCCGGCTCCTGGGAATCGCCGCGACCGTGAATCCCTCCGCTTCAAGCCAGTCGCGGATCGCTTCGACGTCGGCCTCGGCCGCGCCAAAGCGCGCGCCGAACTCGTCCGGCGTGAGCCAGCGATGATAGTTCGGCGAAGACGGGTCGATCAGCTCGTCCAGCTGGCGGTCGAGCGCGGCCTTTTGCTCCGGGCTGCGCTCAAGCGTCAGCCGCACGTGCAACAGCGTGGCCGAGGCCGGCGCCTCGCCCTGGTCGAACTCCGCGGCCGCTTCATGCGGCACGCTGCCCGGCAGCGCTACTCGCACGCTATCGTCGATGCGCGCAGTGATGCGC